>NZ_JANKAF010000049.1:0-3504 GCF_024622765.1 Clostridium mucosae | reverse complement strand
TTACGCAGCAAGTATTATATATTATTATGCCAGCTTCCTCTATTGATTCAGTTTTAGTGTATCCTACACTTTTAAGCATACCTGATAGCTTTTCCGAATCTTCTTCATTCATTTGGCATCCCCATGTTTGAATATAGAAGAGTTTCTTATTATTGTTATTTTTCTTTAAATTACTCAAAATTCCATTCCTCCATTTATATAAAAACCACTATAAAGTATATCAAATTTATTATGATTTTAATATATTTTTTATTTCTTAGTCTTATGTCAAAATAAGATAGATATAATATAATTGTCTAGTTTACTAATAATATGTATTAATAATTTAAAATTAAAGTTCTAATTTCTTAATTTTTCATTTTGAGATAAAATACTATTTAACTCGCTCTCTTTTTTTCTTATTATTGAATTGTTAGTCTCTATTTCTTTTTTTACTTGTTCAACTTCAGCATTTGAAATTCTTCCAATTCCTCCAATTAAACTTCCTATCATTAATCCAATAATTGCAATAATTATTTGTTTATAGTATTTCTTAAAAAACTTCTTAAAACCTTTTTTATTAGATTCAGTCGTAGTCTCTTTCATATTAGTATTCGTTTGACTTTCATTTACTGTTTCTATATTTGAAATTTTAGATATATTTGAAGCTTTAGATATTTTTTTCTGATATCTCATAGGGCCTACAGATCCATAAATTCTTGTACCTTGCTTATTGGTGCTTATTCTAGCCCCTTTAACACCAGTTGATATTCCAAGGCCTCCTTTACTAGATAGGTTTATCCTTGTATTGTTTCCTATTTTAATTGATTTTCTAAAACTAATTCCCATTAAAATATCCTCCTACCAGCATTTATCACAACGTTCATATCGACTTTGTGCTTGTTTTAACGTTACTTGTCTTGCTCTATTTGGATTCATTCTTCCACAATTGTTTTTGCTATGATATTTATTTCCTGTTTCTGATAGCCACACCATTTCTCCAATTGCTTCCTCACTTCTATTGGTAACAGTATTCCCAGAACTAGTATTATTATTTCCAGAATTAGCAGCAACATTTCCTGAAGTATTATTAGATGAATTATTTTTAGCTGCTTCCTCTTCTGATTTCTTTTTTTCAGCTGCTTCTTTAGCTAAGCGTTCTGCTTCGGCCTTAGCGATTCTTTCTTTTTCTTCTTTCTCAGAAACTAATACTGCATTTGTTTCTTTTTCTTTAGCTATAAGTTTATCAATTTCCGCAATATGAGAAACTTGTGAATCCATATTACTTACAAGTTTCTCATATTCTTGCTGAGTCATATTACTACTTCCGGATGCTATTCCAATAAAAAGTGATACTATTAATGTTAAAATTATACTTTTGTTTTTCATTATTTAATCCTCCTTATTAATATAAAAATTACATAGATATTTTAATATTAAAATTAATATTTTATCAAGAGTTTCGATAAAATATCTTTAAATGCGACAAAATACGACTTTTATTAATAGTATATTAAAATCTTTTTAGGAAATACTGTTGATATAGATACACAACTTAAAATTATACATTTTTATATTGCTTTTCATTATATTTAAACATAAAAAAGCACCCAGTATAAACCGAGTGCTCCACGGATAAATATTAAAAAGTTATCTATAATACTTATAGCCTAATTAGAATTTTCAAAGAGAAATAACTACATACACATACAGAGCTATTATTAAGTATTATATTCTCAATTATATCTAATTTTATTCATCTCTAAAATAGTATTTAACGTATATTTTATCTTATCATACGAAAATAGCACCCAGTATGAACCGAGTGCTACCTGATAAAAATTAAGAGCTATGTAATACTTATAAACAATTATTATCAGTATATTTAAATTATAGTTGAAATATGCATGAATGATGTGTTGAATCATTATTACTTTATAATTAATTAATAAGTATTACAACTTAATTATAAGCAAATTTCCTACTTCTTGAAATAATCTTTAGCGTATTTATTCTATTATTTCACGACTTCAATATACAAGAATAGCACCCAATTAACCTGAGTGCTATTCTATGTATAACAAATGATGCTAGTAAAAATTAAATAATCTTTACTACGATGTATCTTCTTTTTAATTATATCTACTTTTATTCAGTTTTTAAACACCTTTTTACGTATCTTTCTTATCTTATCACGAATTAATTAATATCCTTCACATTAATTAACTTTCTGAATAAATTATATGTATAATATACTCTCTTTTAGATAATACTATTATTGCTAGAATGTATTACTATTTTTTTATCATTTTCTTCTTAATCGGTAGCATTCATAATTTGTATGTTGCCGATTTTCATTTTATTATATATATTTCCTATTAATAATTTTTTGTTATATCTTTATCATCTATCTTTCTATTAATGGCAATTTAATTTTACTTCCTATTAAATTCTTTTTTATTCCTTGTGACATTTTTTCTCTCCGTAAATCCTTTCCATAGCCTCTTTCGTTATAAGAGTTATTCTGCCTGCTTTTCTATAATCCACGCCTGGAACGAACTTCTTGCTATTTATAGCTGATCTTATAGTGCTTTCTGCCTTCCCCCATATTTCCGCAGCTTCATTTACTGTCATTACTTCATCTATTTCTAATTTTAATTCTTTAGCCTCTAATAAAAGTCCCTCACTAGGATTATATATAATAGCTTCATCATCTACTATATACTCAATATCATCCTCTGTACGCTTTATATATCCTGCTACAGATAGACTATCTGTTAAGTCAAATATACACTCACCGTCTTTTATATCTTCCCAAACATTTAAATTTCCTAAAAGAAAATTCTTAGTTTCCTCTCTTAAATCTCCCCATCTAACTCCAACTAATTTATTCATAATTACATTCCTCCAATATTTTTTATTAGCTAGTTTTAAAGAGATCTAGCAACTCTTCATATTATTTTCTTAATTCTTCAATCATCCTTTCTACTATTGCAACTCTGCTTGATGTTACATTAAAGCAAAACTTTTCTGTCATGCAATCAAAATACATACTATTTTTTCTTAAAGCTTTTGGATTTAAAAGTTCAATGTTTAATTTTTCAGCTAATTCCATTAAATTATTAACATATATTCTTTTAGCTATAACATTACCTTCTGAATCATTTTTACTCCAAACTTTATATCCTAAGTTTTGTAATTTTTCTTCTACTGCCATTTCAACCTCTCCTTCACTTTGAAGATAAGCTAAACATAAACCTAATTGGAATTTATAATCAACTTCTTGATATTCATTTTTAATTTCCTTTGTCATTTGATGTGCTTTTATCATTAATTCTTTCTTAGTCATTTTAACTTACCTCCGTTTGATTTATCTTATAATACTATTATACGCGATTAATCGCGTATCGTCAATACTTTTTTGCTATTTTTTATTAAATTTTCTATATTTTTATAAATAAAAAAGCCTAGTAAATAAGGTTATTATTCCTTACTTACTAGGCTTGATACTAAACTAACTTAGCT
>NZ_JANKAF010000048.1:0-3728 GCF_024622765.1 Clostridium mucosae | reverse complement strand
TATTTTTGATAAATATGCTAATTTAAAATATAAGTATGGAAATAGAAAGTTTTGGTGTACAGGATATTATGTTGATACAGTAGGTCGCAATAAAAAAGTTATTGAAGAGTATATAAGAAACCAGATAGAGGAAGATATAGCATATGAGCAACTAAGCCTTAAAGAGTACATCGACCCGGTTACGGGTGAGCAAGTAGAAAAAGGCAAGAAGTAGACCCATTTAATGGGTAGCCTGTGAAAATAATGCGGTTGGCAAACTGTTCAGTGTGCGAGTAGTACAGCCAGTAACAAAGCCTTATAGGCGTAGTGCAAACCACCCGTTTTACGGGTGGTCATGATTTCAATTTACAAAATAAAGTTATATAAAAATTTCGAGTGCTAGTAAAAACAAAATCTGGTAAAATATTGATAAGAATTATATAAATATATACATTTATAAAGTATAATTTATATATACTATAAATTGGATTTTATGAGAGGTACAAAATGGCTTTATTTAATAAACTAGATAAACCTATATTTTTAAAGGAAGAAAGTGAATCAAAATATTATATTTCTAAGTTAAAGGAATTACATAGCAGAACACCAGAAGGGCTAAAGGGAAAAATAGAAAAAGAATTAAAGATTGCAACTCTTGGGGAATTTGGAGAGAATAATATAGCTTTTGAGCTTAAAAATAGTGGAATACCAATGTATATATTGCATGATATATGTTTAGAAAGTGAAGATTTATCTGCACAAATTGATTATATAGTGGTAACAAGAAAAGTTATATTTATAATTGAATGTAAGAATCTTATAGGTAATATAGAAATAAATTCACAAGGAAATTTCATAAGAACTTATAATTTCAATGGAAGGTTTATAAAGGAAGGAATATATTCTCCAATAACTCAAAATGAAAGGCACTTGGAAGTATTAAAGAGGATAAAGAAAGAGTCTAAAAGTAATTTTATTTCTAAGTTTCTTTTTGATAAATATTTTAATGATAATTATAAATCAATAGTAGTATTGGCTAATCCTAAAACAGTTTTAAATTCAAGATATGCTAAGAAAGAAATTAAAGATAAGGTTGTTAAAGCAGATCAACTTATTAGTTACATAAAAGAAGTTAATGCTAAATCAGAGTTAATGGCTCTAAGTGATAAGGAAATGAAGGATGTTGCAGAACAATTGCTTGCATTACATAATCCTAGCAAATTAAGTTTTTTAAAAAAGTATCGTGAGTTAATAGAATTAGTTGATGCTTATAATGATAAAGGAAATAATAAAACAATACGTAAAGATAAAATTAATCATATAGAAAAGATTAATGAGAGTAGTATTGATAATCTGCAAAGTGATATTGTGAATAAAGATAAAAATTATATCACAAATAATATTGATAAAAGTATCAATATAAGTAATATAAATATAAATGTTAATATAAATAACAATACTTTCATCAATAATAGTACAAGTAATATAATTAATAATAGTACAAGCAATATAATTAATAATAATATTGATAGTGTATGTAATAATGAAATTTTAATAAAGAAATTAAAAGAATTTAGACTTCAAATGAGTAGAGCAGAGAATACAAAACATATTTCATTTTTAGTGATAAACAAATTACTAATTTATTAGAAAAAATGCCAAAGACAAAATCAGAACTAAAAGATGTTTCTGGCTTTGGAGAAGTGAAGATTGAAAAATATGGTGATGGTATTTTGAAAATTTTAAATGAATAAAGTTATTTATGATTTTGGTATTTGTGGTGTAGAAAAATTTATAAATTTAAAGGACCTCGCGAAACGCGAGGTCCTTTGTTTTGTTATATATTAATTAGAGGATTGTGTAAAATATGGAGATCTATATTATATAGATATGCATATTAAATCTTTTTTAGTAAAAAATATAGAGCAAAAGTATTTTTAAAGAAAGTGGGCCTCTTTGAGCCCCATAAGCACCTCAGGGAATAAACCAGTTCTTCTTTAAATTACAATTTAATATAATTCGTATAGAGTAAACAGATGATGATATAAAATCATCTTTTTTTAATCAAGCTGTATACTTAGCACTCCAGAAACAACACCATGGAATAGAATAGTTCTCAATTATCTGATGACTTGTAGCTAATGGGAGGTCATAAGAAAAATTAAATAAGGGAACTTTTTATTTTATAAAAAATTTAGATAGGGTATAATAAATATAATAATTAATATTTAAGGTAAGATAAGTAATTAAATTTAATATAGAATATATAATGAAATTTATTAATGAGGTGTAGAGAAGATAATGAAGAATGAGTTTTATCATAGATTTTTAAAGGTGTTAAAAGAAACAAAGGGAATTCACAATTCTTTAAATGAAATTTTAAAATACGATTTTATATATCATTCAAATAAAATAGAGGGGAGTACATTTACAACAGAAGCGCTTCAACTTTTATTTGAAAAAAATATAGTAATGGGAGTTCATTCTTTAGATGATGTTCAAGAAACTGTTAACTCTTTCTATACTTTTGATATGGTATTAGATAAAATAGATGAAAAACTCACTTTAGAAATGATAAAAGAATGGCATGCTAGTTTAATGTATAGAACAAGATTGTATGATATGGGGTTAGCAGGAGTATTTAAAAAATATCAAAACAGAATACTTGGAGCTAAATTTGATACTGCGAATCCTTGGGAAGTAGAAGAGAAGTTGAATGCAATTATAGAAAATTTTTATAGTTTAAAGGAAGTTACAATTTATGATATAGCAAAATTCCATTTTGAATTTGAATGTATACATCCATTTCAAGATGGGAATGGTAGAATAGGTAGATTTATATATTTAAAGCAACTGTTAGATAATAGGTTAGATTTAAAATATATGAATGGTGAATCTTCAAATGAATATAAAAGGGCCTTAGAAGAATCAACATTGGATAATATAAAACCATTAGTTGATTATATAGAAATGCAAAAGGATTTTATAAAAGAGAATGAAAAAATGTTTTAGTATGTGGGTTTCAAATCGCCCCACAAGCCCCTTGGTCAAATTTTTTATATTTAGTGATAAATGAATATCTACTTAAAGTTGGAAATTTTAAAGGATCTCGCGAAACGCGAGGTCCTTTGTTTTGTTATATATTAATTAGAGGATTGTGTAAAATATGGAGATCTATATTATATAGATATGCATCTTCACTCTTTTTTAGTAAAAAATTTAAATCAAAAATATCTTCATAAATCTTTAAAATTTTAAAATAACTGCATATGCAATAAGAAAAAAATTTTAAAAGTTTTTCTCAATTTTATTTTAATTTGGATATCTATTTAATGAGTGATATTTAAAAGTTATGTTTAGAGAATTTTAAAAGTTATATTTAGGAGGATTTTAATATGCAATTTTCATTTTTAGGTTTTTCAGTTAAAAAGATTATGGAGAATTACTGTAATTAGCTTAAATAGTATTTGAAAAAGAAGGTTATTAATATTAAATTGTTAATATAAAGCTATATTAATTATTTAATTATTAATAGCCATTTTTTTGTAGAAAATGGCTAAAAAGAAGAAAAGTTAAAGGTTTGTTAATGAATATTAAATAATTTATGAATAGTGAAATTAAGAAATTTTCCACCCTTATGGTATGGGCAAACTATAATCTTTTTTAGAGGTGATTCGGTGATTAAAAAAAATAATTGGACAAATAGTGAGGATTCTAAACTTATAGAATTATTCAATTTAGGTTATATA
>NZ_JANKAF010000047.1:0-3731 GCF_024622765.1 Clostridium mucosae | reverse complement strand
CCCTTCTTTGTCTAAATTGCTCCAAGATACTTTATTATTTGTTCTTTCTTCGTAAATCTTCTTAAATCTTTCTAATAAACTATTATTGATCATAATACACTCCTTAACTTAAATTTATATATTAATTAATTTCTTTTAACTCTCTAGGAAAAGGTGATGTAAACATACCTATTTCAATAGGATTTTCTTTTAATTTCTTTTCCAACTCTTCTTCTGTTTCAATTCCATTTTCCTTTAATAACTCCCAAGCTTTTTCTATCGTTATATCCATTTTTCCTCCTTGCTTAAATTCAATAAATAACTTTATCTCTATTAATGTTTCATTCCTTTACCTAGATTAACCCCTGAAATAAAACATTCAAAAGCTTTTTGCTCTTGTTCATTTAATGACTTTACAAACTCAACTATTCTTTGAACTCTTGTTTCTTCTTGTTTTTTTAGTGTTATTTTCATATTTTCAATTCCTTTCTTTAATTATTTTCTTTATTTCTACCAACGAATTTGAACTGAAAACTACTGATGTGATATAGTTGTTCAAATATTTTTTAAGATGAATGTTACAAAGACACATAAAATAGTATCTTTGATTACAGTATATGTTGCAATGATGCTTTTGTCAACTTATTTTTCAAAAAAAGTTGCATTGTTGACAATGGAATGATATTATCTTTTTAGGAGGTGATTAAATGAATGAAAGGTTAAGAATTTTAAGAGAAACTTTAAATTTAAGTCAAGAAGTGCTAGGAGATAAAATTAATGTTACACGATCTCACATTTCTTCTCTTGAAAAAGGTAAAAGAAGCATAACAGATAGAATAGTTATTGATATTTGTAGAGAGTTTAATGTTAATGAAGAATGGCTTCGTAATGGTACTGGTGAGATGTTTGCTAAATCTGATACTTTTTCTTTAGATGATTTCTTGAAGAAAAATAATGCTACCGCTCTAGAGACTAACATTATCAAAGCTATTGTCACCAGTTACTTCGGAGTTTCCGAGGAGTTTAGAGATGAATTTATTAATAAGCTTATTGGTGAATTTAAAAATAGTTATAGCGATAGTGATAATGAAATTACTGCTACAAAAGATATTGATATGAATTCAATAGATCGTGAAGTTGAATTATATAGAGCTGAACTTATAGCAGAGCAAAAAGGGGTAATATATCAAGTATCAGAAAAATCAGAAGAATTAAAAAAAGTAGAAATAAAAAAAAATCCAGCTTAAATTTAATTAAAATTTATAAAGATAGGAGATAATTAAATGAATTCTAATGCGATAGAAAATAAAATCTATACCTATGATGATTATTTGAATTTTGCAGATAATGAAGTAGTTGAAATTATAGATGGGAAGATTTTCGCAATGTCACCAGCACCTAGTAGAATGCATCAAGAAATAATAACGGATATTATAACCGAAATAAGAAGTTATATAAAAAATAATAAAGGTACTTGTAAGGTTTATCCTGCACCTTTTGATGTAATTTTAAAAAATAATGATGAAGAACTTAAAAACTCCAAAAATATTGTTCAGCCTGATATATCTGTTATTTGTGATAAAAATAAATTAACAGATAAAGGTTGCACCGGTTCTCCTGATATGATTGTTGAAGTTGTTTCTCTTTTTAATCCAAGTAACGATTATATAAAAAAATTAAGTTTATATCAGGAATATAAAGTTAAAGAATATTGGATAGTAAACCCCATGCAAAAAGCTATTCTAGTATATAAATTAGAAGGCGAACTTTACGGAGCACCTACTTCATATACATTCAATGATCAAATTAAAGTAGGTATATTTGAAAATTTAATAATAGATTTTAAATCTTTTGAAATCTAGTAAAATAAAAAATTAAGAGTTATGAATATCATAGCTCTTAATTTCTAAGGAGGATATTATGAAAAAAAGCGCTATATATGTAAGAGTATCTACAAACCATCAGATTGATAAGGATTCTCTTCCACTTCAAACAAATGATATGATTAATTATTCTAAATTTGTGCTTGGTATAGATAATTATGAGATATTTGAAGATGCTGGATTTAGTGGTAAAGATACCAGTAGACCAGCTTATCAAGACATGTTAAATAGAATAAAAACAGGTGAATTTTCTCACTTATTAGTTTGGAAAATAGATAGAATAAGCAGAAATTTAATAGACTTTTGTACCATGTATGAAGAATTAAAAAAATATAATATTACTTTTATAAGTAAAAACGAACAATTCGACACCTCTTCTGCCATGGGTGAAGCAATGCTTAAAATTATCTTAGTATTTGCAGAACTTGAAAGAAAATTAACAGCTGAAAGAGTAACTGCAGTAATGATTGATAGAGCAACTAAGGGCTTATGGAATGGTGCACCTCTTCCTTTAGGCTATAGATGGGACAATACGTCTAAGTTTCCTGTAGTAGATGAAAAGGAAAAAGAAATAATTATCTTGATTTATAAAATGTATAAAGAATATAAATCAACAACAATAATACGAAATTTTTTAAATGAAAATAAATTAAGAACTAAAAGAAACGGAACTTGGACAACTAAAACAGTTAGTGATATTATAAGAAATCCATTTTATGAAGGTACTTATAGGTATAATTATAGAGAATCTTCTAGAGGAAAAAAGAAAAATAAGAATGAATGGATAATCATTGAGGATAACCATGTAGCAATTATCACTAAAGAACTATGGAAGCAATGTAATGATATTATGGACTTAAATGCCGAAAGAAATAATGCTAAATTTAGAAGTAATACTAAAACTCATATTTTTTCAAGTTTAATTGAATGTGACGAGTGTGGTAATAATATGTATGCTAAACAAGATAAACCTCATTTAGATGGATATATTCCTTCCATTTATGCATGCAAAGGTAGATATAATAAATTAGGATGCACTCAAAAAACAGTAAGTGATACTATTGTATCAGAATTTGTTTTAAATTTTATATCTAATATTTTGAAAATATCTAAATCAAAAAAATCTTTAGCTATAAATGAACTTGAAAAAAAATTACTTTTAGGTGACAAATTTAAAGATGTAATTGGAATAAAGGAAATAGATCATGTACATAACTCTATTTATCGTTCTAATAAAAATATATTTAAACTAAAAAAAGAAAAAGAAAATAATACTATTGATTTAAATCTTGATCAATTACATTTGAAATTAAAAAAATATAAAAAAGCTCTTAACAAATTAGAAGATTTATACTTATTTGATGAAGCTGAAATGTCTACTAAAGATTATTTAATTAAAAAAAATACAATTGCTGATAAAATTAAAGAAATAAATAAAAAACTAAATAACTCTACTCCTAAAGAGTCATCCAGCTATAATATAAACTTTATTTTAAATGTAGCTACGTTTGAACTTTCTAGGCAACTTATGACTGGTAATATAAAAATTAAACCCCTTATTACTAGTATTGGACGAGATAGCATAAAGGATTTTGTTAATGCTATAATCAAAAAAATCATAGTTAAAGATAGGCAAATAAAATCTATTGAATTTAAAAATGGCTTAATTGTTACTTTCCTATATAACTCTTAAACCTAGTAAAAATCACATATTACAACTCTTCTATATTTCTACCAACGGACATCCCCATGTCTCTATGTAATATTTTAATTCTTTAATTTCTTCTTTCATAAGTATTCTCCTTTTTAGAAATATATTTTCCCCAATAACATTATAATAAATATTTAATTATTTTTAAATAGCTAAAT
>NZ_JANKAF010000046.1:0-3814 GCF_024622765.1 Clostridium mucosae | reverse complement strand
ATAATACATTAAAGACAAGTATTATGTCAAATGGAGATTAGAGAAATCTAGTCTCTTTTTTTGTATTTAAATTTAAATGGAGGAGGTAATTTATGCATGAAGTAACAGAGTTGTTTAATATTTTTGTTTTTCCAGTGGCTATGTGTATTTTATTAATATGGTTTATGTATAAAAAGATATGGCCAAGGATAGAAACAAACCTAGATAGAGTTACAAAAACAAATGAGGAACTAAGTACAAGTAATAGAGTTTTAACAGAGAACTTAGTAAAGAAAGTTGACCATATGGATAATAAACTAGATAAAGTTTTAAGAGAAAAAGGAGAAAATTAATATGGAAATTTTAGAATATATAATTGAAAATGCCTTAATATTAATACCAGCATTATATGTAATAGGATTAATAATAAAAGGAACAGAAAAGGTATTAGATAAATATATACCAGTAATATTATTAGTATTTGGTATTATAGGAGCAATAGCCTTATTAGGATTTAATATTAATTCAATAATACAAGGTATATTAGTAACTGGTGTAACAGTATATGCAAACCAATTAATTAAACAAGCAAATAAGTAAAATAGAGAAGGAGCAGGAGTAATCTTGCTTCTTTTTATTTCATTCAAAATTTAATTTATGAAAGAAGGAATGATAATATGAAGATTGCAGTTAGAGGAGGACATAATTATTTAGCAACTGGATGTGAGGGTCTTATAAATGAGGTAGTAGAAGATAGAAAAGTAAAAGATAGTGTCATTAAATATTTAAGACAATTAGGACATACTGTTTTAGATGTAACTCCAGGCAATATGGATAGAGATAGTGATCTAATATATGGAGTAAATAAAGCTAACAATTGGGGAGCAGACTTATTTATATCTATACATTTTAATAAAGCTTATTCTAGCTATAATGGAGCAATAGGAACAGAAGCATGGGTATATTCAACTACAGATAATTATAATGATGAAGAGTATGCTCAAAGGATAGTAAATACTCTTGGTAGCTTGGGTTTTAAAAATAGAGGCGTAAAAACATCTACAGGGTTATATGAGTTAAAATCTACAACAATGCCTAGTGTGATTGTAGAGGTATGTTTTGTAGAAGCTACAGAAGACGTAGCTTTATATAAGAAATTAGGACAGGACAAAATAGGTCAAACAATAGCAGAAGCTATATCAAATAAAAAAATAAACACAAATAATAATGTAGTAGAGGAGAGAAAATTCGATATGAAAAAAATAGTAACTTATTATGGAGACGCAGATTTATTTAGTGCTGTACTGGTAGCACAAAGGTGGTAAATCAGAAGATACAAATAGATATGTAACATTTAAGAATGCAGCTAAGTTAGTTTAGTATTAAGCCTAGTAAGTAAGGAATAATAACCTTATTTACTAGGTTTTTTATTTATAAAAATATAGAAAATTTAACAAAAAACAGCAAAAAAGTGTTAACTTTATGCACTACATGTAGTACAATATAATTGTAAGGAGGTGAGTTGATGAAACACAAAAGGAAGAAAAAACAACAAGATGATAAGTTAGGAAAACTGGCAATAATACTAACTATCATAAATACAAGTCTCTTAATACTAAATAACCTAATTCAAATAGTAAAAGAGATTTTGAACTAATCAAAAGGGGGGAGTTAATCCCTCCGAAAAAAAGAATCGCTGTTTTTTCTTCCTAATAGAATAATATCATAGGAGGGGTTAAATTGAAAATAGGAAATGATAAACTATTAAAGATAACACTTATATTATCAGTTATAGCATTAATAACAAGCATAATAAATTTAATAGTACAATTTATATAACAGGAGGCTTTTAATGGCAGAGAAAAAAATTAGTGAAGCTAGGGAAAGAGCAAATAAAAAATGGAATGAAAGTAATAAAGAGCACATGAACTATTTGAGAAGTAGAAGTAGTGCAAGGAGTTTTATAAGAAATAAAGCAACATTAGAAGATTTAGAAGAGCTAGAACAATTAATTGCAGAAAGAAGAAAACAATTATAGTATGTTTAAAGGCTAGTAGGTAGGAAAAGTATTACTTACTCGCCGTTTTGTTCGTATAAATAATGGACAAACTTACCAAAAATATTGTAGAATAAATGAAAAAGAACTCATAATATGACAGCAAATCAACACGAGTTCAAACATCAAATATATTCTAATAAACTTACTTCTATTATAGCATATATTTGATGGAATATAAAGAGAATAGGAGGAGTTATAATGAAACATTTTATTTATTTAGACACAGATGTATTAAATTCATATTTATCACAAATAAATGATGGATTAATCAAAAATACAGTTAATGAGGCAGCCGATGAAATAGCAAGCTCAAAGGAGGAAAGCAGTCTTCCAGGTAAATCAAGATTTTCATCAGAACTTGGGTTTAAAGGTGTATTTAATATGAAGTTTTCAGAGGATAAGGATGTAATAAACACAACTAATACTTTATCTCAAATAGAATCAGGGAGAGAGTTAATAGAAAAAGTACTACACGATAATGCATTTGAACAACTAAGAAAATACTTAAATAAAGAATTTAGGTTAAGAGATATTAAAGAATGTGAAATAGGAGACTATGTGGAAGTAGCTGAAAAGTACACTATTAGAGATTTAGATTATATAATTAATATTTATACAGATGAGTTTATTGAATTCATGGGTGATAATGGAATTAAAGAATATGAAAAAGAAAAAACAGCTAATGGGAATGTAGATACGATTAAATTATCCAATAAAATGAAAGAAGAAAAAAGAAAGGCTATTATTAAAGAACAAAGAGAAACTAAAAGGATTTTTTATATTGCAAGGAATATTATGCCGTTCTCAAAATTCCTACTATGTGACGGATATATAATACCGTTAAATGATAAATTTTTAAGGGAATCAACCCAAAAAATAAGATTCAATTATTCAGGAAAAATTAAAATATTAGGAAGATTCACAAGTACAATAGAAGAGGCAGTAAAAAGAGAAAAATGCATTGAAGATACTTTTAATACTGGATACTCATCATTTGATGAGATATATTCATCATTAGATACTGTACTTGAAACTACATATACAGATATTTTAGGCATAAATAAAAATTCTAAAATTATAGAGCCTATAGCTTTGTATTTTGAATAGACTTTCTTATGCTATTTATTCTATCTTGAGAAGAGTTAATTTTTTCATGTAGGTTATTTGAAAACTCAATATTACGCTCGTTTATATATGCTTTCTTTTTAGCAGTATCATCATCAAAGTTTTCGATTTTGGTAAGTTGCTTAGAATATAAAGCTTTAAGTCTTTTAAACATAGTATCACCTCGATAACATAAGAATTTTATACTATAATTATATTATAGAGAGCGGATATTTACAATATACAGAATAACATATAAAAAGCACCCAGAGCAATCTAGGTGCTTAAATTATAAGGAATTAATATTATAAAAACCACCTTTACTATTAGTATGGGTGCTCTTTATTTATAAATAATAAAACGAAAATCGGTAACATACAAATTATGAATGCTACCGATTAGGAAGAAAATGATAAAAAATATAGTAATACATTCTAGCGATAATAGTATTATCTTAAAGCGAGAATATTATATATATATATATAATTTATTCAAAAAGTCAATTAATGTTAAGGATATTAATTAATTCGTGAGAAGATAAGAAAGATACGTAAAAAGGTATTTAAAAGTTGAATAAAAGTAGATATAATTAAAATGTTCTTTAAATTAACTTGATTAGTTAGAGAATAGCACTTAGTATAAACTAGGTGCTATTTTCGTATATAGATATAA
>NZ_JANKAF010000045.1:0-4178 GCF_024622765.1 Clostridium mucosae | reverse complement strand
ATTACTTTGAGTCTTAATTTTAAGACGTCTAAAAGAATTGCTGGTTTATTTTACTTAACTTATTTTCTGTTCAATTTTCAAAGACCATTTTCTTCATCGCCCTCAAGCGACTTTCTTATCTTATCATCCTAAGTCGTTTATGTCAACATATTTTTTATTATTTTTTAAAATACTTGACTTGCCTTAGGCGATGAATAAATATTATCATTAAAAAAACTATTGTCAACATATTTAATCATATTTTTTAATAAAATTATAGATTTATTTTGAAAACAATTATTTTATAGGTGTTTTTGTCTTTTTATAGGTTAATATAAATATAATTAATAATCTGTTATCCAAAACTCTAATGCAGCTATAGATAACAGATTATATGTCTAGTATTTTACTTTTGGTGCCCCAATGCTTCTAGTATTATTAACGCCGTATCTTCTATAGCTCTTTGAGTAACATCTATAGTTTTACATCCTAATCGTCTCATTATTCTATCTGCAAAATCAAATTCTTCTAAAATTCTAGCATCACTTGCATATTCAATTCCTGTAGGCATTCTATGAAATTTATCTAATCTTCTTTTTCGTATTTCTATTAATTGTAGAGGATTTATTACTAATCCAAAGATCTTTTTCTTATCTATTTCAAAAAGTTCCGCTGGTATTTCTACTTCTGGCATAAGGGGTATATTTATAGCTTTTATTCCTTTATTAGCTAAATACATACATAATGGTGTTTTTGATGTTCTTGATAATCCTATAAGTACAACATCTGCATTTTTAAGTCCTCTGTAGTCTTTACTATCATCATATTGCATAGCAAATTCCATTGCCTCAATTCTCTTAAAGTAAACTTCATCGGTTTTCCACATTGCACCTGGGTTATTATCAGGCATTTTATTTAATATAGATGAAGCTACATTTATTATTGGTCCAAGTACATTTACTACTGATATATTTTTCTCTAAACACTTTTGTGTTAGATATTCTCTTACATTTACAGTTATTATAGTTGAAACTATCATACACTTTTCGCAACTACTAACCTCTCTCATTAAATCTTCTATATCTTCTAATCCTTTAATATAGGGAACTCTTTTTACCTCTACTTCTCCTTTGAATTGACTTGATGCTGCCAGTGCAACTTGCTGAGCTGTTTCCCCTATCGAATCTGATACTGCAAAAATTTTTAACACTTCAATCCCCTCCTATGTTGTATGCCGTTATTTTATTATTTATCTAAATAACGTAAATATTCAGTATTTTCACTTTAATTATATCAGTATTTAAAATAATTTGTTATCCTTATATGTAATTTATACCTATGTATGATAAAATCTTAATATCTTAAGTTTTCTGTAGGAGGATAAAATGACTAACAAATTTAATAAAGATAAATGGCTAACAATAGGATTGCTCCCTATAATGTGGTTATTATACTTTGCATTTGAAATTATCACTGGCAGAGTAGATAGTTTTTATACTTTAGGTATGAATTTATTATTAACTATCATATTTGCATTTACAGGCTGGATAATATACATTACATCCAAAAAATATTCTAATGGATTTAGTAGCAAAATAGTTTTTGTAATTTTCCTTATACTTATGTTAATAGATCAAGGAATAAAACTTATAATAAAACTTTTCTATTTCGATAACTATTTTGAAATCATACCAAAGTTTCTTTCCTTTGATCCTATAATTAATACAGATGGATCTTGGCTTAATGCAAGATTTGGCCTTGGAGTGGGATTTTCTGCTTTGATAATATTAAATGCGCTAGCAGTAATACTATTTATAGAAGTATATAGATATTATTTATCTAAAGGAAATAAAGAGTTCTGGTCAGACATGGCATTTTTATTTATTCTGTCTGGAGCCCTATGTTCATTGATAGATAAAATCTTTTATGGAGGTAGCCTGGACTTTATAGGAATTAGCAATCTATTCATAGCAGATATAAAAGATATGTATATTAATTTAGGAATATTATTCTTTATAATGTTAATTTATATTAAGGACTATTTCAAAGAGGAAGATTCTTCAACATTAAAGGATGATCTACAATCTATAAAGAAATTTTTAAAATTTATGAAAAATGATATATTGAGAAAATAAAAAAGAAAGGAATAAAATCCTTTCTTTTTATATATAATGCTAAGCAAGTTCTTATTAAAAAATCACTTCATTACTGAAGTGATTTTTGGTGGCTTACCCGGGAATCGAACCCGGTACACCTTGATTAAAAGTCAAGTGCTCTACCGATTGAGCTAGTAAACCTTATGAACCTGGCAACGTCCTACTCTTCCACACAGTCTCCCATGCAGTACCATCGGCGCTATAAAGCTTAACTTTCCTGTTCGGAATGGGAAGGAGTGTTTCCTTTACGCCATCATCACCAGATATTTTTCTCTCAACAAGAATTTATTATATAGACATATTGTCCATATGTCAACATATTTTTTAAAAATTATTTTATTTTTTCTTATTAATATAAATTAATTCAATTTTATATGTAAAGATGCGACTTTAATTCGATTCTATTTTATCCAATCTCAAAGCTTTTATTCATTACCGATAGCATATACATATTTACTTATTGAGTTATTCTTCTAAAATTAAATTTGCCTAAAATCAACTAACCTCTACATACATGCACTTGAAAACTAGAGGAAATAATTTATAACACGTTACTTATATAATTTATTTTATACTTTATCTCAAGAATTAAATAGTGCCATTTATAAAAATATCGTTATTCTTATAAACAGCACTTAAATTATTTATTTAATTTTTCTATATACTCTCTTATAACGTCATTAGATTTTTTAAATCTTTTAAGTTCTTCATCCGTCATATCTATTTCTACTACTTCCTTCACACCTTCGCTATTAAGAACTGCTGGCACACCACTAAATACATTATATTCACCGTATTCACCATCTAATAATGTAGATACTGGTATTATTTTATTCTCATCATTTATAATCGCTTTTATTATACCTACAGTAGCAGCTGCTATAGCATAATAGGTTGTTCCTTTTCTATTATATACTTCCCATCCAGCTTGAGCAGTTTCTAAAACTAATTTATCTAAATCTACATCTCCGACTCTATCTTTATTATCTTGTATAACCTTATTAAAAGGCTTTCCTCCTATATAAACATGAGACCATGGAACCATTTGAGAATCTCCATGTTCACCCATAGAATAAGCTTGAACACTTCTAGGATCAACATTAAATAAATCTCCTATAAAATTCTTTAATCTTGCAGAATCAACTGATGTTCCTGTTCCTATGACGTGGCTTTTAGGTAATCCAGATATCTTATATACATGATTAGCTATTATGTCTACCGGATTTGATATTATTATAAAATGCCCATTAAATCCACTTTCCATAATAGGGTCTACTATTGATTCTACTATCTTAGCTGATAAATCCAGTGAATCCAATCTCGTTTGCCCTGGCTTTGGTGGCGCTCCAGCAGTTATTACAATTATATCTACATCACCACATTCTTCATATGATCCAACTCTTATCTTTGTATTTCTATTTAAATATTCTATACAATGCTTTAAGTCCATCACTTCTCCAAGAGCTTTTTCTCTATTAATATCTATCATTAATACTTCATCACAAACCCCTTGTGTTATTAAACTAAATGCTGTACTGGATCCAACTAATCCTGTTCCTACTATAGCTACTTTCCTTGTTTTTGAAAACATATATATTCCCTCCAGTCTAAATTTCTCTTTTTTAAATTATATAGCATCTTTTCATCATGTAAAAATAATTTAAAATCATATTATCTAAAAGTTATTTTTATTTTTTGTATACCCTAAATTATAGATATTATTTATTATAAATTAACCAATCAATATTTATAAAATTTCATATTCTAATAAATTTCAAAGAAATTTCCAAAAAATAATTTTCAAAATAAAAAAATCCTAAACAAATGTTTAGGATTTTGGTGCGTTATCAGGGGATCGAACCCGGGACACCCTGATTAAGAGTCAGGTGCTCTACCAACTGAGCTAATAACGCATGATAACCTGGCAACGTTCTACTCTCCCACACAGTCTCCCATGCAGTACCATCGACGCTGTAGAGCTTAACTTTCCTGTTCGGAATGGAAAGGAGTGTTTCCTCTACGCCATCATCACCAGATTTCAGA
>NZ_JANKAF010000044.1:0-4577 GCF_024622765.1 Clostridium mucosae | reverse complement strand
CAATAAAACTATATGGCTTTTTTCCATCAAAAGTTTTTTTAGACATAAGCCACGCAAAACCTATTGGAATAACAAAATGTTTAAGTAATTTATTATTAATAATAGATAATGGAAAAATATCAGAAAATATAATTATAAATAGAAATGAAAAAACTAAATATCCTATTTGTGCATAAGTAACTGGAACTGGTAATTTAATATCATATATACTGTATAGAATCCCTTCTATACGCCATATATTTGTATAAGTTTTTATTCTCAAACAATCAACTCCTTTTATTATTTATTCTTCCTCCTGAATAATATCTATAAGTATAACTTCTGTTACATTATCAGCCACCCACTTGCCAAAGCTACTAAAACCATCAAATTTTCTTTCTTTAATTTCATTATCACTTTTATCCATATACAAACAAATTATCTCTAAATCATTTTTTTCATCAATTACCATTAACCCACATTCATAATATGATTTAGTTAGATCTTCCTCACTTTCAAAATTACACCCTTCACATTTTCTATAATTTATAAATTTTCCCCTCATTTTATTTCCTTTCTATAGTTCTTTTAATAAACTTTCTATATTAACAATCTAAAATCTTTATATTCTCCATAAAGATTTTTAATATCTTCTTTTATTTCCTCTATACTTTTATATTCAAAACTTCTTTCGCCTTTATAATTAATATAAAAATAGCTTCCATTTACTTTTTCAACCTCAATATATGTCATCTCATTTTCTTTAATATTTCTAGCTCTAAACTCACAAACTTTAATTCTAATAACTCCATCTATCAATTTCAAATCCTCCATTTATTTTTAAATATCAAAAAATATTTTACTAACTTCAAATATCCATGCTATACTAAATAAAAACTTTTATGTTAATTATTTATAAGGAAGGTAATATTTTATGAATGATTTATTAAACTTTTTAAATACTTACAAAGATCTTTTTTTAATTGCAATTTCTTTTTTATCTCTACTTGTAACATTGGGAATATCCACGTTTAATTTAAATAAGCTAAAAAAAGACACATCTATTTCAAATAAAAATCTGTTAATGCGTGATTTTTATAATGATTTATTAGTTAATAAATCAACTTATCTTTCCCAAAAAATTTTTTCATCTAAAAAAAGAAAAGATTTCTTCATTAAAAATCTTCACTTATTTGACAACCATTCTAAAACGCTTTTACTTTCTATATTAGAATCTGAAAAATCTAATACATACAAAAAAAATTCTAAAGAAAAAGAAAAATATTCTCTTACTAAAAACTATTTTCTTAATACACACTTAAACTATATATATAATTTTTACTATGATATTTTATCTACTGAAATTAACTTTAACAAATCCGAATGGATTCTTCCTCCATTTTTTAGAATCCTTTTACGGCTATCGATATTTTTTCTAATTTCACTTTTTGGTACTGCTATACTTTTAAGTGGTGCTAAGAATTTTTTTTCATACATATTTATATGGGCTATTATATTTATTTTACTTAATTTACTTACCAAAGCTATTTACAAGAGTAAAACATTGTCTTCAAATATATTTATATATATATATCCTAAATATTTATCGAATGACGAAGAGCTTTACTGTGTTCTATGCAAAAAAAATTTTAATGCTTATGCTGGTTTAAAAATAGCTTGCCCTAAAAATCACAAGCTTTCTATTTTTATAAAAACAGAAAAATTAGAATGCTTACCATTAAAAATCTTTATTAATTTTCCGAATAAAACCATCAACTTTTGTAAAAAAATTACTAATAACCTAAAAAGATAGAAACCTCTATCTTTTTATGGTTTCTTAGATATTTTTTAAATTTTTCAATCTCTATCACTTCTAAAATATGCTTATTTATTTCAAAATCTGTAATTAATACAAAATGTATTAAATCTGTCCATATTCTAAGTTTTATCTTCTCTTCAATTTCATCACTAACTTTTCTTACATCAAAACATCTTCTATATTCATCTATAAACTCATATACATCTATATCTATTTTTTCTTTATATTTCTCAAATACTTTTTTCATTTCTTCAGTTTTAGTAATTACTCCATCACTTTTATAAAATGGTGTAGCCCTATATAGTATTTCCGATATTATATATAATTTAAATCTTGAGTTTATAATTTCTTCCTTACTCTTCTTTTCTATATATCTGACTACTATGTCAGCATTTCCTTTTTCTATTGATTCTATAATCCCAGATATCAACATAATAATTGAAATTACTATAACTATAATTACAATATATTTAAACTCAATCATATACACTAAACCACTATCAATCGAAATATATGCACAAATACATATACTACTCAAAAAAAATAAAACGACTAAAAAACACATTCCATTTCTCCTATATATCAATCAATATTTAATATTCTAATTTTCCTAGTTTCTCTATGTTGAATATGTAATTGATTTGTTAGATTTTTTATCACTAACCAATTACTAGGATTTAATCTTCTCCCTTGCATAATATTCTTTTGCTCTCTTGTTGGCTTTTTACCTTTCATAAAAATTCCTCCTTAAAATCACACTAATTTTTTAATATAACTTCTAATTATATACTTGTATTATTCTATAGCATTTTCTCTTTCTCTCATCTCTTCATTAGTTTCAAAAATAATATAAATTATAAAACTTAATAAAGTTAACCCTATTAAAATAAGAATTGTCATTTTTTCTCTCCATAATTAAATATCTAACATATTTGCTCATAATTTAAAGTAATATTAGAAAAACAAACACTAATATTTACTTTACTAATACTATTTATAAAAATGTCCCCTGGAGACACTTCTAAAACTTGATATATAATTTTCTTTATTAAAACTACTTACTATAAATACTCTTTAATAATATATTTTCCACAAGGTAAATTTGAAATTTCAACTTTTCCATCTTTTACTTTTACACTATCTACTAACTTTCTATCTTTATAAATTTCTACTATATCTTTTTTATCCCTTGCGTATAGTTTACTCCATATCCTTAAACCTATATATATTACTAATATTATAGATAACCAAACTAAATTTATATTTAATAATTTTATATTAAATATCCCTAATACAACAATTATTGTATGTATAAAGTAAATTATATAAGAAATAATTCTATTTATTATATCTTTTATTATATCTTTTTTTCTAGCTTTATAATTACTTGAAATTTCCATATTATAAATATCTTTTATAATCTTTATCCCTAGAATAAAAATAGACAAGCCTATTATTATTTTCCCCATTAACTCCATTCCTCCAAATCTTATAAAATCACTTTTTATACTCTCTAGCATAATTTCACTTCCTTTAACGATTAAATAGTATCCCCTGGGGACACATTCTATACTTCTAATATTATTCTCAATAAAATTAACATTACTAATATTGATACAAGTAAATTTAATATAATTCCTAAAACTATATCCGTTATATCAATATGTCATCTTTTTATTTTTTTACTAAATATTATTACTTTTTCTTCACTACTTTTTCCTATGTATATTTCTCCTTTAAGATCATTTAAAATACTATTCTCTGTGTCAAACAACTTATTTTGAAATTCTCCCATTGTTTTTCTTTTTACATTTCCATTATTCATATCTAATTCCTCATTTCTTTTAAATTTTTAATTCTTTTGTATAAATCAATAAAAAATATTATTAATCAAATCACTACTAACACTTTACTAATCAATCTTACCATCCTCATTAAATTTTTCACTTATCAATAAAATATTTTTAATATCTGTTATATATACTTTTCCATCTTTACTTTCTATTTCAACAGTAGTATCGTCAATATCATAATACTCAATATCAACTTCTATCTTTTCATTTCCTATTACTATAATAGCTCTTTCAACTGCGTCTCTGTCCTCGTTATCGCTATCTTCATATTCTTTAGATTCATCACAAATATATTTATTATTTCTCAAATTTTTTACTCTACTACAACACTCCCAAATTAAATATACAAATATAGTAAGCAATAAAATAAATGCTCCCATCAATACTATTGGAGCAAGTATTTCCATACAAAAATCCATCATAATAAAACCTCCCAAAAATTTAGAAGGTGCTATTATAAACACCTTCCAATATTTTATTGTAAAAAAATAAAAGCTAGTTTGTAGCTTTTTTATATCTTAACATTATTACTCCAGCAAGAGTCATTATTAATGCTATTCCTAAAACAACAGTTGTATCTGTTCCACCTGTATACGGTAAACTTTCAGCTATTCTCTTATTTTTAAGTTCTGCTTTAACTATTTGTCCATCTTCAGTTATTTCAAACTCTCCAACTTCTGTAGTTAACTCATAACCTTCTGGTGGTAATGTTTCATAATATTTATACTTACCATACTCTAATTCAAATTTATTACCATCTTTACTTGATACAAATTCTATAACTTGACCTTTATTAAAGCCTTCTACACATTCTATTTTAATATGTGCACCTTCAATAACTTCGCCTGTAGATACATCAGTCTTTTCAAACTCAAGAGTTCCTTCTATTCTCTTGTTCTTTAATTCTGCCTTTGTTATTTCTCCAT
>NZ_JANKAF010000043.1:0-4670 GCF_024622765.1 Clostridium mucosae | reverse complement strand
TTCAATTAGCATAGTCGCGTGAGTATGTCTAAGAGAGTGAAAATTAAAAGGTATTTTTAAATCATAATTAACAACTCTTGATAGATATTTTAAACTATCTGTAGTTATTTGTTCTCCATTTTCTTTGGTGCATACGAAATTAGAGTTTGTATAGTAAATACCATAATGTAATTTATTTTCTTTTTGTGCAAGTTTATGTTTTTTTAGAATGCTTGATAGTGTATTACCTATTTCAATTGTTCTGTAAGATGATTTAGTTTTAGGACTTCCTAATTCAAATACACCTTTTCCTTTTGATATTAATGTATATTCAACAGTTATAGTATTATTATTTAAATCGATATTATCCCATGTAAGAGCGGTTACCTCACCACCCCTCATTCCAGTATGAAATGCAATTTGTAATGGAATATAAAAGTTAGATCCAAAAGGAAACCTATTAAGTATTTCATTGAATTGACTATAAGATATTATTTTTAAATCTACTTTGCTCGATTTCTTCTCTTCATATTTAGGAAGTTTTATATATTGCATAGGATTTTCCTTAATATATTTGCAAGGATAAACAGCATATTTAAATACTCCACTTAAAACTCCTAAAAAATTACTAAGAGAGTTTTTAGAATATCCATTAAGAGACTTTTTATTAATAAAGTTTTGTAATTCAGATGGAGTAATATGTTTTAATTTACTATCTTTAAAATAAGGTTTTAAATGCACATCAATTATTTGTTTGTAATAGGTTTGAGTTCTATACTTACAACTTACTAATACATATTCATCATACCATTTATTTAAAAAGTCAAAAAAACTAATATCACTTATTTTAAATACAGAGCCATACTCTTCAAATTCATTTAATGCAATTCTCAAAGCTTTTTCACATTCGGCTTTAGTTCTAAAACCCCCTTTTTCCTTACGTTTTCTTTTACCATCTATTTTGCCTAAATCAACCCCTTTTTCTTATACTTCCTTTCATTATTTATACTCCTTTTCAAGTTTTTCTAGTGTTAATTTTAAATTTTCTAACATTTCAATAGTAATTTCTACATCAGAACTTATATGTTGAAGACCGTATTTATTGTTGTATTCAATAAATAAATCTTCTGCCTCTTTGTTTGCAAATCGCATAAAATCACCTCCTTCAATGAACGTATGTTCTTTTGAAAAATAAAAAAATAATATTCATAAAATATTTCAATATATTGAATTTAATTTTAATAAAATCAATCGGAACAGAATAAAAAAGTGATAATTGATTAATAGAATAATCATCTATATATAACTCATCAATTATGCTAGTATCGATTAATAATTCAGCCGCGAAGGAATTAGCTTCTTTTTCAAAGCGACCACGAGCATAGAATGTATGGTCATGAAGAAAGAAGGCTGAATCACTATTATGAAGAACGGCATGACCTAATTCATGAGCCATTACAACTCTTAATTCATTTTCATTTAATATTTTATTCATATTTAAAATAATACATCTACGACGTAGCATTTTTTTAAACATGCCTTTTGGACAATCGTCCGATAAATATTTATATTTTATTATAATTCCCAATCCCCTAGCGATAGTAAATGGGTCTCTAGTTTCAAATTTTTTAACGAGGCTTCTAACCTTCTCTTTATACTTAAACAAACAAACCCACCGCCTATTATTTTTTTCTTTTGTTCATAGCTTTAACTTCCCAAAATAATTCAGACATTAAATCTAACATTTCTTTTTTTGAATCTTCGTTAAATTCATCATCCATAAAGAAAGCTTCATTAGCTTTTTTCATTTCTTCTAAGTATTGTTTTTTATCTCTTGAAGTAACTTTGTACTTATCAGAGTATTCTTTAGGCACTTGAATTTTTGGTTTATTTTCTGGAATGAAATTTTCAGTATTCACATTATTATCAAAAAAGTCATTAACTGATACTTCTAAAGCAGTAGCTATTTTTTGGACAGTATCCATTCTAGGATTTGAGTTTTTTCCAGTAAGTATATCACTTAAGGTAGATTGAGCCATATTGGCTCTTTTACTTAATTTATATTGACTCCATCCTTTGATTTCTAACAATTCAAGAATTAAAGCTCTATTGAACAATATATCATCTCCTTATATTTCTATATAGCGAAGTATATAATAAAAAAAATGATTAGTCAAGTAAAACGTAGCAATTCGAAGAAAAAAAGAGATAATCCGCTATAATTCTACGTAATAACGGTATAATCGACTTGAGTAGATTTATATTACGTAGTATTATCGTATTAACGAAGTGATTCGTAATAAAAAAGGTGGTGAAAAAATGTTGTCTGAAAATATAACTCGAATAGCAAAAGAGCAAAATATAACAATGTATAGAATAGCTAAAGAAAGTAATTTATCAATATCTTACGTATGGGAAATATGTAAAGGTAAAAGAAAAAATCCAAGTATAGCTGTTATTAATAAAATTGCAAAAACTTTAAATGCGACAGTTGATGAGTTAATAAATTAGGAGTAAGTAAAAATTCTTTAGTGACAATGTTATTAAATGAGAAATTAAAGGAGGGAAATAAAAATGAATAAACAAATTGTAAATATTTCAAATCAAGAAGGACAATTAGTAGTAACTAGTAGACAAATTTCAGAGGATTTTAAAAAAAGAAATTCTCATGTAGTGGAAGCTATAGAAAATAAAATAAAAAGTTTAACTGCCGAAAATTCGGAGGTTGAAATTGAAAAGTTATTTATACCGACAACATATATTCATAATGGAAATGAGTATAAAGAGTATTTATTAACTAGAGATGGATTTACATTTATAGTTATGGGTTTCACAGGAGCGAAGGCGGATGCTTGGAAATTAAAATATATAGAAGCTTTTAACAAGATGGAAGAAACAATAAAAAGCAAATCAAAATCAGTAAAGGTAGATAATTCACTTAAAGAAAAAGAAATTGAAGCAAGATATAATAACTCACTTGTTAGAAAAGCAAATGTACTTTTAAAGATGGCAAAGGATAATCCTTTAATAACAGATGAGTATAAGAAAGTCCTACAAAGTAAAGCAACAGAGATAATTACAGGTCAAGCTATATTACCTTTACCAGTTGCTGAAAGAAAAACTTATTCAGCTACAGATATAGGAAAAGAACTAGGGATAAGTAAAAATAAAGTTGGGAGCCTTGCCAATAAGCATAATCTTAAAACTGATGAATACGGAAAGCTATTTCACGATAAGTCAAAGTATTCAAATAAGGAAGTAGAGAGTTTTAGATACTACGACAATGTAATTCCAGTATTAGCTGAAATATTATCTGATGAAAAAGCAAGTTAAGATAAACCAATCACTCGATATAACAGAATATAAAAAGAACTACTCAAGAAACATTGCTTCAAGAGTAGTACGTAAATAATGAAATTAAGAGAGGTGATAGCAAATGGAAAATTTAGCACTTTTACTTTCGATATTATCATTAATATTAGCAATCGCTACAGCTATAATTAATCGCCGAAATTAATAGGATATTTGAATTTACCTCTATTAGTATGAGCAATTATAGTAACTTGAATACGAAAGAATTAAAAAGAGAATATTCTTAGTTCTTGGAGTAAGTAAATGGGAAGATATAGAGTTTGAAGGAGCTGAAAACATAATATCAATTATTGATGAAAGCATAAGAGTTATTAAATTAGAGAGACCACAACAAATTGGAATGTGGGATTAATAAACTAAGTCAAAACAAACACCTAACATAACAGATTTGTCTTACTAAAAAACTTTAATAATAAGGAGGGCTTGAAAATGAAGAAGGAAGAATAATCGGAGGACAAAAAGTCCCATGTATAAAAATTAATAATAACGATTTATCAGTAAAAGAATTTAGTGGACAAAGGGTAGTAACATTTAAAGATATTGATATGTTACACGAAAGAGTGGAAGGAACTGCTGGAAGAAATTTTAGAGATAATAAAAAGCATTTTGTAGAGAATGAAGATTACTTTTTAATAAATGGTAATGAATTGAAGGATTTTAAACAGACAACGAATTTCGTCGGCAGTAATGCAAAAGAATTAACTCTTATTACCGAAAGTGGTTACTTAATGTTAGTAAAGTCACTTCAAGATGATTTAGCTTGGAAAGTTCAAAGAGAATTAGTTAATAACTATTTCAGAGTGAAAGAAAATGTACAAGCGTTAAATACTTCTGAACTTTCTCCGGAACTTCAAATGTTTAATCAGATCTTTAGATCTCTTGCAAATAATGAATTAGAACAAAAGAGATTAAATGCAGAAATAAAAGAAGTTAAAGAAGAAACTAAGGAAGTAAAAGAAGAGATACAAGGAATTAGAGATGTAGTAGCTATTAATACCAGTACTGTAAGCTGGAGAGAAGAATGTAGAAAACTAATTGTTAAAATGGCACATAGTTTAGGTGGAAATAAATTTATAGGTGATGTAAATAGGGAAGTATATGACCTTATGAGAACTAGATTGAAATGTAAATTAGATGTTCAGCTTACTAATATGAGAAGAAGAATGGCAGATGAAGGAGTATGTAAATCTAAGAGAGATAAGCTCAATTATTTAGATGTAATTAATAGAGATAGTAGATTAATTGAGGGATATGTAGCAATAGTAAAAGAGTTAGATATTAAATACGGAGCATAGGAGGAATTTGAAATGAATAGTTTA
>NZ_JANKAF010000042.1:0-4821 GCF_024622765.1 Clostridium mucosae | reverse complement strand
AAAATAAATATTTAACCAGATATTTCATAGTATGTTTTTATTATAACCCCTAAAATATCAATTTTAAAATGCAAAAAAAGAGGTTGCTACAAAATGATTAAAAATCATTTTGCAACAGCCCCTTTAAAATTAAAACTATTTAATTACTTTCATGTTTCCCATGTAAGGTTGAAGTGCAGTTGGAATATTTACTGATCCATCCTCATTTAAGTTATTTTCTAAAAATGCTATTAACATTCTTGGTGGTGCAACAACTGTATTATTTAATGTATGAGCAAAATATTTTCCATCTTTAGAATTTACACGTATCTTTAAACGACGGGCTTGTGCATCGCCTAGATTTGAACAACTTCCGACTTCAAAATATTTCTTTTGTCTTGGTGACCAAGCTTCAACATCTACTGACTTAACTTTAAGGTCTGCTAAATCTCCAGAGCAACATTCTAAAGTTCTAACTGGTATATCTAAAGAACGGAATAAATCTACAGTATTTCTCCATAACTTTTCATACCACTCCATACTTTCTTCTGGTTTACATACAACTATCATCTCTTGCTTTTCAAATTGATGAATTCTATATACTCCTCTTTCTTCAATTCCATGAGCTCCCTTTTCCTTTCTAAAACAAGGAGAATAACTTGTTAAAGTATGTGGTAATGAATCTTCAGGTAATATAGTATCTATGTACTTACCTATCATAGAATGTTCACTTGTTCCAATTAGATATAGATCTTCACCTTCAATTTTATACATCATAGCATCCATTTCAGCAAAACTCATAACACCTGTTACAACTTCACTACGAATCATGTATGGAGGAATACAATAAGTAAATCCACGATCTATCATAAAATCTCTAGCATATGAAATTATTGCTGAATGAAGTCTTGCAACATTACCCATTAAATAATAGAATCCACTTCCTGCTACTTTTCTAGCACTATCTAAATCTAATCCACTTAACTTTTCCATTATCTCTGTATGATATGGAACTTCAAAATCTGGAACATTTGGTTCTCCAAAGCGTTCAACCTCTACATTTTCACTATCATCCTTACCAATTGGAACACTTGGATCAATTATATTTGGTAAAGTTAGCATTATTGTATTAACTCTTTCAGATAATTCTGTTTCCTTAACTTCTAGCTCAGATAAGCTCTCTGAGTTTTCAGTTACCTTCTTTTTCATTTCTTCTGCTTCTTCTCTTTTTCCTTGAGCCATTAAAGCTCCAATTTGCTTTGAAAACTTATTTCTGTCAGCTCTTAAAGCTTCAGCTTGTTGTTTAGCTTCCCTAAGCTTTTTATCTAATTCTATTACCTCATCTACTAATGGAAGTTTACTATCTTGGAACTTATTTTTTATATTCTTCTTAACTATCTCTGGATTTTCTCTTACAAATTTTAAATCTAACATTATGTATACCTCCTAATAATTTATATTTATTAATTTTTTTCATAAAAAAAGAACCTTTCCCCAAAATAAGGGACGAAAGATTCCGCGTTGCCACCCTAATTAATAGCAAAATATGCTATTCTCTTAAATAAATTTAACGGTTTAAGCCGTACTGCTCATCACAGTCCCTCCAAGGTGGATTCATAACATTTTACTATCGATTTACACCAACCACCGACTCTCTTAAAATAAATATTGTTATTACTAGCCTCTTCAACAGTTTTATTTTATTATTCTTAATATATTATAAAAATATATATATGTCAATATTTTACTAAGATGATTTATATATATTATTATACTTTTATATTTTATTTATTCATCATATAAGTCCCTTGTACAAATTATATCAATTCCAGTATTAAGTATATTTTTACATATTAAACTTCCAGACTTAATTGGAACGCTAACATATATTCTTGCTAATACCTTAGATAATTCTATCCAGACTCCTTTATCAACTTTTTCGCTAGACTTAACAGGAACAACTCTATATTTGTCACTTCCTTTTACCCTAACTATAGATGTAAATATATCCTTATTATCATCTTTATTTTGCAAATTAGACATCTCCAAACTCCTTTATTCTGCTTGAAATTACTTTAGAATTTTTAGAATCATCTACTATATCAGTAACCTTCTTATCCAATTCCCTTGCAAGTATATTTACAATTTTTTCATAGCAATAAGAACCATGGCAACTTCCAAATCCAGATCCAGTCCTTCTTTTAACACCTTCTACTGTTCTTGCACCTAATGGTCTTCTTATACAATCTACTATTTCGCCTTCTGATATATTATTACATACGCATATAATCTTTCCATATCTATTATCTAGTGAAATTATCTCATTAGCTTCTTTCTTACCAAGCTCTCTAAACTTATAGACTTCTCTTCTCTTATCTATAAAATTCTTTTTTAATGTACAGCTTAAATTATTTGCAATTGTATCACAAAGCATTTTTGCAATTGCTGGAGCTATTGTAATCTTTCCATAGTGAGTACCTGTTACTCTTATATATCCCTTATCTATTTCACTATCATCTATTAACATTGAATCCTTATTATAACTTTCTCTAAATAAATTATTAATATTATTCTTTTCTAAGTTCTTTAAAAGGCTATTAGCATATATTAAATTATCCTCTAAACTAGTTTTTTCAGTACTCTTTATTCCTATTAACGAACCTGTAGTAGTTGTTGGTGTGCTTAGCACAAATGTATTTTTATCAAAGGTCTCTATTACTATCTTATTTAATTTATTTCTATAGTTATCATCTACCAATAAGTAACTCATATTCTTAAAGTACTCTTCTTCACTTTCTAACTCTTTATCTTCAACCTTTCCATTTTCCCTTATATATATCTCATGCGGAATTGTATTTATTACAACCTTACAGGTAAACTTATTCTTATTAGTTGTTACTCTAAAACCTTTAGCTAAGTTTTGTATATTTAAAACTTCTTCTTCTAACCTAAAGTTAACACCATTATCTGCTGCTACTTCAGCATAGGCAATTGCCAAGTCATAAGGTGCAACTATCCCTATATTTTCTGAATATAGACCTTTTTTTATATTAGGATTTATATTAGGTTCGATATCATATACATCTTTATCATCTATTAAATATACACCATCTATTCCTCGCCTTTTAGCTCTTTCATACATTTCTTCTAATTTTTTAACTCCATTTTCATCACTTACAACTCTTAAAGCTCCAATTTTCTTAAAAGGAACCTTAAATTTTTCACAAGTATCAAGCATTATTGAGTTCCCTATATACTCAAGTCCTGCCATTACATCATCCGATGTTTCAGATCCATCATATACTATTGATGTATTTACAAATGATATATCATCTGCTATGTCATAATCCCTTTCTATTAAAGCAATATTAAAATTATATTTTGAAAGTTCATAAGCAACTGAACATCCTATTATTCCTCCACCCAATATAAGAATATCGTAATCCATAATCTATTTCCTCCCATAGTCTATAATAAAAATCCCTTTTCTAACAACTCTCTCTTTATTGCCTCAATATCTTCCTTACTATCTGCTGCTATTGTATGAAGATGAATACCATTTGTTAAATTTGAAAGTGGCTTTGCATTTTTTCTTTTAAATTCATTTTCAAATTTATTTAAGTCATTTAAGTTTTTTATCATTAAATTCCCTCTTATTTCTCCATAAAGAGGATGCTCAATAATAACATCTTCTATTATTCCACCATATTTAACTACTATTTCTAATTCCCTAATAGTTTTACTACTATCATGATTGACAGCAATAATAGACTTAACTTTATTAATATTTTTATTATAAATATATCCATCAGGAGTAGCTATAATATTTTTACCTGCTGCTCTTAATATGGCAATGTCTTTAACTATTATCTGCCTAGTAACACCAAATAAAGAGGCAAGCTCCGTTCCCTTAATGGCCTTGTTGCTTTCCACTAACATTTTCATAATTTCTTCTCTTCTTTCTATAGAACTCATAAATTCACCTCTTTATTAATTTTTATCATCACACCTACTTATTATATTAAGTATCTCATTTTCCTTGATTTTATCTTTATTATGATGATATCTAATAACCTGCAAAAATTCTTTATCATAATCAAACCCTTTAAGAATATCCAATCCTATCTTAGGATGATTATAATATATATCTATTTGCTTTATATTATCATATTTTTTTATTTTCCCTTTAGTAGCCTTATCTAATAATACCACTACAGATTTCTCCATCAAACTCAAATGTTTTTTACTTTTTCCTACATCATGCAAAAGTGCAGCTTTTCCTAACTTATATACGTCTATATCTATATCCAAATCATATTTCATTTTAATTGAGTCCTTGCAAACTCTTATACAGTGATGTTTATCATTATGCTTTAATTTATTAAAAATTTTAATTTCATCTTCGTTTAAAAATTCACTTATATACTTATAGTCTATCTCCTTAAATAATGATGTAAATCCCCATATAAATTGTTTTACTCTATATAAAGCCATTTCTATCACCTTACCGCTTTAATTAACTTTATTTTATATAAAAATAATAACATTATATATTTTTATTATCAATTATATATAATTTTATTAAAAACAAAAAAAGCTACGATTAATATCGTAGCTTTGGTGGAGGTAAAGGGATTCGAACCCTTGACCCCTTGCGTGCAAGGCAAGTGCTCTCCCAACTGAGCTATACCCCCATAAAAAAATAACCTGGCAATGTTCTACTCTCCCACACAGTCTCCCATGCAGTACCATCGACGCTGTAGAGCTTAACTTTCCTGTTCGGAATGGAAAGGAGTGTTTCCTCTACGCCATCATCACCAGATTTCAGAGTGTTCTCTGAAA
>NZ_JANKAF010000041.1:0-7242 GCF_024622765.1 Clostridium mucosae | reverse complement strand
AATAAAAAGTTTAATCTCTTCGCTCAAATTACTTTGAGTCTTAATTTTAAGACGTCTAAAAGAATTGCTGGTTTATTTTACTTAACTTATTTTCTGTTCAATTTTCAAAGACCATTTTCTTCATCGCTCTCAAGCGACTTTCTTATCTTACTATCTTTAGATTTATTTGTCAACATCTTTTTTTTGACTGTTAAATCCTTTTTGTAAGACCTCTTGTCCCTTAGGACATAAAGTATGATATCATGCTTTCTTTTAATAAATTATACTTTAATTTATTAAATATAATAATTATAATTATAAATTCGCCAAATATCTTTATTTTTCTCTTTTTTTCTCATATTGATACGTGTGGATTAGTTGTTATTTGAATTATACGTCATTAATAAAAATATACTATTTTTATATGTAAATGGTGCTTAATATATTATATTCTTTTATTGAATAAATTATTAAGCACCTTTTCTTATCTTATTCTATTATTTTATAATATATTATTCTATTTACTATATTATAATTGGATAATTACTAGAACCATTTATAACATTATTTTCTGATATTCTATTTCCTGAATTTAATATAGCATTATTTATTATTGTATTATTTTCTATTATACAATTTTCCATTACTATACTATTTCTGACTATAGCATCCTTTGCTATTTTCACCTTTCTTCCAATTATACAATTCTCAACTTTACCTTCTATATATGATCCATTTGCTATTATAGAATTATCGACTTTACTTTCCTTTGAATAGTATGTTGGAGATTCATCCTTTTGTTTCGTATATATTGGATTATTATTGTAGAATAGCTCTCTGCTTATTTCTACATTTAACAATTCCTTATTAGTATTAAAATATGATTCCACTGAGTTTATGCAAGCTAGATAGCCTTTAAATTCAAAAGTTCCAACATTTAAATTTTCCAAGTTGTCTACTATATATTCTTTTACTTTCTTATATAGTCCAGTAGTTATACTATCCTTTATTATATCTATAAATAAACTTGTCTTCATTATATACATTTCCATATTTACATTAGTATTGCCTCTTCCTTCTGAAATACCCTTTATGCTTTTTACTTTATTATTGTCGTACATTATTATTTCTTCACAATTTATAAATTTATTACTATAGTTATCTTCATTCTTATATATTACTGTAATATCATCACCTGAGGTTTTATGCTTTTCTAAAGCTTCCTTATAATTTATATTACATATCATGTATGATGGCGATATAATTATATACTCTTTTCTACTGTATTTTATAAATTCAATATTTTCTATAAAACCATGAATATCATCATATCTTGGATCATATTCACTATAATTGAATACTTTTAAAGCATCATGCTTCCTATGAAGGTCCCACGGTCTTCCATTACTTAAGTGCTTCATAAGAGAATAGGATTTTCTTTTTGTAAATATACCAATACACTCTACCCCTGAATTAGTTAAGTTTGATAATATGAAATCTATTATTCTATATCTTCCTGCTATTGGCATTGCAGATATTGTATTAGAACCTATTAAATTTTTTAAATAATCTTCCTTTTCATCTAAATTTATTATTCCTATACAATCCTTCATTTAATTTCCCCCTAATTTATAGTGCTTCAGCAGGCTCTAATGTTGTACCACTTTTCAGCTCCTCTTTAGATGCTATAACTGCTATTTTTTTACCGTCACCAATTTTACATCCGCTTCTAATTATTGCATTGCTTCCAACTATGGCTTTATTTATTACTACATTATCTTCAATCTTAGTATCTGGCATTATTACTGAATCTTTTATTACTGAATTTTTCCCGATACTTACCCCCTGAAATATTACCGAATGTTCTACATCACCTTCAACTATACATCCCTCTACTACAAGAGACTCATTAACATTTAAGTTACTTCCTATATACTGAGCTGGTCTTGCTATATTCTCTGAGTATATCTTCCATTCATTATCATATAAACTTAACTTATTATCTGTATTTAATAAATCCATATTAGCTTCCCATAAGCTTCTTATAGTTCCAACATCTTTCCAATAACCTTCAAATGGATAGGCTACTAATCTCATTCTTTTATTTAGCATATTTGGGATAATATTTTTCCCAAAATCGTTACTAGAGTATATATCATTTTCATCTTCAATTAAAAAACTTTTTAATACACTCCAATTAAATATATATATTCCCATGGATGCCTTTGTACTTTTAGGCTTTTTAGGCTTTTCTTCAAATTCATATACTGATAAATCATCTCTTGTATTCATAATTCCGAATCTACTTGCCTCTTCTATAGGTACATCTATTACAGCTATTGTAGCATCAGCTTCTTTTTCCTTATGAAATTCTAACATTTTATCATAATTCATTTTATAAATATGATCACCTGATAGTATTAATATATACTCTGGATTATATCTATCTACATATTCAATATTTTGATAAATGGCATTTGCTGTTCCTTTATACCATTTCCCGCCCTTTTCTTCTTGATATGGTGGTAATATTCTTACTCCACCATCTCTCCTATCTAAGTCCCATGGTGCCCCTATACCTATATGTGCATTTAATTCCAATGGCTTATATTGTGTTAATACTCCGACAGTGTATATACCTGAATTAGAACAATTACTTAATGGGAAATCAATAATCCTATACTTTCCACCAAAAGGTACTGCTGGCTTTGCTAATCTTTTTGTTAATACTCCTAAACGTGATCCCTGTCCTCCAGCTAAAATCATTGCTACAATTTCTTTTTTACCCATCTATCCTACTCTCCTTACCTTAGTTTATATATAAATATTTATTAAAATCTCAAAGTATCTCTTTAAGATATAAATATGAGTAAGGCATTAATTATATGTTAAGTAACACTATTTTTTATAAAAAAAACACCTAATTGATTTTTAGGTGTTTTAATAATCTTATAAATTTTTATATAATACTCCTGATCCCCAGATACCAGTTGCATATTCTTTTATTGTTCTATCAGATGAAAAAATTCCTGAATGTGCTATGTTTACTCCACACATTCTTTGCCAATTGTACTTATTGTTATATAGTTCATTTACTTTTATTTGAGCTTTTATATAACTGTCAAAATCCTTCAAAACGAAAAATTCATCATTATACATTAATAAACTATCATATATTACTCTAAACTTATCTTTATCAGAAGAATAAGTTCCATCTATTAAACCATCTATAACCCTTTTAACTCTATTATCATTATTATATATATCCCATGATGAATATCCACCATTCTTATAATAATCTAAAACTTCATTTGCAGTTAATCCAAATATAACTATATTATCATCTTTAACTTCATCTTTTATTTCTATATTGGCTCCATCTAATGTGGCTATTGTAACAGCTCCATTCATCATAAACTTCATATTAGATGTGCCTGATGCTTCCTTTGTAGTTGTTGATATTTGCTCACTTAAATCAGTTGCTGGAATTATTTTTTCTGCTAGTGAAACCCTATAATTATCCATCATAACAACTTTTATTTTTTCATTAACTCTTGGATCATTATTTACTTTATTGGCTATTGATGTTATAAGCTCTATTGTATTTTTAGCTAAACGATATCCTGGAGCTGCCTTTCCAGCAAAAATAAATGTTCTTGGATTTATATCTATATTTGGATTTTCTATTAATTTATTGTATAGATCCATAATTCTTAAGCAATTCAAAGTTTGCCTCTTATATGCATGAATCCTCTTTACTTGAACATCAAATATAGATTCAGGGTTTACTTTTATACCAGTTGAATTATAAATCTCATTAGATAACTTAACTTTATTATTTAACTTTATATTACTAAGTTTATTTAATACATTATTATCATTTAAATGTTTTTCAAAATTAACTAGATCTATTGGATGTCTAATAAAACTATCACCTATAGTTTCCTTCAATAGATTTGTTAGTTCTGGATTACTCTTTAATAGCCATCTTCTATGAGTTATTCCATTAGTTTTATTATTAAACTTATTTGGATATAGATAATAAAAATCTGACATTTCTTTTTTCTTAAGTATTTCTGTATGAAGCTTTGCAACTCCATTTACACTATGGCTTCCTACTATAGCTAGATTAGCCATTCTAACAAAATTATCTCCAATGATAGCCATTCTAGAAATCTTATCCCATTGCGCTGTATATTTATCCCACAATTCCTTACAATATCTCTCGTTTATTTCTTCTACTATCATATATATTCTAGGTAATACCTTCTTGAACATATTTATCGGCCATTTTTCTAATGCTTCTGCAAGTATAGTATGATTTGTATATGAAATTGTATTTTGGGTAATTCTCCACGCTTCTTCCCATGATAATTCTTCTTCGTCAATTAATATTCTCATAAGCTCTGGTATAGCTAACGTTGGATGCGTATCATTTATATGAATTGCTACTTTTTCATCTAATTCATGTATATTATTATTATATTTTTTATAATGTCTTATAATACTTTGCAAGCCGGCAGATACAAAAAAGTATTGTTGCTTCAGCCTTAACATTTTTCCCTCGTAAAATGAATCTTCTGGATATAATACTAATGATATTGATTCAACAGAATTTTTATATTCAATTGCTTTTAAAAATTCCCCTCTACTAAAAGATGAAAAATCAAATTCATTGCTTACAGGCTCTGCTGTCCATAATCTTAAAGTATTAACTACTTCATTTTGATATCCAACTACTGGAGTATCATAAGGAACTGCTAATACTGGTTCGTAATTAACGTGGGTAAAAGCTAATCTTCCATTTACAGTTTCTACTTTTACTTCTCCACCAAACTTTACTATTTCGGCTTTATCTCTTTTAGGTATTTCCCATACATTACCTGATCTTAACCAATTATCAGGAACTTCTACCTGCTTTCCATCTATTATTTTTTGCTCAAAAAAGCCATATTTATATCTTATTCCACACCCATGCCCTGGTATATTTAAGGATGCCATAGAATCTAAAAAACATGCAGCTAATCTACCTAAACCACCATTACCAAGTCCTTGATCCTGTTCTAAGTTTTCAAGTTCATCTAAATTTATATTTAAATCCGCAAGAGCTTCTCTACAAGTTTCTCTTATACCTAGATTCATTAAAGCATCCCCTAATAATCTTCCAAGTAAAAACTCCATCGAAAAATAATATACTTGCTTTTCTCCAGTTTCTTTATATCTGTTATTTGTGTTAAGCCATTCTTCAGCAACATAATCTCTAACTAAACTTCCTAAAGCTTCATACTGTTGTTTCTTAGTTCCGTCTTCCAATCCCTTTCCCGTCATCTCGAGGAATTTTCTTTTGTAATCCCTCTTTAAGGAATTCTTATCTACATCTAGCATAAATTCTCCTCCTGTTAAAGCAATATTACTTATTTATTACACCTATATATAATTTTTTGTATTCTCTTGCTGATTTTTCCCAGCTATTATCTGATTTCATCGCTTGTCTTATAAGTGAATTCCATATCTGTTTATTATTATAGACATTTAAAGCATATTCTGATACATGTGTTAGCTCATGACAATTATAATTTCTAAATCCAAATCCATTTCCTAAGCCAGTGTATTGATTATATGGAATGACTGTATCTTTTAATCCTCCAGTTTCTCTTACAATCGGAATTGTTCCATACCTTAATGCAATCAACTGACCTAATCCACAAGGTTCAAATAATGATGGCATTAAAAAGAAATCTGATCCTGCATATATTTTATGAGCTAGTTCATTACTAAATTTAATATTTACTGAAACCTTATCATGATATATATAGTTAAATTTCCTTAGTGTTTCTTCATAAGCTCTATCTCCAGTTCCTAATATAACTACTTGTATATTCTTTTGTAGTAATCTATCTAAAGAATTTATAATCAAATCACATCCTTTTTGATGTGTCAGTCTAGATACCATTCCTATAATAGGAATATCACCATTTATTGGTAATCCTAATTCTCTTTGTAACCATTCTTTATTTACTTTCTTGTCATATATATTACCTAATGAATAGTTTTTGTATATATATTGATCAGTTTCAGGGTTATATTCATCATAATCTATTCCATTCAAAATTCCCTTCAACGCATAACTTCTATGTCTTAAAAGTCCTTCAAGTCTTTCACCATATTGAGATGTCTGAATTTCTTGTGCATAAGTATTACTTACTGTAGTAACTTGATCAGAGTAATTAATTCCTCCTTTCATAAAACTTACCCCGCCATGTAACTCTATACTTCTATTGAAATATGCTTCATAATTATATCCAAGTAATTCTGGCAAAATTTCTGGAGAAAATGTTCCTTGGAAAAGTAAGTTGTGTATTGAAAAAAATGTTTTTATATTTCTATACATATTTCTTTTTTCGTATTCTAATCTATAAATTACAGGAACCATTCCTGTTTGCCAATCATTACAATGAATTATATCTGGTCTCCAATTCATCTCATTAATAAATTCTAGTACTGCTTTATCAAAGAAAATGAATCTTTCTGCATCATCATAATATCCATAAAGATTATCTCTTTTAAAATAATATTCATTATCTATAAAATAATACTCTACCCCATTGTATATATATCTAAAAAGTCCACAATACTGCTTTCTCCAACCTACATTAACATAAAAATACTTTATAAACTCCAAATTATTAATATATTTACTTGATATATTTTTATATTTAGGTAATATAACTTTTACTTCTACATTTTCCTTATTTAATGCTTGAGGCAATGCTCCCATTACATCTCCTAATCCCCCTGTTTTAATAAAAGGATGTGCCTCAGATGCTACCATTAATACTCTCATACAGTACTCCCCCTATAAATTTAAAATTTATAATATATTTAAATGTATGAAATTTATTGAAGAGTATTCTTATTAAAAACCATTTTTATGTAAATAATATAATAAAGAAACTTAGTAAATGATTACACTAGAGATTTTTTATACTATATTATGTTACAACTTTTCCACAACTATTTTATTTTATAAACAGTTTTTGATGAAAATTTATAATATCTGTTGATAAATAATAAAATTCAAAATAAAATTATATAACAAAAAAGACTTAAGAATAAATTCTTAAGTCTTTTTTAACGACCTGGCAACGTTCTACTCTCCCACACAGTCTCCCATGCAGTACCATCGACGCTGTAGAGCTTAACTTTCCTGTTCGGAATGGAAAGGAGTGTTTCCTCTACGCCATCATCACCAGATTTCAGAGT
>NZ_JANKAF010000040.1:0-7493 GCF_024622765.1 Clostridium mucosae | reverse complement strand
ATTTAGGTAAAGAGGAAAGGTTTCACTATAAAGATGGTGTTAAGACAGATGTGTTGAAGTCAGTAACATATAAATTAGCTTCATCAGCACAAGGTGGAGAAGTTCCAGTAACTGTGAACTTTGGTGAGAATGGAGGAACTTCAAAAGATTTTCCTTTCATGGCTAAAGTAGGTATTAAAGATGTTGAGATTTCTGCATCAGCATCTGTTAATGGAACTTTTGCATCAGTAAGATATACAGTTACTGCAAGTGAAATATTCCAAGCTTCAGCAGGAACTAAGTAATGAAAAGGAAGAAAGGTGTTAGGATTCAACTACATCATAAAAATATAATATTAAAAATGTTTTTATTAAGCGGTATAGTTTTATTTACCGCTTTTTTTTCTTTATTTTTGAAGATTAAATTTAAGACTTTAAATAATGTTATAGAAGTTTTTAAAGCTGATTTTAAGGAGATAATTATTCCTTTAGTGATTGTATTACTCCTAACAATAGCAATATTAATAATTTTAAAAGTATTTTTAAAGAAATTATTTTATAATCTGAAAAATATACAAAAATTATCTAAATTGATTATAAATAATAATTTTTATATTGTTGAAAATATTAAAGGAGCAGATGGGAAGAGTAAAAAGAAGTGTACTTATTTTCCTAAAATATATTATTGGTTTAATAAAGAAAGGATATATATAAACATAGAACTTGATGGTAGTAAGTTTCATTCAAAGTATTTAGAATTAGGTTCAAAATTAGAACAAATGTATAATTCTGAAATAGTAGATAAAATTGTTAAAAATTCAGAAGTTACTTATATATTACAGGTATTTACTGAGGATAGTCGAATAATATTAGATTTAATAAAAGAACAGAATACAGGTACTAAAATACCACTTATGAAGGGGATAGAATGGGATATTGTTAAAATTCCTCATTGCTTAGTTACAGGAGCAACTGGAGGGGGAAAATCTTATTTTCTATTCTATTTAGTGCGTTCATTTTTTAGTTTGAAGAATGAAGTGGGCGACCCCTTAGAATGTATAGTTAAAGTTTTAGATCCTAAAATGTCAGATTTATCTTTCCTTGATTCAATAATGCCTGATGATGTATTTTTTTCTAAAGATAAAATTCTTAAGGAATTAAGATTAGCAGTTGAAGAAATGGAAGAAAGATATACTTTAATGAGAAAAGAAGAAAATCAAAAGATAGGTTCTAATTTTTTAGAACATAATTTAAAACCATATGTAATATTTTTTGATGAATTTATTGCTTTTGCTATTTCTCTCGAAAAATCTAAGAAGGAAGAACTAAGGGATAGATTGTTTCAGATAATATTAAAAGGTAGACAAGCAGGTATATTTATAGTTTTAACAGGGCAAAGAGCAGACGCAGAATTTATGCCGGGTGCCATAAGGGATAATTTAGGCTTAAGGGTATCATTAGGTAATTTGTCTAAAGATGGTTATAAAATGACTTTTGGAGATGTTGAAAAAGAATTTTTAGAAAGAACTGAAAAAGGTCAAGGTTATGTATATCTAATGGGTGAATCCAAGTACCCTATGGAGTTTTATTCTCCGTTATTATCCAAAGATTATAATTTAGTTGAAGATGTAAAGGGATTATTATCCCGTAGAAAAGGGACTTTTCAAGCGGAGCAAAAGGGAGAATAATCCCTAGGCGAAGCCTTAAAGAAAAGTAAATTTTAAGAGGTGAGAAGAAATGACAGAAAATCTTAACCCCCTGGCGGATAACATGGGGGTACAAACGCCAAAAGAAATATTACTAAGGCCTGTAATTGACTGGGTTCAAGTAACTTTTAAAAATTTCGGTGTTGAAAAGATTATAAAAGAGATTTTAAAACTAGATATTAGCTTTTTTACTAAAAATGATTTTGGCTTTTGTGGGTATAAATATTCCTTTCAATTCAATGATATTTTTGTATTACACAATGGTGAATATGACGAGAGAGGAATGGGAGTTCATATACAGATGACAGGAAAAGGTTGTAGGCAATTTGATTTTTATTTAAAAACTCAAAAAAGAGCTTGGAAAGATTTTTTTAAAGATTGTTTTAAACTAGAAGCTACATGCAATTTTAGTAGATTAGATGTTTCTATAGATGATACTAAAGTTTATTTTAAAGTTCCTCGATTAGTGAAAAAAATAAAATCTGGGGAGATAGTTTCAAAGTTTAAGTATTCTTATAATTTTGAAAAAATAAAAAATTCTGATGGTTCTAATGCAGGTACAACTTTATATATGGGGTCGCCCACTTCAAATGTTAGATTTAGATTTTATGAAAAAAATTACGAAGAAGCTTTTAAAAAAGGAGTTGAAGTTGAAGAGATAGGAGATTGGAATAGATACGAAATACAAATGAGAGATGAAAATGCAACTAAGTGTGCAGATGTTTTATCGAGAGATAGCAATATACTATATGTAGTAAAGTCTGTTTTAAATCAGTATGTCAGATTTGTTAATAGAAATGAAAATGATCTTACTCATAAACACAGATGGCCTGTTTGGAAGAATTGGCAAAAGTTTATTGAGGATAGTGGAAAGTTAAGTTTATATATAAAGCCAGAGCCTAAAACTTTTGAAGAAACTTATAGATGGTTAATGAAACAAACTAGTAATTCGTTAAAAAGTATTGAAATGATTGAAAAGGCTATAGGAATTGAAGGTAGGTTTATGGAGAACATTATTGAAGCAGCGGATTTAAAGGAAGAGCATTACGAAAAAATGATAAATTATTTAAAACAAATTCCAGATTTCGCTGATATAGATAAAGGAACTTTAAGAATGAGTTTAGAAAATTTAAGTTAAGAATAGTAGATAAGAGAAGGAGATGATTGAAATTAAAGGTAAAGAAATTAAGAAAATATCATCTTTAAAAATTAGAAAAGTATTTGTAGTTTTATTTTGGTTCTTTCTTGTCGTAATGATAATAGTTGGAATTAGGAATATAAGCTATAACAAAGATTATGATTTAAATAATAATCAAAGTGGTAAAGTTATTTCTGATGTAAATAGTAATTATGATGTTGGAGTTAATACATTTTCAAGTAAGTTTATAAAATCATATTTTTCTTTTTCAGATAATGAAGAAAATCGAAAATCTAGATTAGAAGAATTAAAAAAATATATGATAGAGGATCTTGTAAATAATACTTTAATTAATATAGAAGAAATGAATGGGATTAAGTCATCAGTTACAAATATAGAAGTTTGGAATGTAGACCCAAAAGAAGATAATAACTATAAAGTAGACTTTACTGTTTATCAAGAATTAACAATGCAAGATAAAAAGAAAAAATATACAGATGATACTTATTATATTGTAGTTCATAAAGACAATAATGGAAATTATGTAGTTATTCAAAGTCCAACAGTTACAACTTCACCTAAAAAGGGGGATTATGAACTAGATAAAACTTTAGTTTCAGATACTAATGTGACTAGTGATGAAAGAGCGAAAATAGATGAATTTTTAAATATGTTCTTTAATGTTTATCCTAAAGCTACTGACCATGAATTAACATATTATGTTGAGAAAAATATAAAGCCTTTAGGTGAAAATTTAGAGTTAGTAAGATTAGAAAATGAAATAGTTACAAAAAAAGATGATACTACTTTTAATATTTCTATAGATGTAATTTATAAGGATTTAGATACTAATTTTAAAAGTATAAATCATTTTGATATAGTTCTTATAAATAAAGATGGGAAGTTTATTATAAATAGTTTTTAGGAGGGAATTAAAATGAATTTTGGACAAAATATTTTAGAAGTTGTACAAACTAATGTTATGCCTTTATTTTTAGCTGTTTTAGTTTGTGTTGCTATATATTTTTTAGTAAAGAGAGAGATGACTAAATTTGTAGCGTTTTTAGCAATGTCAGTAGTAGTTGCAGGATTTGTAGTTACACCAGAAACAGTACGAGATATATTAGTTAATTTATTCAAGTCGATATTTAGGGTTTAATGAAGAAACGAATAATATTAGCCAAATATTTAAATTGTTATGAAGTGACTGCTTCTATATGTAATGCTATAGTTTTTAAGAGGAGATATGAAGAGTATAGAGAGGCTTTAGAAAATGCTAATAAACTTAGTAAGGAGTTTAATATAAGATTTGAATATGTTTTTATAAATAGAGAGAATAGGTCAAGGTGGGATATATAACCCCTTGACTAGTATAAAATGGTATAATTTTAAGAGTTTATAAAATATGATATAATTATAAAAAACTAAATTATGAATGATAAGAATTTATAAGGGGTGTTTTATTATGAGATTAGAAATGCTAAAAAAAATATTAAAGAATAAAAAAAATATTGTAATAGTAGGAGCAGTAACAGGAGCTTTAGTTATTGCAATAGCGGGAAGTGTATTATTAAACAATAAGTTTAATGTAGAAAATAAAGCAGAAGATAATAAAGTAGTAGCAGTAAATAAAGAAGAATCTAGTAAAGAAGAAACAGAAGCTATAGAAAAATTAGAGAATTTAAAGAAAATAGATATATCAAAATTATCAGAAGAAGATAAGAAAGTACTAGAGAATAAGATAGCGGACATAGCAAAGTTAATAGAAAATAAAGAGTATGCGAAAGCAACAACAGAGATAGAAAGTTTAGAAAAAGATACAAATACTAAAATAGAAGAAGTTGTTAAAGCTGAAAGTAAAGAAGAAAGTAGCAAAGAAGAAGTTAAAAAAGAAGAGAATAAACAAGAAGTAGTTACTAATACATCAAATGAAAGTACGAATAATAGTACAAGTAATAATTCAAATAGTAATACGGGTACTACTACAAGTACAAATAATAATACTTCTTCAAGTACAAGTGGGAATGGAAGTAGTAATTCAAATTCTAATCAAGGAACAACTCAACCAAAGCCATCAACGCCTACACCAGCACCACAACCACCAGTTGAAGCACCAAAGCCAAGCTATCCAAGTGTATCAGAAGTGCAACAAAGACTTATATCATATGGACAAAGTTTAGGATTAACATATGACCCATCATTAATTAGTAATGGTTGGGCAGGTAGAGGAACAGATCAAATGTGGAGTACAGAAAGAGGAAATTCAGCAGACCAACAAACATTGTTTAATGGATATCAATATAAAAGTTTTGCAGTGGTTGTTGTTGATTTGGGAGAATATTGTAGTATGCAATTGTATTGTCCTTGGGAATAAAAAGTAGTAAAGAAGAGATTTAGTATAAGAAATTTTATATTAGGTCTCTTTTTTAGTGCTTTTAATTAAGCATAAATAAATATAAAGGAGGTATTTTATGAGATTGTTTAATAACCTCATAAAGAAAATCAAAGAAAATTTAATAAAAAAAGAAAGGAGGAAAGCAAGGTCTTTAAGTAAGAAGGTAAGCTTAGCGTTAGCTTGTTTACTATCATTTAATTTATTACCTATTAATAGTATAAAAGTAAGTGCTGAAGAATTGGGGTATAAAGTAACTGTTAATGGAATGTCTCCTGAAGAATATAATCAGTTATATCAAAATTATTTAAATGGTATAGAAGAACGAGCAACAGGAAATAGTGGGCTAGGATTAGAACTTATTTCTGGAATTATAGCACCACCAATTACTATAGATGGAGAAGTGGGATATTGCCTTAATTTATATAAAAACTTCCCAGTAGGTAATAATTATCCAAATGGAAATCCGTATGATAATAATAAAATAAGAGCTGTTTTATATTATGGATATCCAGTAAATGCTAATGGATTACAACAAAAGTATGGAATAAGTGATTCTCATGCAAGATATTATACACAAGTTGCAATTTGGCAAATGACAGGAGATTTAACTAGTCGAAATTATGGAATAGGTTATGTTGATGAATTACTTGAATTAGGAAGAAAAGCTAGTTTGCCAAATGTATTTTTTGATATTTCTCCAAATAATTTAGAAGCTAGTCAAATTAATGATTATCAAGAAACAGAAGTTATAACTACAAAGGGGTCAAGTGGAATATTTACTTTCCCTAGTGATAGTAATGTTTGGTCAGTAGATTTAAATGGAAATAAAAAGAATACTTTTAATATTGGTGAAAGTTTTAAAGTTAGAGCTACAAAAGGATATAGTGGAGAAAAAAGAGTTGTTGTGAATTCTGAATTGAAAAAACCAGCTTCGCTTAAATATGATGGTAGTGGTGGTTTTCAAGATATAGTTAAGTATTGGAATGACCCTATTAGAGACCCGAAACCATTAAGAATTAAATTTAATGGTACTGGTAAAATAGAGTTATTTAAAACAGATGATTTAGGTAATGTATTAGCAGGAGTTAAATTTGGTTTATATTCAGACGCAGGAGCAACTAATAAAGTTGCAGAAGCAGTAACTGGATCAGATGGAAGATTAGTATTTGATAATGTTAGTGCAGGTGAGTATTGGACAAAAGAACTTGAAACACTTCCAAGCCATGTTTTGAATCCTGAGATTAAGAAAGTAGTTGTTAATGGTGGAGATACTCAAAGAGTAGACTACACAAATGAAATAATCAAAGGAAGAATACAAATAACTAAGGTAGATGAAGAAACAGGCGAAAAGCTTCAAGGTGCAGAATTTGAAATAAAGAGCAAGGCAACTGGACAAGTTGTAGATACATTAGTAACTGGAGTAGATGGAACTGCAATAAGTAAGTTAATTCCTTTTGGAGAGTATATAGCAAGTGAAACAAAATCACCAAACAAATATACTTTAAATGGTAAGGAATACTTTATTACTATAGATAAGCATTTACAAACTATTGAATTAACTCATCAAAATAGAATTATCAAAGGTCAAATAGAAATTAATAAAGAAGATAGCGAATTAACTGGCTTAAAAATAGCAGGTGCAGTATTCGGTATCTTTGATGAAGTTGGAGCTTTAGTTGAAGAGTTTACAACAAATGAAAATGGTTATGCTATAAGTGGATTATTAAATTATGGTGATTATAAATTAAAAGAACTTAAACCAGCTTATGGATATCAAGCAAGTAATCAAGAATGGGATATTCAAATTAGAGAAGATGGTAAAGTTTATACTTATAATATTACTAATGATGTTATAAAAGGGCGTATCCAAGTTGTTAAACTTGATAAGTTAACTAATAAGCCTTTAGAAAATGTTAAATTCGGTGTTTATGCTAAGAATGTTTTTGGTATTGTAAAAGATACTTTAATAGAAGAAATAGTAACTGATGAAAATGGATTTGCATTTACTAGTGATTTAAGATATGGAGAATATTACTTAAAAGAGATTGATACACCAGAAAATTATTATCCAAGTGATGAAGAATATCCAGTAAATATAACTGAAAATGGTAAATTATATGTGAAACATATATCTAATGAACCAGTTGAGATGAAAATTAGAGTTATTAAAACAGATGGAGAAACTAAAACTCCAATCAAAGATACTAAGTTTAAAATAGTAGATAAAGCAACTGATAAAGAAGTTGAATTTACTGAATTTTTCGGTGGAATTATTC
>NZ_JANKAF010000003.1:0-337436 GCF_024622765.1 Clostridium mucosae | reverse complement strand
GATATATTATATAAATTATAACTTGTTTTATAGCTTTTTACTATTAGAATTATATTTAAAAACTGACTTTACTCTTGCAGTTACAATAGCTTACGCTAAAACGGAAGTTACTTTTTCATTCAACGTTATATTTATATCTTAATAACATTTAATTGTTCTTATAATGAAATTAACTTGAATAAAATAATTCTTCTTATTTGTTGTATTTTTTTGACTAAAAATTTCTTATAAATTTTTTCTCAAATTTTATTTTTCAAAGATATTTACTTAATGAAAGAACTAAAAAAATGGAGGAGAAAATTTTATGGAAGATTTATTAATGAGAGATTTATTACTAAAGTCTAAAAATAATGATTCTGACTCAAAAGAAGAAATTATAAAGATGTACTATCCATTAATAATAAAGGAAGCTAAAATAATTTATTTAAAAGATAAGTCCTTTGAAGATCTTATTCAAATAGGTATTATTAACTTACTTCATGCAATAGATGTTTTTGATTTATTAAAAGGTGCTGATAAATTTCCTTCTTATGCTCTTTGGTCAATAAAGAATGGTTATAAATATCTTTGCAGAAGTCAAATTAAATATAATACTGAATTTAGTTTAAATAAAGTTAACGATGATGGGTATGAATTTGGAGATAAAATAGTAGATGGAAATATAAATATTGAGGATTATGTTATTAACAATACTATAGATGAAAATCTTTATTTAGCTTTAGAAAAGCTTGATAAAGAAGAAAGAGAGCTTATTGACTTTTTGTATATATCTAATAATAAGCCTAATCTTACTAGATATTGTTCATTAAAAGAAAAGGATTATTACTATTGTTGTTCCTTGAAAAAAAGGGCTTTAAAAAAGCTTAAAAATATGATGCTTGATTTTTATTAGTAATTATCTTAGAACATATTTATTATTATATTAAGTAAAAAGGACTATTGATTTTTTCTTTCAATAGTCCTTTTTATATTTTATTGTATAAGAAATTGTGAATGCTTATGTTATTCTTAAATGAATTGAGATAATAATTAAATTTATGAGTATTAACTTTTTTATTATGAATAATATTATAATTTATACTGTATTTTAATATTTTGTCCATAACTTTACTGTACTCTCCTGTTGCTTTTTATCTTTTTAATTCTACTTCATTACATTAATGTTGATAGTTATTAATTAAATATTAATGTTATTTTTAAATTTTTATTTTATAACATTTCTGCTATTTTATTTCTTAATTTGTCTATTATATTATTCTTTGTATTATTTTCTTCTTTATATTATTTTATTCTTAGTATATTTGAATCATTTCTTAGCTTCTCCATTATTTTATCCTTCATATATCTAAGCTTATGATATTCAATATTTGTTCTTTTAGAATACTCTTTTAAAGTTATACCTTGTACATAAATACTATTAAGTAAAGCTTTTTCATCCTCATTAAGCATCTCTATAGATTTAAATAAAATGCTGCTTAATTCCTTCTTGATACATTCTTCAGAGACATCTGTATTTTGATCTATAATTTCTTCTACGTTTATTGAACTTGCAATTTCTTTATTTAACTTATTTTCGTAGTACTTATTAGTTGCTTTTTCTATTTCTTTGTACATCTTATTTTTTATGCATTTTTGCACGTAAGCAGGAAAGGAATCACTTAAATCAGTATTAAATTTTTCTACGGATTCAATAATTGTAAGCCTCGCTATTTGCTTAATATCCTCTTGACTATACCCGTAAATATAATAGCTAATTGAAGTTTTGTAAACTAGTGGTTCAAAGTTTTTTAATATTTCTTCCATTGACTTTTTATCCCCTTGTTTAGCCCTCACTATTAATTGATTCATAAATTCATCTCCTCTAATAATTTATAATTAAATTATATCAAACGCACGTTCGTCAAGCTACAATTACTTATCGCAATTTCTGACAGTGAAATTTTATTTCAAGAAAATTTTCATTTTTTAGCATTATAGTTTATACTAAATATAAAGAGTTGTTTTTGACTTAATTTTTTTCTTGGAGGGATATACATATGAAGCAAAATATTAAATTGATTTGCATAGACATGGATGGTACTTTATTAAATAGCAAACATGAAATTAGTGAAAGAAATAAAGAAGCTTTAAGAAAAGCAAATAGCTTAGGAGTTAATATTGCTATTACTACTGGAAGACTTTTTTGCTCAGCAAGATATTATGCTGATTTAATTGGAATCGATTCACCTGTTATAGGCTCTAATGGAGCATATATTAAGCATAAATATGATGACATAGCTATTTTAGAAAATCCTATTCCTAAGGATGTAGCTATTGAAATTTATAAGATTGTTAAAAAGCATGGATTAACTATTAACTTTAATAGCTGGGATACTCTTATAAGAGAAGATGAAGTTCCTGCAACTCATGCTTATACTATAATGAACAAATATTTACCAGACGATAAAAAAGTTAAATTTATAGTTAACAGTGATGTTATTAAAACAATAAATAACTTTGATGGAAAAATTCTTAAGGGTATTGTTATTGAAGAAGCTGAAAATAAGAATAACCTATGGGCAGCTAAAGATGAGCTTAAAGAAACCTTTGGTGATAAGCTTCATGTTGTTAGTTCTGGAACAGATAACTTTGAAGTTATGTTTGGAACTACATCTAAAGGAAATGCAGTTGCATATTTAGCAGATACTCTTAATATAAATCCACAAGAAGTTATGTGTATAGGTGATTCTGAAAATGATATTTCAATGCTTAAGTTTGCTGGAATTAGTGTTGCTATGGGCAATGGTCTTCAAATTGTAAAAGATATTGCTGGTTTTGTAACTGACACTAATAATAATGATGGTGTTGCTAAGGCTATTGAAATGTTTGTTTTAAAATAATTTTTTAATAAAAAAGCTATGAGATCTTGTCTCATAGCTTTTTATAAAAATTTTAAATTATAATTTATAAATCTTTTCTCTATTATTAACAACGTTCTTAGTTGCATTTCTTGTATCATAAACAACTTTAGCTCTATCAACTATTTGTTCATAGTCATAAACTGTATGACCTGTTGTTATAACTACCATATCAGATTCATCGATAACTTCTTTCCAATCTACTGAATGATAAGTTTTTCCTTTGTATTTAGCAGTATCACAGAAAGGATCGTTAACTATAACTTCTGCACCATTCTTTTCTAATAGTTCTATAACTTTAAATGATGGTGATTCTCTATAGTCATCAATATCGTTCTTATATGCTAATCCCATAACTAATACTTTTGATCCATTTAAAGCCTTTTTGTGTTTGTTTAATATCTTCATGATATTTTCTAAAACGAAATCTGGCATAGAATCGTTGATGATTCCTGATGTTTCAATAAGCTTAGTATGATAATCATATTCCTTAGCTTTCCATTCTAAGTAGAAAGGATCTAGTGGGATACAGTGTCCACCAAGTCCTGGACCTGGGTAAAATGGCATAAATCCATATGGCTTAGTTTTAGCAGCATCTATAACTTCCCATACATCTATTCCCATTCTGTTACAAAGAATAGCCATTTCATTTGCTAAACCTATGTTTATATTTCTAAATGTATTTTCTAATATCTTTTCCATTTCAGCTACTGCTGGTGAAGAAACTTTATGAATTTCTCCTTCTAACACATTTTCATATAAAGCAGCTGCTATTTCTGTACACTCTTCTGTGCATCCACCAACTACTTTTGGAGTATTTTTAGTATTGTAGCTCTTATTACCTGGATCTACTCTTTCTGGAGAGAATGCTAAGAAGAAATCTTCTCCACACTTTAATCCACTTTCTTCTAATATTGGTTTAAGTACTTCTTCTGTTGTTCCTGGATAAGTAGTACTTTCTAATATTACTATCATACCTTTATGTAAATACTTTGCAACATCTTTTGTTGAATTTACAACATATGATAAATCTGGTTGCTTATATAAATCAAGTGGAGTTGGTACGCAAATACAAACTGTATCTACATCTTTTATAAAACTAAAATCTGTAGTAGCTTTTAAAAGACCTTTTTCTGTTAATTCTTTTAATTCAGCATCTACAACATCTCCAATGTAGTTTTGACCATTATTAACCATTTCTACTTTTTGATCTTGAACATCAAATCCAATTGTTTGATATCCTGCATTTGCTTTTTCAACTGCTAAAGGTAATCCAACATAACCTAGACCTACTACACCAACTTTTGCAGTTTTATTATTTATTTTTTGTAATAATTCATCTTTTAAAACTGACATTACTTTTCCTCCTAATCAATTAAAAACTTGATAATTGATAATATAAAATTGTTATTTTTTTATTTTTTTAGATTATATAAGTCTCAATTAATATCTTACAAGTTAACACTAGTAAATTATTAAATAATTAACACATGCTTGTTAAGTAAAATAGTAAAAGTAAAAATATTATATAAGTTAGTTTACTTCTAAATTGGGTTAAATATCATTAACCACAATTCTAAATATAATTAAATATTTGCAATTAAACTAATTTTCCTATATTAGTTTAGCATTTATTATAGTTTAATCAAATGTTAAATATTTATTTCAACTTATATATTATTTAACTTTGCTTATTATATACTCAACTTGCTCTTTTGTTAACTCTGGATATACAGGTATAGCAAAAGTTCTATGTGATAAGTATTCAGATACAGGCATATCCCCTTCTTTGTATCCTAAATCTTTATAAACTTTTTGAAGGTGTAATGGTACTGGGTAATATACCCCTGTTGCAATTCCAGCTTCTTTAAGTTTAGTTAAAACTTCTTCTCTATTTTCAGATTGTAATATATACATGTGATATACATGTTCATTGTATTCTTTTGCTACTGGAGTTACTAATTCACTATTCTGTAAAGCTTCATCATAAAGCTCAACTATTTCTCTTCTCTTTGCATTCCAACTATCTATTTCTTTTAACTTTACACTTAAAATAGCAGCTTGAATTGCATCTAATCTTGTATTGAATCCTATTAAATAGTTATAGTATTTAAGTGGATTATAAACTGTATCGTTTGCTCCTTCAGCAGTTTTAACTTCTTCTTCTATATTATTTAAAAGGTTATATGCCTTTTGGCCATTTTCTCCACTTCCGTGAGTTCTTAATGCCCTTGCAATAGTAGCAATTTTATCATCGTTTGTTACTATCATTCCACCATCGCCAGCACATCCTAAGTTCTTTGTTGGGAAGAATGAGAAGCACGCAACATCACCTAATGTTCCTATCTTTCTTCCTTTATATTTTCCACCTACAGCTTGGCAAGCATCTTCTATTACATATAAATTATGCTTTTTAGCTATTTCATTGATTTCATCCATATCTGCTGATTGACCAAATATATGTACAGGCATTATGGCTTTTGTTTTTGAAGTTATTTTTTCTTCTATTTTTGTTACATCTATATTAAAAGTTTCCTTATTTACATCTACAAATACAGGTGTCGCTCCTACTGCTGAAATAGCTTCTGCTGTTGCAAAGAAAGTAAATGGAGTTGTTATTACTTCATCTCCCTCTCCTATTCCCATTGATTTAAGAGCTAATACTAAAGCATCTGTTCCATTCCCTACTGATATTGCATGTTTAACTCCTACGAAGTCTGCAAATTCTTTTTCAAAATCTGTTACTGTTTTTCCCATTATGTAATTAGCTGAAGATAATACTCCTAAAGCAGCCTTATCTAATTTTTCACCTAATGAATCATATTGAGCTTTTAAATCTATTAAAGGTATATTCATTGTTATACGCTCCTTTATATTTTTCTTTAAATATAAAACTAATATTAATATTTTACCACATTTATTTATATATACAAACTTTTTTAATTGAAATTCTTAGACTATTGTGTAAGTAAATGTTAAAATTATAATAAATCATTATATTTCTAATTGTAAAAGGAGTTGAAAATTTTGAAGGTTTATCTAAATAAATTTTATAGCATTTTATCAAATAAATTTTATTTTAAGTTACTATATTTATTGGTAGCCATATCTTTTTCTACAGTATTAAATGATTTCTATGGTATTAAATTACTGAATAAAGTTTGTTTAGCTTGGGGACTTATACTCATTGTTACTAGTCTATTTGATATTATCTTTAGAAAAGTTAAGATATATTATTTTCAGATTTTTTTATACTTATTTTTAATATTAACATTAGCTTTTAATCTTTTTAGATACCCAACATCCGAAAATATAAAAATTTGGCTAGTAAACTTAATAATATTAGTAAGTATTTTTTCTATTGATACATATAAAAGTAAAAGTGTTCTTATTAAGGAATTGAATATTTTTTCATATATATACACATCTCTTACTTTTATTTTATCTTTTATTTCATTAATTCTTATATTTAGTAATAAATCTATAGAAAGAGTTCTTACTTTTAGTAATGATATAAGTAAAACTGTAACTTTTTGCGGACTATTTTCTAATGAAAATTCCTTTGGAATCGCAGCTGGAATATCTTTTATTATATGCTTATATATTTTATTAAGTACTAACTCAAATAAAATAAAGATTTTTTACTACTTTAATTCAATATTGCAGTTAATAGCCTTAGTTATATCTGGAGGAAGAAGTGCTCTATTGTTAGTGTTATCTTTAGTATTCATATTTATTTTTATAAAATTTAAGAATATATGGATCAGATTATTAATGTTATTTTCCCCAATGCTAATAATACCATTTTTGTTTAAATTAAGTGATACAACATTACATTATATATTTACTGGTAGAGAATATATATGGCAAGCTGCATGGCCTATAATAAAATTTTTCCCTCTAGTTGGTGTTGGAAACTCAAATAAAATATCTACATTAATTGCTAACCCAAAACATGAACTAAGGGGTGTTGAAGCTGGTGGACTTCATAATATATATATTGAAATTGCTACTGTAAATGGATTAATTGCAGCTGCTTTCATCATTTTATTTATAGCTTGTGCTTTCTTCTTCTTAGTTAAAAAGATAGGTAATTTAGACTCTAAAACTGAAAAATATTATTTCTCTGTTCTACTAACTCTTGTTTTTGGAATTCCTGTAATTAACCTTATGGAAAGTATTTTAGTTTATATAATAAGTTTTATATCTATAGTCTTCTGGGTTTACACTGGATATCTCATTGCTATTTTAGATAAGAAGTAAGTCTACTTATCTAGAATTTCATCATAAAAACTTTATAGTAAAAGTTTCATCATAGAAAATACTAAATTCAAAAAGCTAAGACTTTGAAATATAAATTTGTTTTATATTTTAAAGCTTAGCTTTTTATTTTTATATTATAAAATTACATGTTCATTATGTCTTTAACTTCTTTAATTAATTCATTTGCAATATATTCTACATCACTTAATTCTAATGTACTATAAACAGGTAGAGAAATTTCATTTGCATATTGAGCATATGCATTTGGATAATCTTCTATTTTATAGCCTAGATTTTTATAAAGCGTGAACATTGGTAATGGCTTAAAGTGAACATTCGTTGAAATTCCCTTTTCTGCTAATCTTTGAATAAGTATATTTCTCTTTTCTTCATTAAATCCTTTTATTCTTAATGGATAAAGATGATATGAACTTTCTGTACCTTCACCATATTCTGTAACTGGAATTATAGAAAAGTCTTCTTTTTCTAAGATTCTTGTATAAGTATTAAAAATTTCTTTTCTATACTTTAGCATATCTTCATATCTTGTTAATTGAACTCTACCTATGGCTGCATTTATATCTGTCATATTGCATTTAAACCCATCTGTAATTATATCGTATTCCCAAGCTCCAGCCTTCATCTTAGATAAAGCATCTTTTGATTGTCCATGTAATGAAGTAAACTTAAAGTCTTGGAATAAGTTTTCTCTTCCTTTAAAGTTATTATCGTTATATGTTATTGCTCCACCTTCAGCAGTTGTAAAGTTTTTAACTGCATGGAAAGAGAATGTATGGAAATCACATTGTGCTCCAACTCTTTGACCTTTATATTTTGCTCCAAAAGCATGAGCTGAATCTACAATTATAATTATATCTTCTCTATTTTTTTCTTTTAAAACTTCTTTTATTCTATCATAATCACAAGGTACTCCTGCAAAATCAACAGGCATTATAACCTTTGTTTTTTCTGTTATTAAATCTCCCATTTTATCATAGTCAATAAAGAAAGAATCCTTTGCTACATCACAAAATATAGGTTTTATACCTCTATGAACTGCTACACTTGCTGTTGCTGTATATGTGTAAGGAGTTGTTATTATCTCGTCTCCTTCCTTTATATCAAAAACCTTTAATATAAGCTCCATTGCTGCTGTTGCACTATTTAAGGCTACAGCTTTATTTACTTCGCAATACTTAGCTAATTCTTCTTCAAATTTAGCAAGGGTTGGTCCTGATGTTATCCATCCTGATCTTAAAACTTCTACTACTGCATTAATTTCTGCTTCAGTTATATCTGGAGGAGAAAACGGTATCTTTTTTATATTATCCATTATTTTCAATCCTTTCATTCTATATCCCATACATTGGATACCTTTATCAACTATTTTTAAGTATATCAGCTTTATTTATAATTATATATTTATATATATTAAAGTTCAAGTTTGTTAAATTTGCTTATTATTACTATTAAACTATATTAATATAATATTAAATAAAGATAAGGGCTTATATCTTCATTATTTTTATGCTTTACTCTAAATTATATTTTTATTCTTTAATCTAAATTGCATTATTAAATAAATATATAAAAAACCTTACTATTTAAACAGTAAAATAGTAAGGCTTTTTATGTTATTATTAAAGTTTTTGATTAATAACTCTTAATAATATAATTTATTACATTTTATTGAGCTACAGCTAGTAATTGTCTAAGGTTATTTATTACAGTCTTAGAAACTACCCCTCCAACTTGTACAATGCTATTAGCTGTCTTTTTATCTAATACTGTTTTTTGAGTACTAGTTAGTTGAGCTTCTGCTATTACTACTGGTGATTCATTAACTGCTGCAACTGGACCTGATGTTAATGCATCTGCTAATTCTAATCCTTCTGTAACATAAACCTTATTTAATACATTTCCATAGAATCTTTCTATAACTTTAGCATTTGTTTCATATCTATTTGCTCCACCTAATCTATTACCAGTAATATCTTTCTTAGTCATTGAATTTACTTGATTTAACACATTATTACTTAATACGCCAGTTCCACCTATTAAGTATGCAGTATTTAAGTTTTCTGATTTTAACCAGCTATTTACACTACTTGGAATACTATTTGGTTCTACTAATACTATAGGCATCCTATCTCTACCTGATACTGGTGCTATTGATAGAGCATCTGCTTCTCCATATCCATTTGCTATAACTAAATTTTCTACATCATAAAGATTTTGATCAATGTATTTAGCTACTTGAAGAGCTGTTTCGTATCTATTTACACCACCTAATCTTGTAATCTTTGTAATTCCTAAGTTACGTAATTGGCTTTCAACAGCTGGAGTTACTACTCCAGTTCCACCAACTATTATTACATTTTTAGCTTTAAGTCTCTTTATTTCATTTTGAGTTTCTGATGGTATTGAACTCTTTTCAACTAATAATAAAGGTCCTTTATAATATGAAGCAATTGGTGTAGCTGCTAATCCATCTGGTATAGCATAACCATTTGAAATAACTATTGTATCTGCTGAAGTAAATGAGCTTTTACTTAATTCTACAGCTGTTGAGTATCTATTTAATCCAGATTTAACTTCAATAGGTGGTAAGTATTCATTTGTCATACTTACATTACTTGCTAAAATATATCCTCTATCGTTCCAGTTATAGCTTCCATGATATTTATTATCAGGTCCCCCTACTCCTATTGGAGTATTTCTTTCTGGATGTATTTCGTAATAGCTTTTACCATTTATAGTTACTTGTTGTAAGTTTGATACAACAAATGGTGTATTTATATAAGCACCATATTGACTAGTATCATTAGTTACATTATATAATAGTGTCCCATCTTTCTTAATAACTGAGGTATTTGAAGTTGCAACACCAATTTGCTTAGAATTTGTATCTTTTAAATTACTATTTCCACCTGAAAGATACTTATCTATTTCATAAGCAAAGCTTGTTGCTTTTTCTCCCCAGAAAGGATCTGAAGCGTATTTTACATTTGTTCCTCTATTTTTATTTCCTAAGAAACCTCCAAAATATCTCCAGTCTGCTGGATCTGAATACCCTCTTGAAATGTAGTTTTTTGTAAAGTCTACTACTGAATCTTTTGGAGTTGCAAAGTTATCTGCTGATTCTCCTGGAGCTGAATCATATGCTTTTAAACCAAAAAGATTATTTTTAGTTTGAGCAATTGTTGACATTCCATAAGCTGATTCATTAATAGAAACTCCTAATGCTAATAATGCATTTACACCATAAACATTTTCAGCTTCTTTAAATGCTTGTCCTAATCCTCTAAGCTTAGAACCCGGTTGTGTATTATTATTTATATATCTATCTAGCTCCTCTGCAGAATAAACAGTTTGACTTCTAAATGGTAAATTTAAATAATAAATATAGTATGGACTTCCACTATTAACAGAATTAGATCTTACCCCAGATCTATAATCCTTTATTAAGATATCTAACTTGTTTGCTATATCAGTATCGCTATTATGATTGTATTGATAAAAATACTTTCCATCATAACTTAAATATCTAACACCTTCTTTTAAAAAGAATGGAGCTTTACCTAATATTTTTTCATAACCTGTAACTCCAGTTAAATCATAGCTAATAAAATGAACTAATTCTCCATTTTTCACGGTATAATAGCTTGGATTTTTTGCTTGGCTTAAAGGCACTACTCTCATATCATATGTACCTGATGCTGTATTGTTATTTATCCAACCTTCATATCCATTTATCATTACCTTTGCTGATGTACCACTCATATCTAAAACTGGTGCATCATCCATATATCCTGGATTAACATAAGTAAATGCATTTTGTAAGCTAGAATCTGTATGCATATTTACTGTTCCAGAAATCACACTATTATTACTATACTTTATTACTCTTGCCATTTGATTTGTTGAGTAAACAACTTGTCCAGAATAGTTTATTACTGCTGGATCTTGATTTTCTTTTGTAGATGGGTCAAGACTTTTAGCTGCACTAACTGCTTCATCAAGTTCATCATAGGCTTCAACGAACTCATAGCTTCCATCAGAGTTGGCAATAGTCAACTCATAATTTTTATCTGTCATTGGTTGTAAAACTTCTAAGTTCTCTAAAGCTTCTTGTTTTAATTTAAATTCTTCTCTCTCTAAGCTTACTGAAGAGATCACAGAATAACTTCTTAAACTCGGATTTACTTCTTTTACTTTTGTGTACTTAGTACCTTTTAAAGTATTAGTAGATTCTTCTTTTTTAACTTCTTCTTTAATAGAAGTTTCATTATTAATAGAAGTTGTATTATTTAATGTAGCAGAATCTTCTTTACTTTCCTCTACTTTTGTAGTGCTTTCAGTGTTGATTTGCTCAGTTGAAGTTTTTTCTTCTGAAGAATCATTTGAAGTACTATTTTGAGCTTCATTATCTTTAGTTGAATCTTTTTCATTATTTAAAAGCTCTTCTCCATTGTCTGTTTCCTTCTTTTGATCTTCTTCTCCCCCATTATCTTGAGAAGATTGTACACTACTTGTTATTGAATTTGTTACTTCATCAGTACTTTTTTCTTCAATAGCTGAACCTGGATTGTTTGTTATTGCTTTTGCACTTATATTAGGAACTATAAATGCTACTATTAGTAATTGCGCCACTAATTTTTTAATTTTTTTAAATGACACCTTCCCACCTCCCTTTCTAATATAGAATAACAATTTTATTCCTATTTTTCAACTTATATAGAGTAATTGTAATATTTAAATACCCATTTTTTTGTTTAATATAGTAAAAAAGTGTATCATCAGTTTATTAATTGTATATTTTTAGTAATTATAATTTTCATTCAAACTTATTCTTTAATAATTATAGCTCATATATCTTATACATCTCCATATAAGTTATTTACATATTCTCTCTTATCTTCAGTGATTGTTATTTATATCTCTAAAAATTAAATATATTATTAAATAAAAAAACAGGAATAGTTACTATTCCCGTTTTTTTATTATTCATCACTCTTACCAACGCCAGATAATACTAATCCTTTATTATGGTCTAATGCCCAGCTAATACCCCAGTCATTTTGGAATATAAGGATATTTCTATCTTTAAAATCTTTAACTTTCTTAGTATCTGATGTTAAGTTTAGTTTTTCCATATCGACATCTTTGTTTTCTATCCATCTTACATATCTAAATGGAAGTCTATCCATCTTGATATCAACGTTGTATTCATTTTTTAATCTATATTCTAGAACTTCAAATTGAAGCACACCAACAACTCCAACTATTATTTCTTCCATTCCTATAAATAATTCTCTAAATACTTGTATTGCTCCTTCTTGAGCTATTTGAGTAACACCTTTTACGAATTGTTTTCTCTTCATTGTATCTACTGGTCTTACTCTTGCAAAGTGTTCTGGAGCAAATGTTGGAATCCCTTCAAATTTAAATTTCTTTGATGGTGCACATAAAGTATCTCCTATTGAGAATATACCTGGGTCAAATACCCCAATTATATCTCCTGCATATGCTTCTTCAACTATTTCTCTATCTTGAGCCATAAATTGTTGTGGTTGAGCAAGCTTAATCTTCTTGCCACCTTGCATATGATAAACATCTTCACCTTTTTCAAATTTACCAGAACAAATTCTCATAAATGCAATTCTATCTCTATGAGCCTTATTCATATTTGCTTGAATCTTAAATACAAAAGCAGAGAAGTTATTATCAAATGGATCTATTTCTCCTATGCTTGAGTTTCTTGGAAGTGGTGATGTTGTCATTTCTAAGAAATGCTCAAGGAATGGCTCAACACCAAAGTTTGTTAAAGCTGATCCAAAGAATACAGGTGTTAATTCTCCTGATTTAACTTTTTCTAAATCAAGCTCATCTCCAGCTATATCTAAAAGCTCTATATCTTCCATTAACTTATCATGTAGAGCTTCTCCTAATATTTCTCTAAATTTAGGATCATCAACTGAACCTTCAACTGCATCTACTGCACTTTGACCGTGATTTCCTGCTGAGAATGCTATGATTCTGTTGTTATCTCTTTCATAAACTCCTTTAAAATCCTTACCAGAACCTATTGGCCAGTTCATAGGGTATGTCTTTATTCCAAGTTCATTTTCTATTTCTTCTAATAATTCAAATGGATCTTTAGCTTCTCTATCCATCTTATTAACAAATGTAAATATAGGCATTTCTCTAAGAGATGCAACATGGAATAACTTCCTTGTTTGATCTTCTATACCTTTTGCTCCATCCACTACCATAACAGCGCTATCTGCTGCCATAAGAGTTCTATATGTATCTTCTGAGAAGTCTTGGTGACCTGGTGTATCTAATATGTTTATACAATGTCCTTTATAGTTAAATTGCATTACTGAGGAAGTAACTGAAATCCCTCTTTGCTTTTCTATTTCCATCCAGTCTGATACTGCATGAGTAGAAGCTTTTCTTGCCTTAACTGAACCTGCAAGCCTTATTGCTCCTCCATATAGCAAGAACTTTTCTGTTAAAGTTGTTTTACCTGCATCTGGGTGAGATATAATAGCAAAGGTTCTTCTCTTTTCTATTTCATTTATATAATCTGCCAAAGTAGCTTCCTCCTTAAAATTAAATTAAGTTTTATCTCTGTTTCTCTAGTTATTCATTATACCCTAAAGTTTAATAATTTAAAATGAAAATTTTATATATAAATTGCAAAGCAATTTATAAGTTAAATGTTAAGAGCAAAAGAATTAAAAAGTGGAGGAAGTTTTGCTAGTCAAAACTTAAATTATATAAGTTCAAGGCACTTTCTATGCAAAACAAAAAGATAAATTTAAGACACTTTCTACTCCCAAAATCCCTTAGGGATTTTTTCATTAACTTTTCTCTAACACTTGACTAACTTTTCACTTTTTCCATCTTCGCTATTCCCTCTTCACTATTCACTAATAAATGCTATCATGTTCTGTTTTAAAAACGTGTTGGTAGATTTCCATTGTAACCTGTTTTAAAATCTTATTGCTGAAATTTATTTATATATTTTTTCTACATATAATAGCTAATTCCTTTAATATTTAATTCCTTAAAATATAAATATCGCTACAAACAATTTCATATATTTATCCTATTTAATAAATTTTATCATATATGTTTTCCAAACAGTCTCTGCTAATCTGATTACATCTAATATAATATAATGAAATATAATACAATATAATTTTATTTAATATTTGTCTGAGCTTATGAATCCCAATAAAACTTTTTTCCATTAATATAGACATAATCTTATTTAATATTTATCTCTTTAAATTATGTCACCCACATTTTTTTAAAACAGACCCTGATAGTATTTTTTTAACACTATCATATTCTCTTGTATTTTTCTTTAGAAGTTATACCACCAACACGTTTTTAAAACAGATGCCAATAGTCTTTTTTCATACAATATACTTTTATTTCTTGTTTCTTTTTATAAACCATGCCACCAACATTCTTTTAAAACAGAACATAATAGTATTATTTCACATAATATTATCTTCTCTTGTGTTTCTCTTTATAATTATGCCAACAACACGTTTTTAAAACAGACTATGATTCTTCTTTTACATATAACATAAGTTTAAATTTGCATATAATTAATAAGGAAGCCAATATTTTCATACAAACATTGGCTTCCTTATTAATTATATAATTTATTTTACTATTATTATCTTACTACTATTTATTTTTCTTATTAATTTTTACTAGTACTTGCTTATTATAGTTTTACTAGTTTACCTCTCTTACGTTCCACTTAACAAACATAATAAGAGCAATATTTGCTATGGCTGTTATAAGTAAGATTACTCCTATTGGCATTCCTGTATCTATTATTTGTCCATATAATAGTTGCCCTGGTGCTACGCTTATTGTTGCTATTGCTGTTGAAAAGGCTGAAACTCTTCCTAGCATTTCTAGTGGAACTTCTTTTTGTATAAATGTTAGTGTTAGCACATTTGATAATGAAAGTGACATCATTATTTCAAGCCCACCAATTGCAAATAAAAACGCTATTGTATAGTTATTTGCTTTTAGTCCACCTAAAGTTGACATTAATATAACACCTGCAACCATTGGGAAATATGTATAGTGTACCTTTCTCATTTTAAACATATTTGGTTTTACACTTATCCAGAAGCCTCCAAGTATCATTCCTAAAACGCATATTCCTTCTACTATTCCATATATCTCTGAAGGTAAGCCTAAGAAAATATTTATGAAATATGGTGCTAGTATTGTTAATACTGGAACTAAAAAGATATTACATAATGCATATGAAGCTATAATTCCAAGAACAACTTTTTTCTCTTTTGATAGATATTTAAAAGTTTTACCCATATCTATAAAGGAATTTTTTATAAACTCCATTGATAGTATTTTAGATTTATTGGAATTCTCTTTTATATTTTCAAATTTTATTTTTGCTTCTTTATTTTCTTTTATGACTTCAGAAACTGTTACCACTTCTTTGTTTCCTTTTATGATATCTTTTGCATTTTCAGATATAACTGTAACTTCTTCATTTTCTTCGGATCTTAGGGATGCTGCTACTCTTTCCTCTAATTCTGAAGTTCTTGAATCTAACATAGTCGTCGCTAATTCTGTAGTTACTATATTTTTCTCTAAAGTAACTACATCATTTAATCCTAGTTTTGATTCTGCTACAGCTTCATCTACTTTTACTTTTTCATTAATTTCTACTTCTTCACTTACTACTACATCTGGGATATCTAAGAATAATTCCATTATTGCAGATACAAAAAAGCTTATTGCATTTATTATAACTATTGCTTTTATTCCAACTACTCCATATAAAACACCAGCAAGTATTGGTCCTGCAAAATTTACTATTGAGCCAACTTGGTTTATTACTCCATTAGCACTTGTTAACTTATCTTCTTCAACTATTTGAGGAATTGATGCTGTAACTGCTGGTCCATATAATGTAAAGCAAATTGATAGCATAAACATTACTACAGCGACTATTACTTCATGGTCTCTACCATTAAGTAGTATTAATGCATATCCTCCAATTAAAGCTGAACAGAAGAAATCTAAGTAAACCATTATCTTTTTCTTATTTACACGATCTGATAACGTTCCTGCAATGGGTGCAAAAAGAATATATGGTATTGTTGATATTGCTAATATATTTGCAAAGGCAGCTGTGCTACCTGTAAATTCTAGTAGATATAGAGACATACTAAATCTTTGAATAGCATTACCAAATAAAGATATAATTTGTCCTATAACTATTATTATAAAGTTTTTATTTTTCATGGTCACCCCTCAGAAGTTCGTATTCCATACATATTGGGTATTCACCATTTTCGCTAACTTGAAGATGTGCTTCTACCCCATATATTTCTTTTAATGATTCTTTTGTTATTACGTCTATTGGTCTTCCTTCACAAATTACTTTTCCTTTTTTAAGACCAATTATATTATCTGCAAATCTACAAGCATTGTTTAGCTCATGAAGAACTATTACTACTGTAATTTGCTTTTCTTTATTTAATTTTTCTAATACTTCTAATACCTCAAGTTGATATGACATATCTAAATATGTAGTTGGCTCATCTAGCATGATAATTTCTGTTTCTTGAGCCAAAGTCATAGCTATCCATGCTCTTTGTCTTTGACCACCGGATAAGTTTTCAACTTCTCTATCTGCAAACTCAGAAAGTCCTGTTTCTTCTATTGCCCAGTCGATAACTTCTTTATCATGCGAATTCAATCCACCTATCATTTTTTGATGTGGAAATCTTCCATATGCTACAAGTTCTCTTACTGTAAGACCACTTGGACACACTGGCCCTTGAGGAAGAAATGCCACTTCTCTTGCTATGTCTTTTTCTTTTACCTTCTTTATATTTTTATTATTTATAAAAATATCTCCGTTCTTTGGCTTGTTTATTCTTGCTATAGTTTTTAGAAGTGTGGATTTTCCACATCCATTTGCTCCAATTATAATACTGATTTTCCTTTTTGGTATACAAAGGTTCATATTTTCAATTATTACATTGCTTTCATATGAAACACTTAAGTTCTTTACACTAATAGCTTCCATAATTATTTCTCCTTCATCATTAAATAAATAAAATATGGTACTCCAAATATTGATACTGTAATCCCAACTGGAATTTCAATTGGAGAAAATAGATTTCTTGAAACTGCATCTGCAACAAGAATTATTATTGTACTTATTATTGCTGATATTGCAATAAAGTTTTTATGATATGGTCCAACTAACTTTCTTGCAATATGAGGTGAAACAAGACCTAAGAAGCCAATGTTTCCTGCAAATGCTGTTGCAGTTCCTGCTAATATAACTACATAAGTTAAAAATTTCTTTCTTTCCTTTTCTATGTTTAATCCAAGTGATATTGATAGCTCATCAGAAAGATTTAAAACATCTAACTTTTTATAATTTAATAAAACTATTATAAATAACACTGTTATTATTGGAATTATCACTTTTGCATAACTCCAGCTTGAGCCCCATAAACTCCCTGATGTCCAAACTAATACTCTGTTATAATCTCCAGCTCCACCTCTAAATGTAACAAAAGTTATAAACGCATTAAGTGCTACATTCATTCCTATACCAATTAAAAGAAGTCTATTTGGCTTTATTCCATTTTTGCTAGATAGCATATATAGTAAAATTGCTGATATTGCCGCTCCAACTATAGCCATAAATGGAAGTACAAATATAGAAAGTGATCCAAGTTCACTATAGTAATTTGCTGTTTTAAATGAAATAAATATTACTGCGGCAACTGCAGCTCCTGCATTTATTCCTATTATTCCAGTATCAGCTAAATCATTTTTAGTTATTGTTTGAAGTATACATCCTGCTGTTGATAATCCTATGGCAACAAATATACCAACAAGCATTCTTGGAAGTCTTAAAGTTAAAACTGCTGTATTTTGAAGTTTTGTTCCATTACCAAGTAGCGTATTTATTACTTCTATTGGAGTTACCTTATATGTACCCCAGCACAATGTAATTAAAAAGGAGACAAGTAATAATGCTATTAAAATTACTAAAACTAGTTTAAATCTTTTTTTCTTCATTATCCTCTCTCCTTTCTAACTAATGATATGAAAAATGGTATTCCTATAAGTGCTGTAAATACTCCAATTGGAGTTTCATAAGGATCTAAAAGCATTCTTGCTGCTATATCTGCATATGTTAAAAGTACTGCACCAACTAAAAATGAGCATGGTATGTTTTTTCTATAATCCTCTCCTAGTATTTTTCTAACTATTTGAGGAACTATAAGGCCAACAAAGGCTATGTTTTTTCCTACTGCAACTGCTGCTGCACACATTGGTATCATAACCATAAGTGTTGCAAATCTTATTTTTTCTGGATTTTCACCAAGTCCAATTGCAACATCATCTCCAAGATTTAAAATATTTATCTTTGATGATAATAAAATTGCTATAATAAGTCCTATAACTCCAACAAAGAATACTAATTTAAAATCTGCCCATCCTGCATTTCTAAATCCTCCAGATACCCAAAATCCTATCATTTGTGATTGATTAGATAAAAGTCCAACTATTGTTGTTAATGAAATGAAGAATGTGCTTAAGGCTGTTCCTGCTAAAAGTATCTTTGCAATTGAATTATTATTTGCTTTTTTTGATATAAAAGCTAAAACTATAAGACCTGTTATAAGTGCTCCAATAAAAGATGCTATCATAACATTTCTTGTACTTATTGTTATTCCTAGTGCATAGAAAATTGCTATTACTAAAGTTGCTCCTTGGCTTACACCTAATATTGATGGTTCTGCTATAGGATTTCTAGTAACCCCTTGTATCATTGCACCTGTTACCCCTAATATTCCCCCTGTAAATAATACTGATAATGCTCTTGGAATTCTTACATCTCTAACTAACATAAGTTCTAATGTTTCACTATAATTAAAGATACTATCCCAAATGTCTGAAAAGGAAATATGGACGGATCCTAACCTTACAGCTAGAACCAGTCCTATTACTAAGAGTAACATACTAATTATTGTAAAAATTACTGTATGTCTCTTATTTTGTTTCATTTAACATTTCACCTATTTCATCTACTAATAATTCTCTACCTATTGAGCTATAACCTTGGTTAAAGTATGGTGATGAATCTAACACTACTACTTTACCCGCTTTAACTGCTGGTAGGTTGTTCCAAATAGCATTGCTTTCTAATTGAGCTAAATCTTCTTTTGTTGCTATTAAGAATATATAATCTGATTTTATTGCTGCTAAACCTTCGTATGTAACAACTGGTAAGCTTATATCGCTTTGTGCTGGCATGCCTTCTGGTTTCTTAAGTCCCATATCTTCATATAATACGCTACCAAATCCTGCACCATCAAATATGAAGAACTGTCCACCACTAGCTAAGAATGAAAGATATGATGTATCTTCGCCATATTCTGCTTTAATCTTATCGCCTGCTTCCTTAGCCTTTGCTTCATAATCTACAAGCCACTTATTTGCTTCTGCTTCTTTATTAAATACCTTTGCAAATGCCTTAACATCATCTTTCCAGTTTAATGCTTCTAATTGAATCATAACTGTTGGAGCAATTTCACTTAATTGATCATACATTTTTTCTTGAACTGTTGATATAACTATTAAATCTGGATTTAAGTTCATTATAGCTTCAACATCCATTGTATCTTGCATGCTATATCCTAAGATTTCAGCCCCCTTTAATGTTTCTTCTAAATATGAAGGGAACTTAGTGTAATCATAAGCATCACTATTTGCAGTTCCTATTACCTTATATCCTAATATTGATAAAATATCACTGTTTCCGCTTAAATCTACTATTCTTTGAGGTTCTGCTGGAATTTCAACGTCTCCTCTAACATCTGTTACTGTTACTTTTTTATCTTCTGACTTATTTTCAGCTGTAGCACCATTTCCGCATCCTACAAGCATAAATGCAGTAACACAAGAAACTACTAATGTTTTTAATAAATTCTTCTTCATAACTTACCTCCATATTTTCTAAGATTAATTAAATCATTATCTTATAATAACTTAATTAATCTTATTATTAATTTCTTTTTTAATCTTATTATTGTTTTTTTACTTCTTTTTAGTTATCTTTTTAATTATTTTTTCATTAGTCTTCTTAAATTATTTTTTTATTAATATTTTTAGTTTGCTTATAATTAGACTTTTTATTTTCTTTGATTAATTAATCTTATTTATTATCTTTATTACATTGCCAATTGTATATGAGATTCATTCTCAATTCAACACCTGCAACTAATTTAATAATTTTATCATCTAATAGAATAATTTTTATATAAAAATAATCAGTTTTTCTGCTATAATAGTTATGAATTCTTTTTTTAGTTTTAAGAAGTAAAACTTCCTAAACTTTTTCACTTTTGATTATTAACTTTTCATAAAATAATTTGCTTTAAAATTTATTTATATTATTACCTAATGAAAAAGTTTTATGAAAAAATTATTTATTTCTTACTTTATAAATCTAACTAAGGGGGATGAAAAAACAAATGATATCAAGATCTACTCATGAATTTCAAAAAATAGTGCTAAGTAATATGACCTTTTCTTCATACCCTATTGGGAATTACATTATATACAAAAATGAGGACAACCCTGAACTTGGATATTTTATTAAATATAGTCGTGAAGGATATTATGACTTCGGAATTGGTGATTATACTATTGCTCAAGATTTTTCACTTTCTTTTGATCATGAAGATGAGATAATGCGATTTGGGACTGTTTATACAGGAGTAACAAAATTTAAGATAGAAAATAACCCTGTTTCATCATTTACTCCATCTTCTTTTTTTGTTGTAGAGAAGAATTTAAAAGGAACTCAGGTTTGGAAAAAAGGTCAACATTTTCATGGAGCAGAAATAACTATTTACAAAAAATATTTTGATGAAGTTCTTAAACCTAATTTTTCTAACATAATTGATTTTAATAATTTTGATTTTAATTATACATATAGATATCTTCCTCTTGAAATTGCAACCATAATTCAGCAGTTAAGAAACTTAGCTCAAGCTGATGAATTAACTCCAATATATTTAGAAAGCAAGCTTTTAGAAGCTGTTGCATTAATATCAAAGGAAGTTCATTCTTCACCTGAAAATACTTTTACAAATCAATTAAATTATGGGGATATAATGATTGGTAAAAATAGAAAAGTTGCATTAACAGCTTCAGATGCTAATGCAATACAAAAAGCTTATGAGATTTTAACAATGGAAGCTTGTAATCCACCTACTATAAAAAGCTTAAGTAAGATGGTATTTCTAAATGAACAAAAATTAAAGGCAGGATTTTCAGCAAAATATCATATGTCCATTAGCCAGTACACTAATTCAATTAGAATGACTATTGCAGAAAACTTACTATCTACAACGGATTTAAGTATTGAAGAAATCTCTAAAATGATAGGATACAATTATTGTGGAAACTTTGTAAAAATGTTTAAAAAAGTCCATGGAAAAACTCCACTGGCTTTTAGAAAAATGAAGGAAGTTCATTAGAATAAAAAGTTAAAGGTGAAAGATGGAAAAAGTTATTGAAATAGCTCAGGAAAGCTGAGTTAAAATTTAAAAATAGCAATAAAATATAATTTATTGCTATTTTAGCATCACCTTTATTTGGAATTGCAATACAACCACAGCAAGGACATGGTGAATCACCTATTATTTCAGTAAAATTACTACTTTCATTCTCTAAAATTTTTTCTGAATTTACTTCTGGTAGAAATTCATATTTTAAATCACTCATTTTTAACCTCTCCTAAATTAGTCAAAAAATCGTTATAATTATTATCATTTTATATTTTTAGCATCAAGTCTAATTTTTTCTTCAGTTAATTGTAGAAATATCTCTAATAACTCCATCTTTGAGATTGCATAATTTAATATATCATTTTCTACTCTTTCTCTCTTATAATAATCATGTGTATATCTATTTCTCAATATTACAGCAGAAACTAAAAATTTTGTTAAGTTTTCATCTATAAACCCATATAAATTAGATCTTTTAATTAATTCTAAACCTGAATATCCATCAACATAATTACCTGTTATAACTAAATATGTTTCTGACATATCTATTATATACTCAGTAAAATCTTGAAAATATCCAATTATTGATCTTCTTAAGTAAATTGAATTTGATGACTTATATTCTTTTATAGCTCCTTGCATTAATTTAAGTGTATCTTTTGCACTATTAAACTTTAAATTAATACTCTCCTTTTTATATTTATAATATGCTGCTACCATTTATATCCTCCAATATTTTATTATCTTCTCTAGTTTTTCTTATAATCCACTCATTTTCTCTTAAGTATTTATTTACATATAATCTAAAATCAATTTCTTTAATTTCATCTATAATCAGTTTATCTTTACTATCTAAGTATTGTCTTGCTAACCTACTATCATAATCACTTATACTTAAAAATGTTAAATGTATATCTTCATAACTAAAGTAATCCTTTAACACTGGTAAAAGCATTTCTTCTAGATCAATTTCATCCATAATATCTTCTCGTGTTGCCATTAGTACAAATATATCTATATCACTATCGCCACTTCTCCAATACTTTGTACCATAACTCCCAAATACAGATAGTGAAATTAAGTTATCTATTTTATTAATCTTTAAATTCTTTAACAATTTCATAGTCTCACCCTTAACCTTAAAATCATCACATATATTATATTTTATTATATATTATTCCAATTATTAAGTTAAGTATATCACTATATTTAAGTTTTTAATCATCTATAATTTTTATCTTATTCTATTTTTAAACATCGTTGTTTCCTATATTTTCATTACATAATACTCTGTTTTAAAAGATTGTTGGTAATTATATTTTCATACTATATGTTTCTGTTTTAAAAGATTGTTGGTGAAATTATTTAGTTACATTTTTCTAAATAGTTCTTACTCCTATCAATACATTTAAATATAATTAATTATACTTAAAGCCATATGAGACATGTCTCTGAAATTTAACAGTAACCAATTGGATATAATTAATTATACTTAAAGTTATGCTAATACCATTAACAACAATTTCTTAAAACAGACCTCGAATATTCTGAAAAATAAAATAGTGAAAAGTTAAAGCCTCTCTACTGAATCTTATCTAAATCAGATATACATTAACTTTTCACTATTTCACTATTTCACTATTTCACTATTAATATAAATTATAAATATAATTTAAGAAGATAAATAGACTGTGTAATAAGCATATCTAGTTATCTTAATAATTATTTCACGATTTATTTAAATTCGTTAAATTCTTTCTTTGCATATTCATGATGTTTCATGCAAGCAACTAATGGCATTTCATAACCATCTTCTGTAAAGTTTATTTCTGTAAGGCTTGTCTGCTTTATAAACGGTGGATCCCATAAAGTGTCTATATCTCTTTTTTCTAGCTCACATAAATATGACTTTAAAGTGATAGTATGAGTTACGATTAAAATATTTTTTCCTTTTTCTTTTTCTAATATTTCATTAATTGCTTTGAAAGCTCTTTCTTTAACTTCATAAAAGTTTTCTCCATCTCCTGTTGGAATATATTTTGATGGAACATTCCAAAAGTTATAGTAGTTTTCTTCACTTAGGCTTTTCATTTCTTCTTGATTTAGGCCTTCCCATCCACCTATTCTAATTTCTTTTAAACCATCATTAGCTTTAAGAGGTATGTTTCTATCTCCTTTTACTATTTTAGCCGTATTATAAGCTCTTCCTATTGGACTTGCATAAATAACATCTATATGTGTATCCTTCATTCTATCTCTAAGCCATTCAGCTTGCTTAATTCCAAGCTCTGTTAAAGGAGAATCTCCCCACCCTTGCATTATTCCTTTTTCATTCCATTCTGTTTCTCCATGTCTTGTTAAATATAGTTTAGTCATAAAAACACCTCTCATTAATATTTGCAATATGGTAGATTATATTAGGATAACAAACTAACACAATCTACTAATAATTTCTCATATTTTTATATTTCTCATATTTTTATATTTCTCATATTTTTATATTAGCATAAGTATTTTTCCTCAACAATTGTACTATTTCTAAATCAAATGTTTATTGCATACCTGTTTAATGTTTATTGTATAAATATTTATTTTATAAATGTTTATTTAACTTTTTCAATAGTAAAAAAGAGCTTATACTGATTATAAATCCAGCATTATTTTTTCATTCTTTATCCTGCACAAATGGTCTAAATTTCTAACTCTTCTAGTGTAGCGAAAAAGAACTGATATACATAGCTAATAAATTTATGTATTTCTTCTATCTATTAAAAATAGAAGATTATTTTCACCTACATATCTATTCCCAGCACCTAAAGAAGGTTGAATACATAAATTTCATTTTAATAGTCTGATGATTTTAAGAAATAAAAAAAGCCTACCTATTAAGTAGCCTCTGAAAGTCTTATTATATTTTTTATTAATTTAAAGTCTTATTATATTTTATTTTTTATTAATTTAAAAAAATCTGAAAATTATCAACAAATAATATTTTTTTATCCACAATTTTCAGTTAATAAATTTTATTTTTATGTTGATACTTTCTAAATATTTCAATTAATATAGCTTAATAATAAATTTTGTAGTATCTAATAGAACTATTAGTAGTATCATTTTGTCTTATGTATATTATTCTTGCTTATATTAATTAAATTTGCTTTTAAATGAAACATCATTAAAAAATGGAATGCCTACGAAAATGACTTTTAAATCAATTTTCGTAGACACTTTTATTTTACTTAGCCATATCTAGATTTATCTCTTGAGACACTCCTACGATATCTAATATTTTTTCTGCTCTTTCTTTTGTTGATCCTGTTATTTCTGTATATCTAACATTTTCTGCTTCTAAGAAACTTAATATAGCCTTGTCCACAGCTTGTGCTACTTCTTCGTCCTGCCATCTTACTCCGTCTTTTGAATAACCAAATTCTCTTGGTACAAAGAATATGTGATCATACTTTGGTAAATCTCTTAAAGCTAACACATAAAGATCTTTTAATATTTCAATTTCTTTTGTTGTTCTTTTTTTATCACCTAGCATAAATCTAGCATATATGTATGGTACAAAGGTAGCATAATCTGTTAATGCATAATCAAAATCATTTAAACTTTCTTCTAAATGAAGTTGTCCTAAATAAATTCCATATTGCTCAGCTATGTTTTCTATCATACCTTTATCTCTTAGGTAATCTGTACTATACTCTGTTGCTACTCCTACATTTAAATCTCTAATCTTCATATCTACATAAAGTTGTTGTATTAATGTAGTTTTTCCACATCTTGGCCCACCTAAAATGGCAATTCTCTTTGGCATTGCAAACCCTCCAAAAAACTTCTATATAAAAAGTAAATATTTTTCAAAATAGATTTTAATTATATCAACAATCGACATAAATTTCAATGTATATTGGAGGGAATATTCATGTTTTGTAATTAGTAATAATTATGAAACATGAATTTTATTCACTTTTTATAAAAAGACAGTAAATATATTTATTCTTTCACAAATATATCTACTGTATTCACTAAATTAACTTATAACATGTTACAATTCAGCTATATGAATTATATCATAATTTATGCATTGTTCATTCTCAATTATCTAATTCTACCTGCTTGTCTGAGTTATCTCCTCAATTATGCATTATCCATTGTCCATTATCAATTACTCTATCAGTCCTTCTGATTTTAAGAATTCACTTGCAACTGTTTTTGCATCTCTCTTATTTACATCTACTTCATAGTTTAATTTTCTCATCTTTTCATCAGTTAGCTTTCCATCTAATTCACTTAGAACTTCTCTTAGCTCTGGGAATTTTTCTAAAGTTTCTTCTTTTATAATAGGAACTGCATAATATGGAGGGAAGAAGCTCTTATCATCTTCTAAAACAGTTAAATTGAACTGCTCTATTAATCCATCTGTTGTAAATGCATCAATAACTTGAGTTTCATTACTGTTTAAAGCTGTATATCTTAAACCACCATCTATAGGATTAACAACTTTAAAGTTTATATTATACGCTTTGTTAAGTCCTAGCAATCCATCTTCTCTGTTAGCAAACTCTATTGTAGGTCCTGCAATTAAATCTCCTGATATCTTTGCTAAATCTGATGTATTTTTTAAATTGTATTTTTCTGCTGTTTCTTTACTTACTGCCATTGCATAAGTATTATTGAACCCCATTGGATTTAGTACCTCAATCCCATAATCTTCTTTAAATCTATCTTTCATTACATTATAAACTTCGTCAGTATTTGAATTAGGCTCTTTAATATTTAGTATATTTACATATCCTGTGCCTGTATATTCAACATACATATCTATTCCAGCAGATCTTAATGCACTAAATGCTACTTGAGTTCCCCCCAAATTCAATTTTGTTTCTACATCAATATCTGTTTTATTTTCTATAAACTCTTCTAACATGTTTCCTAATATAATTTGCTCTGTAAAGTTTTTAGACCCAATAGTTATCTTATTATCATTTTTTGATAATATAGTTGAAGCAAGTGCTCCTCCTATAATAACTATTACTAAAGCTGATGCTATAATTATATTTCTCTTCTTATTTTTATTAGAATTATTTCTTTTAACCTTCATAGTTCCATCTGATTTTTTAATTCCATTTGGCATTGTAGCTGCTTCTATTTTTCCTGTTATCCAGTCTATAACTAAAGCTAATATAGCTGCTGGAATTGCACCAAATAGTATAAGGTTATTATCTACTGTTTGAATACCTGAGAATACTAAATATCCAAGACCACCTGCCCCTACAAAGGCTGCTATTGTCATAAGTCCAACTGCTGTAACTGCTGCCATTCTTATACCTGCCATCATAACGGGCATTGCTAGAGGGATTTTTATAAGCTTAAGAGTTTGTCCGCTAGTCATTCCTAATCCCTTTGCGGCTTCTAGCATATCTGGATTTATATTTGTTATTCCTGTATAAGTATTTTTTATTATAGGTAACATAGAATATAACACTACCATTGTTATAGCTGGTGCCGATCCTATACCTATAACTGGTATCAAGAATCCTAATATAGCTAAACTTGGTATAGCTTGAGTTAAGTTCGCAAATCCAATTACAAAGTTAGCTATTTTTTTATTCTTAGTTATAAATATACCTAAAGGTACACCAATCACTACTGCTATTAGAACTGCCACTACTGTAAGTTGTATGTGTTCTAATAAAAGAGATAGAATTTCCGATTTCTTTGTCATTAATTGTTCCATAAAAGTACTCATTAATTATCGCCTCCCATCTCGATGTACTGACTACTTAAAACTGATATTAAACTACTTCTTGTTACTAATCCTAGTAATCTAGAAGTTTCATCACAAACTGGTAAGTATCCTTTCTTTAAATTATTAAATACTTCTAATAATTCTGGTAGGCTAGTATCTCCTGAAACCCACTTAGGTTCTTTATTCATAGCTTCTTCAACTAATTTATTTTTTTCTGATATCTTTTGAATATCTTCCAATGTAACATATCCTAATAATGTTCCTAATCTATTTATAACAAGTAAGCTATCTACTTTCTTTTCTCTCATTATTTCTCTTGCTTGAAGCAAGTTTCTCTTTGGACCAACTGTTACTGGTTTTGATATCATAACATCTTCTGCTTTAATCATTTCTGGTTTAGTCCAAATTTTATTTTTACCAACAAATTCTTCAACATATTCTCCTGCTGGGTTTTTTAAAATATTTTCTGGAGTATCATATTGAAGTATCTTACCATCTTTTAAAATACATATTTTATCTGCTAAGTTTATAGCTTCATCCATATCATGAGTTACGAAAACTATAGTCTTTTTATATTCTTTTTGAATATTAAATAACTCTTCTTGAAGCTCTGTTCTCGTTATTGGGTCCAATGCACTAAAAGGCTCGTCCATTAATATTATTTCAGCATCAGCTGCAAAAGCTCTTGCAACTCCAACTCTTTGTTGTTGTCCACCACTTAGCTCTACTGGATATCTATCACTATACTTTTCCGGCTCTAATCCAACCATATTTAATAAATCTATTGTCTTTTTATTTATTTCATCTTCACTTTTTCCCATAAGCTTAGGTATTATTTCTATATTTTCCTTTACTGTCATGTGTGGGAATAAACCTGTTTGCTGAATTACATATCCTATACTTCTTCTAAGCTCTATTGGATCCATTTCTTTTATATTTTTGCCATTAACTAATATTTCTCCTGAAGTAGATTCTATTAATCTATTTATCATTTTTAATAAAGTAGTTTTACCACAACCACTTGATCCTATTAAAACAGCTAAGTTTCCATCCTCTATATTTAAATTAAAATCTTCTAATATAATGTTATTTTTGTAGCTTTTTTTAACATTTCTAAATTCAATCATAAATTACCTCCTAATTCCAGTAACAACCTTATAGTAACATTAAGTTGTCAGATTGTCAAACCACTTTCAGAATATTTGGTATTTATTGAACTTTTTACTATAAAGCTATTAAGTTAAAATTTAGCTTAATCTGTGTCTAATCTAATTAAGGATATTAAGTAACTTAATATAAATACTTCTCTACATATACTCCTTTTATTGCATAATATAACTATATCTATTTTAAGCTTGTATTCTTTAAGAAAAAAATTTGAAACAAAAAAGATGCTAGAATAAATAGATATTTTTATCATTCTATTTACTCTAGCATTTTTATGTTTTAAATATTAAAATTACTTAATTAAACTATATAATTTAAAATTAATAACTTATCCTTATTTATTATCACAAGTTATATAATTTACTATATTCTCGCAAATTTCATGCGTCTTTATTGAATCACTTATTGATGGATTTGGTATTGATTTATTTTTTACAGATTCTATAAAGTGATTTATTATATCTTCAAATCCCCTTTTGTATAATGTTTGGTCCCAACCGCCAAAACTAGTCTTTGTTCTACCATTATTATTTACTTCTATAATATCAACTAAATCTTCAACAATATATTTATTTCCCTTTACCATGTATTCAATATTTTCTTCTGTAATACCTGCAGTTCTATTCATTATTCCCACTGCAGTTGTATTATTGCTTTTTAATGTTACTACTACATTATGAAGATCATTTCCATCTTTTAGATAATTTATATCGATATCTTTAACTTCTTCATCCATTAAAAATCTTAATGTATCAACAACATGTATAAAGTCTTCCATAATAAATCTTCTTGTATCGCCTGGTGGATATGCTCTATTTTTTTGCATTACAATTATGTCTGCTTTTCCTTTGGATTTAAGTTCTTTAACCTTTGGGCAAAATATTCTATTAAATCCAACCATAGCAATAACATTATGTTCTTTTGCTAAGCTTTCTATTTCTTTGCTTTCTTCAATATTGAAGCTAAGTGGCTTGTCTATATATACATTAACGCCTTTTTTTATAAGCTTTCTAGCTATTTCATAATGTCCATCTGCATGTGTTGAAATTATTGCTGCATCTATATCTTCTTTTATTAAATCTTCAATGTTATTATATGCTCTGTCTATATTATACTTATTTGATATTTCATCTAATACAGTTTTATTTCTAGTTGAAATAAAAAGCTCCACACCTTCTTTTACTGTTAAAATAGGTAAATAAGCTTTTTTAGCTATTTCCCCTAAACCAATTATTGCAAGTCTCATAAAATCCCTCCAATTTATATACTATCACTACTTATATATAAAATTTCTTCTATACTAATCTAAAGCTAAATAGTATTTAATTTAATTTTAATAGCTATTTAATTCGCCTTATTTAATTAATTTTATTTAGTTAGTCTTATTTAATTAATCTTATTTAATTTACTTTATATAATACAAATACTATTTATATTAATTCTAATTTTTTTAATCCCTTTTCTATACCTTCATTTTCAACATCTTCTGTAAAATCAAATGCATGTTCCTCTAACCCTTTATGATATCCGCCCATAGCTATACCATGCTTTACAACTTGGAACATTTCTATATCATTTTCACCATCTCCAAAAGCATAAGCATTTTCTCTATCTATTCCAAGCTTTTCTAATAAATGTTCAACTCCACAGCCCTTTGTATATTTAGATACATATATTTCAAAAGTGTTACCAAATTGGTTTGCCATAAATGCCAGACCTTCGCCTTTAAATTTATCACAAACTAATTTATAAGAATTTTCATCTTGTCCTATAGATATTATTTTACTTGTTTTTACAGTTTCTTTATCCCAATCTTCTGTAAAGTTCTCAATACCTAGATTTGCTCTAGTTACAAGATCTATAACTTTTTCATTATCTATATCTAAAACATAATTTCTTTCTTGTCCTTCTAAAATATACACTATATTATTTTCTTCAAGAAAGTTTAATACATCTTTAAGCTTTTTATTATCAATACATTCATTAAATATTACTTTACTTTCAATTTCTGCATAAGCCCCATTAGAAGCTATATATCCATTTAAACCTAAATCTTCTATTTCATTAGTAATAGAATTTTTAGGCCTTCCTGTTGCCAAAACAGTTAAATAGCCATTTTCTTTTAACTTATTTATAGCTTCCTTTGTATTTTTTGTTGGAGCATATATACCCTTTGTCCAATCTATTAAAGTTCCATCTACATCAAAAAAAACTATTCCTTTGTTATTCATTAACCTTCCCCCTTATAATTCTCTATCACTACATAAATTTATATATGCGCTTTTTATATAAAAATCTGTTTTTTACTTTCTATTTGATATGTAAATCAAGATTCTATCTTTAACTTAAATTTTTATTCACGTCTCTCTTAATTTCATATCAATTTATATCCTAACTTTTAGTCTATGATATCATATAGCAATTTAATTTAAAAGTTTTCTTAAATATGTTCCCTAGAATATTTTTACTGTATTATAGAACAGTTAACCACTTTCCTTAATTTATTTGCCTATCTAATTTTATAATTTATCATATAAGTTAAAATAACTCTTACAAATTTTTATCTTCTAATTAATATTAAACATATAATTAATATTAAACATACATTTGCATTATAATCTAATAAAAATAAGGTTTGCATTCTCGCATAATAAAATAAGAGATGTCTACGACATCCCTCATCATTATAAAAATACACTTTTTTTATTATTCATCCTGTTCTTTTCTACTTAGATTAAATTATTAATAATATATAATATGAACAGAATCTATTCCAAATAGATAACTGACTATCATTAACTATTAGAAATAAATTGATTTTTTTCAAACTCACTAAGTTTAACAGGCTTTCCGTATAAATATCCTTGTACAATTGTACATCCTATACTTTTCAAAAACATTGCTTGCTCTCTAAATTCCACACCTTCAGCAATAATTCCTAGATTTAATTCCTTTGCAAGTTTTATAATATTTTTTAATACTACACTTCCCTTAGATGATATAGTTTTTTTATCTAAAAAAAGTTTATCTAATTTTATTGCATCTAGAGGTAAGCTTTTTAAAATATTTAATGATGAATATCCTGCTCCAAAGTCATCTAAGGATATTTTGATACCTAGATTTCTTATATCATTTAATACATTAATTATATCATTGGAATCCTCTAACATAGCGCTTTCTGTTATTTCAATTTCAATTAGATTTGTATTAATGTTATAAGCCTCTATTAATTTTTTTACCCTTTCCATAAAATAGTCTCCTTGACTTAAAGTAAATCTAGATATGTTAACTGATAATGGAATTACTTTATAATTATTATTTTCCCATCTATTAATAATTTTACATACTTCTTCAAACATATAAATATCTAAATTTACTATAAAACCATTCTTTTCAAATATATGAATAAAGTTATTAGGACTAATAGTTCCATTAGATTTTGTATTCCATCTAACTAAACATTCTGCACCTACTATACATTCATTTTGCAAATCATATTTTTGTTGAAGATACATCTCAAACTCTCTATTTTGTATTGCATTATACATTATATTTTCTGTATTACTTTTATACTCTTTCTTAGTTCCACTTTTACAATCACATTTAAAAATATAGTTTAATATCAACCTAGCAACTAAAACTAAAGCAATAATCAAAATTAAAAATAAAAAAAGAGTATATTCTCCTGAAAATAGTATTTTATCCATGTCAGCTTTATCTCCATCTTTATTTTAATATACTCTATTATATTCATTTCACTTTAAGATAGATACTGTATAGATAAGGGTAATTTTAAAAAATAAAATAGTCAAAAAAGAATGTAAACCCCAAAAGCGAGTATATAATTTATACATATTGAATTGTTAATATAAAATTAAAGAAAGAAATGATGAAACGTCAAAAAGTGAAAAAGTTGAGGGTGTTTTGCTTTGTAAAACTCTTAATTTAAATTTACTAAGCATTTCTTATAAAAAAATACCTTAATGGATTTTTTATCCTCAACTTCTTCACTTTTTATTTTTTCATTCTTTCACTATATTTATAAAATATAGCTAGTTACCCCATAATTCTAATCTTTCTTTAACTAAATCAGTTACTCCTTGATTTAACTTATCTACTCCATAACTATTTAACGTATTTTGTATTTCATCCCAAGCCTTATCAAAGTTTTCTGGTGATCCAAGGATTGCTTGAGTTGCTGATTGTTGAACATAATCATCAGCTTTCTTTTGGATTATAGCCATATCACTATCACTTGGAATATTTAATTGCCATACTTGTCCATGCTTAGAAATTCCAAGGTCTTCGTCTGATGGGAATAAATCTGTCCAAGCTTCTACACCATAAGCTTTTAATGTTTCTTTTTCTGCACTATTATAATTTGCTTTAACGCTTTCTAAAGTAGTAGTTGAATAGCTATCTCCATTTGCATCTAAAGCTCCAACTCCTCTTTCTGGGAATGGATATATATATAATCCAATTCCAGTTTTCTTTGAATAATCTGGATCTGTATTTTTTAACTTTTGAATTTCAGGTAAGACTTCTCTCTTTCCTTCATCATTAATTTTATAATGAGTTCCTTATATACCCCAGTTTAATAAAACTTGAGCTTCATCTGATGCTATCCAATCTAAGAATTCAAATGCTCTCTTTGGATCTTTACAACTTGAAGAAATTGCATATCCAAAACCACCGCTAAATCCATAATCTTTCAATGATTGGTCTTTTTGTTTGTTAGCATCAACAACTACTGGTAATTTCGCATAAGTTTGATCATATTTTCCTTCTCCAACTAAACTAACTGCTGCAGATTGATAATCCCAGAATGCATCTGATAATCCAACAACTCTTCCTGCTGCTATTTTAGCTTTATAAGTATCTTCCTTTTGAGTGAAAGATTCTGGATCTAATAATCCTTCAGCGTTCATGTGATTTAACCACTTGAAGTATTCTTTAACTTCTGGAAGTAAGAATTTATAAGTTACTTCTCCAGTTTCATCATTTACTGCAAATTGTCCGTCATCTGGGATACCAGATGCAAGAGATGCAATATTTCCTACTGTGATTAACCATCTCCAGTCACTAGCCATTAAAGATAATCCTATTCTTTTTTGTCCATCTTCAGTTGTAGGATTCTTAGCAATATAGTCTTTTATAACCTTTTCATAATCATAAATAGTTTTTATTTCTGGATATCCAGCTGCTTTAAGGGCTTGATGTTGAAGTTGCATTGTACCTGATGGATCAAATACTTTATTTACAGCTCCATAAGTACCTACTGTATATATTGATGGATCTTGATTGCTATATTTTAATCTATTGATTTGATCTCCATATAAAGTTTTTAAATTATCTCCACTTTCTTCAATATAATCGTCCAATTTAATAACTGCTCCAGCATCTACTAGCTTAGAAGTATCTCCTTTAGCAAATATTATATCTGGATATTCTCCACTTGCTATCATAAGTGGAACAGCCTGATTATCTCCTGCTACTGGATGTTCAAATTTTAAAGTTACGCCTGTTAACTCTGTAATCTTCTTAGCAACATCATCAGTAAAAGGTATGTCTTCTGATAAATCTGTTGAGAATATAGTAAAGGTAATTGGTGACTTGTCCATCCCCTCTGATGCATTATTGGTACTGTCATTTCCTTTCTTACCACAACCAACAAAAATTGATGTAGTCATTACACTTGCTAGAAGTAAAGTTAATACTTTTTTCCTTTTCATATTTACCCTCCTAAATTTTATTTCCTCTCTCGATTCCAAAACTTGGAATTATATAAACAAAGCTTTCTAAATATGAACCCATAGAAACCTTGTGTTTAACAACTTAATTGATTGGCTTAATACTTACCGTACAATCATCTAGCTCTTAACTGCTCCTAATGTCATTCCTGAAACAAAGTATTTTTGTACAAATGGATAGACTACTAATATCGGTACTGTAGCAACTATTGTTATTGCCATTTTTATAGATTCTGGATTAGATCTTGCTGTATTTTGTAAATTGGGATTATGAATATCTATTGTTGCAGCTGCATTATCCATAATCTTCTTAAGCTCATATTGTAATGTAGTCAAGCTATCATTAGTTCTTGCATAAATATATGTGTCAAACCAACTGTTCCATTGTCCAACTGCTATAAATAAGGCTACAGTTGCTATAACAGGTAAACATAATGGGAATACTATTTTTCTAAATACTGCCCAATCATTAGCACCATCTATGGCTGCTGATTCATACAACGCCTCTGGTAACCCATCCATAAATGCTCTTACAACGATAACATTAAATGCTGAAATAAGTCCTGGTAAAATATAAACTGCAAATTTATTTACTAAACCTAATTCTCTAATTACTAAGTATTCTGGAATTAATCCACCACTTACATACATAGTAACTATAAATAATATTGTAACAAATTTATTGAAGATAAAATCTCTTCTGCTTAGTGTGTAAGCTAACATTGTAGTGGCTAATACACCTGTAACTGTTCCTATAACAGTTCTTAAAACTGAATTCACAAAAGCTCTTGGTAATTTACTACTTCCTGAAAATATTTCTTTATAGTTTTGCAACGTAAATTCTCTTGGCCAAATGTGAAGTCCACCTTTAACTGTATCTAAAGCATCATTTAATGATATAGCTAGTACATTTAAAAATGGATATAAAGTAATGACAACTATAAACAGCATAATTATTACTAATACTATATCGAAAACTTCTATCTTATTTTTTTTCTTTTTAAGCTTCATTTTTATACCTCCAATAGCTTTATATTATTTTAATAAGCCGCCTTCTCCATCATTAAATTTCTTAGATGCTTTATTTGCCAAGAATATTAATATAATTCCTACTACAGACTTAAATATACCGATTGCTGTACCAAAGGAATATCTAAACATCCCAATACCATAATCTAAAGCATATTTATCTATAACTAAAGCCTTAGTTTCTACGACTTTATTTCCTAATAACATTTGCTTTTCGAATCCTATGTTTAATATGTTACCTATACTCATGATTAGTAAAACTAATATTGTACTTTTTATCAATGGTAATGTAATACTAAACATTCTTCTAATTCTTCCTGCTCCATCTACTTTAGCTGCATCATAAAGTTCAGGATCTATTGCTGTCATTGCTGCAAGATATATAATTGCATTCCACCCCATTTCCTTCCAAATATCTGAAGCTGTAACTATTCCCCAGAACATGCTTGTACTAGATAGAAACTTTATTGGTTCTGAAATAAGATTTAACTTTAAAAGTATTTCATTTACTATTCCTGCATTTGCTAAAAGATTAGTAACTATTGTAGCTGCTACAACCCATGATATAAAGTGAGGTAGATATGAAATAGTCTGAACAAACTTTTTAAATTTTGTATATCTTAATTCATTTAACAGAAGTGCAAATATTATCGCTGAAGCTGTTCCAAATACTAAACCTAAAATACTCATTCCTAAAGTATTTTTTAAAGATTCATAAAATAGTGGTTCTTTAAATAAATCTATAAAATGCTTAAATCCTACCCATTCTTGTTCAAAGAATGATAGTTGCGGTTTATAATTTTGAAAAGCCATTGTCCATCCAAATAAAGGTAAATACTTAAATATAATTACCCAAACCACAAAAGGAAAGGACATCGCTATTAAGACCCATTGTTTTTTAATATTTTTCCAAGTAATTTTTCTTTCTTTCTTCTTAGTTTCGTTCTTTGTTTTTACATCAACATCTCTAACAAGCTGCATTATCTATCCCTCCATTTTCTTAGACCTTTACTTCAACTGTTAATAATATAATAATATTTCCCATAGTATCTTCATACCTATAAAAATGTATATGTTTTCATATAAAAATTAGAGGATTAAAAAGTAAAATTTAATAGGTATTCTTCTCCAGTATCAACACCTATTGATCCCACACATTCTCACATGTGAAAGCCTTATGTTTACAAGATTTGTCAATATTAAGCAAAAATAAACTGCACTAAAAATATCATAATCTACTTTGCAATTTACCCATAAAAATTGATATATTTATCATGGATAATTACACATTTAAATCTAGATATTTTTAATGCAGTTTACTTTTTTTTACTGTAAAGACTACGATAAATAAAATATGTAGAATAAGCCTAATACTTCTTTGCACAACTATTTAGCTTATGGAACATTTCTATTTATCTTAGCTATTATCATTAACAATTTAACTGTTGTATTTTTCCTTCAAATAATTTTCTGCATCTATTAGTACGTTTTTTTCAAGAATTAAAATTAGATATGCTAAAGCAATTGGTCCAAATAATACTCCGAATAGAGATATTTTTAAAAATTTTATTATAAAGAATGCTATTATTGTGATTGAAAGAATTGTAAGTGTTATATAAAATTTCTTAAAGGTCAATGTAATAGCAAGTCTAAATACATCTTTTGTTTTAGCACTTATCCTTGCTATGATAGGAAATACATATAAGCTTATTGTAAGCGTAAAGATAACTATCCCTATAAATATATATGAAAGAATATTTACTTCTGCTTTAAAGAAATGTTCTATATCTAAATAACTCATTAAAAGTATAATACTTATTATGGTACTAGCAAAAATACCTTGTAGGAAGTTTAATTTATAGAAATACAGAAAATCTTTTTTTGAATCTGTTTCATTTCCCTTGATTACCCTGCCTAAAACTGAAAACATTGTGGAAAGCGCAGGTCCAATTAATATTCCCAAAAATGATAGGATATAAATTGAAAGATTGCTACCTGAAAATATGAAATAAGCTATAAAGGGAGATATTGCTATTAGGAAATATATATTTGTCATAAATATATATATATATCTTTTAGTTAAATAATAAACACTATTACTTTTTAAATTATTGTCATTGCTCATTTAAACCATCTCCTATTTTTACATTTCTTTCTGTTTCTTATAATTTAGTGGGCTTATACCAACATACTTTTTAAATTTACTATGAAAATAATCTATATTCTTATATCCAATACGCTCGCATACTTCATAAACTTTAAGATTTTCTTCTACTAATAACTTTTTACCCTCTTCAATCCTGATTTTATCTAAATAAGTATTAAAAGATTCTCCTGTATAACTTTTAAAGATCTTCCCTAAGTAAGCACTATTGTAATTAAATATCTCTGCTAAATTTTCAAGCTTCAAATCCTTATAATAGTTTTTTTCCACATATTTAACTACTCTCTTAATTGATGAATTATTAGAGCTCGTACTAATTTCCTTTGATATAGAAGATAATCCTTTAGATAAAACTTCTATTACTCCTTTTAAATTTTCTTCTAAATAAATTTTATCTATTATCTTTTCTTCAATTCTTAAACTTTCCTCTTTAAGCTTATAATCCTGTTTTATCTTTTCTTTAAAATCTAAAAGAGTTCTCGTTATTGTAACCTTAATTTCATCTTCTCTAAATCCTTTTGCTCTAATTAACTTCTCTAATATATTTAAATTTTCATTAAGTTTATCCTTCTGACCAATTTCAGTATAAGTAATTATCTTATTAAGAATTTTCTTTTCATCTAAATTTAAATCTATATTTTCTTTTTCAACTAGTAAATTAGATGCTATAGCTGAATTGCTGAATAAAAATTTATTATTTGTTAAATTCTTTGCACTTCTATAAGACCTATAAATATCTTCGATATCATTTACATCTTCACCTAATGCGATGAAATTATTTCCAACTAAATTTTTATCTAAACTCAACTTTACATTGGTTAATAATTTATGAGTATAATTTACATTTATATTTCTTATTACTAAAGCAAGTCTATCACCTAATTTAATAATATCTATATTTTCTTTTTCATTTATACTATTTAAAATTATTTCCTCAATCTTAACTATATTATCAAAATTATTCTGATTTGAAGAATTACTTATAAGTGCAACTTGGAAGCTTGAAGTATTTAAACTATTTTTTATATCCTCATATTCATTTACATCTTTTCTTAAAATTAATTGTGTTAGTACATATTGTCTTAAGGCTATTTTATTTTTTTCTAATCTTTCTTTACTTTTTTTCTCTTCTTCTATTTCTTTTCTCAACTTTAATGCTATTTCTAAAAGTTCATCTTCATCTATAGGCTTTAGTAAATATTCCTTAACTCCATATGTAATTGCTTTCTGAGCATATTCAAAGTTTGAATACCCACTAATAACTATAAATTTACCTTTAATCCCACTTTCCTTAGCTCCTTTTATTATGTCTAGTCCAAGCTTTCCTGGCATTTGTATATCAATCAAAATTATATCTGGTTTTAGTTCTAGAACCTTAGAATATCCTTCATCTCCATCTGCAGCTTCACCACATATTTCAAAGCCATTTTCTCGCCAATTTATAATATGCTTCAATCCCTCTCTTACATAAGGCTCATCATCAATTATTAAAACTTTCAACATTGAAATTTTCCTCCTTTTATAGTAAAAATTTAAGTCATAAAATGTATATTACTTCTGTCATCTCAAAGTTAAAATATATGTTAGTCAAATGAACTTTTTATAAAATTAGACTTACTTTTTACTTGGTAATAGCATTATTACTTTTGTTCCTACTTCTAAAGTACTTAAAATATATAATCCATACTCTTCACCATAAAACATCTTTATTCTTTCATTAACATTGCTAATTCCTATGCTCTTTTTATTTTCATTATTATAGTTCCTTAGTTTCCTATTTATATAATCTAATTTCTCATTAGTTATTCCAACTCCATTATCTGAAACTTCTACTATTAAATATCCTACTTCATCATATATAGAAACCTCTATTTTCCCCATTTTTGTGCTACTTTCTAAACCGTGAACAAAAGCATTTTCTACTATAGGCTGTAATAATAAAGGTAAAATCTCATATTCGCTTGTATCTACTTCAATCTTAAATTCATATTCAACTTTTCCCTTAAATCTTAATCCCTGTATTTCTAAATAACTTTCTATAATATCAAGTTCTGATTCTAAAGTAACGACTTCATTAGTAACTTCTAAATTTCTTCTCATAATTTGCCCTAGTTTTTTAACTATATTAGCGAGCTCTCTGTCGCCATTACAAAAGGCCCTCATCCTTATAGTTTCTAAAGTATTATATAAAAAATGTGGATTTATTTGGCTGGCAAGCATTTTAAATTCTGCATCCTTTTGCTTTACAATTAAGCTTTTTTGTTCAAGCTCCTTAACATATACTTCATCTATGAGATTTTTAATACTCTCAACCATAGTATAAAAATGTTGATATATATAACTTATCTCATCATTACCTTCAATTTTTTCTTTTATTTCGAAATTTCCTTCAACCACCTTAGATATTTCTACACTTAAAAGACCTACTCTATCCGAAAATAACTTTGAAAAATATAATATAATAATTAATGATATTGTTACTGCTATACTTATTATAGCTATACTCTTATCAATTGCATCTCTCGATTGTTCCATTATTTTATAAACTGGAACACTAACTGCTACCTCAAATATATTATTAAAAGACTTATCTATTTTGTATTTTTCTGAAATAACATAATTTTGTCCTAAATTAACTTCTTCTTTAACATCATTATAATAATCTACTTCATCCTTATTATGAATTAAAACTAATTCACTACCTTCCTCATATTCATCTGAAGCTACCACTGTTCCATCTATCAAAATACTTGTAGGATATGGTTGCTGAGAAATTATTGTCCTTAGCTTTGAAGTTTGGAGGCTTATTACTAATACCCCAATATGCCCATGTATATCACAAGATATATCTCTAATTAATGATAAACTATATTTCTTTGTGATATTATCAAAATTATACTGCCATGTTATTACCCCTTTATCTTCTCTTGCCTTATTATACCAATCACTATTTTTAACTGTATCATTTACTTTAACTATAATTGAGTTATCTAATATTGATTGATTTTCTACATATAATCTTATGGTAGACAAGTCATTATAGTATTTTAGATAATTACTTAAAATCGGATACTCATTATAAGCCTTTACATTGCTCCCATAATCCTGGTATTCAGTTTTAACTATATCATGAAGATTCTCATCTTGATAAATCATATCAGATGTTGATGTTGCAAACCTTAAAGTTTCATTTAATCGTTGTTTAATTTGTTTTGATGTATATCTTGCATCCTTTTGTGAATTTTCAACCACCACATTACTCATCTTTTTAGTAAAATAAACCCCAACTGTTACAACAGTAACTACAACTATAATAAAATATACAATTAAAAGCTTAGTCCTAACCTTCATATTATTCAAAATATTCCTTAGACTATTTAAGCTACCTTTAAAAACATTTAAACTTCTTTTCAGTTTGTCCATAACTACTCCTTAATTATTATAAATCGAGAATATAAAGGCTACTATAACTAGATATGTTCCATAAGCTAGATAGCTGTGCAGGCATTGAATACTTAGTGAAGTTAAACGCAGTTACACCTGAGCTTAGTATGAAAGTTCATCTACTGAAGCTTGTCTTAAGTAGATTTTCCTATTAAAAATCAGAAAACTACTATTCCAAGAGTTTTGCTTAACTCGCTGCGCTCAGACAATTAAGCAACACTAATGCCTAGTATCTTTTTCCACGTCAAGTGCTTCTAATTTCTCGCTATATGCTTATTCCACAGTCAATTTATCTTCTCAGATTTATATTCTGCCACTTTACACAGTTAAATTAAGAATTAGCCTCATTAATTATATGTATTAAATTGGAAATTTAATTATAATGAGACACTACAATTCTTATTTAAGATATCTAATATGGCGTTAAAAATTTTTATTGTTTGAGCGCAGAGAATTATAAAAATTTAGTCATCTTTGATATCTTAAATTTAGAATTGTCTTCGAAATTATATAAAAATCGGAAAGTTAATACATATCACTATATTTAATTCGTAATTTATAACGAGTTTTCTTTATGTAAACATTTATATTATAAATACTATTTTAATGTATCTTTTTATTTATGTAAACATACACACTTTACGATATCCCAATAAAACCACTAATTTTTTTAGTAATTTTAATATAATTCATAACGTATTAATAATTTTTTTTCTATTATAAACTTTAGTTAATTATATATAAATAAGTTACAGTACTAGTGTAATAAGTATTTAAAAAATATATAGGAGGGAATGAAATGATTAGTTCAAAAACACCTTTCATACTTTATGGTGGGGATTATAATCCTGATCAATGGCCAAAAGAAATAATAATTGAAGATATGAAGTTTTTTAAAGATGCTAATATAAACGTTGTAACTTTACCTGTATTTAGCTGGGCATTATTACAACCTGATGAAGATACTTATAATTTTGAATGGTTAGATGAAATATTAGATCTACTTAAGGAAAACGATATCTTTGTTTGTATGGCTACTTCTACTGCTGTTCAACCTAATTGGATGTCAAAAAAGTATCCTGAAATTTTACCTACTGACTTTAATGGCATGAAAAGAAAATTTGGAGGAAGAGTTAACTTTTGCCCAAATAGTGAAAAATATCGTGAGTTCTCTGTAAAGCTTGCTACAAAACTCGCTGAAAGATATAAGGACTATTCAAACATAATAGCTTGGCATATAGGAAATGAATATGATAACTATTGCTATTGTGAGCATTGTGAAAATAAATTTAAGGAATGGGTTAAAAATAAATACAAAACTATTGAAAATGTTAATAAAGCTTGGAATATGAATTTTTGGGGCCACACCCTTTATAGCTTTGATGAAATAGTTGCACCTTCTGGCTTAAGTGAAGTTTGGTATGGCTATGATAAGCAATGCACTAACTTTCAAGGAATTGCTTTAGATTATAATAGATTTATGTCTGACTCTATCCTTGAATGTTACTTAGGTGAATATAATGTTTTAAAAACTATAACTCCTGATATAAAAATTACAACTAATTTTATGGGTACATTTAAGCCTTTGGATTACTTTAAATGGGCTAAGCATATGGATATAGTTTCTTGGGACAACTATCCTGGTTTAAATGCTCACCCAAGTGATACTTCAATGCGTCATGATTTAATGAGAGGCTTAAAAAACGGGGAGCCCTTTATGCTAATGGAACAAACTCCAAATCAACAAAACTGGCAACCTTATAATAGTGTAAAAAGACCTGGGGTTATGAGGCTATTAAGTTATCAAGCAGTTGCTCATGGAGCTGATACAGTTATGTTCTTCCAGATGAGACAATCCATTGGAGCTTGTGAAAAATATCATGCTGCAGTTATTCCACATGCTGGACATGAAAACGCTAGAACATTTAAAGAATGTGCAAAGCTTGGTGAAGAACTTAAATCATTAGGAGATACAATAATCGATTCAAAATATGATGCAAAAGTTGCTATTATATTTGATTGGGACAACTGGTGGGCAGTAGAATTTTCAAGTGGTCCATCTATTCAACTTAGATATGTTGAGCAAATTGAAAAGTATTATAAAGCTTTCCATAACCTTAATGTAGCTGTAGATTTTGTTGAACCAAATGGAGATTTCTCTAAATACTCAGTAGTATTAGGACCAGTACTTTATATGCTTCATGATGGAGTTGCTAACAATATTAAAAACTATGTTTCAAATGGAGGAACTTTCATAACTACTTACTTTAGTGGATATGTAAATGAAAATGATCTAGTTCAACTTGGAGGTTATCCAGCGGAGCTTAGAGACATGCTAGGACTTTGGGTTGAAGAAATAGATGCCCTTCCACCAGATATGAACAATTCTATTAACTTTAGAAATAATTTAAGCAATGCAACAAATACTGAAAAAATAGAAAATGTGGTTACTGAATTTAATAACGTAGTAACTACAGAAAATATAATAAATAATGATTCTAATAATGTAGGTACTGCATCTAATGCTTCAGTAACTACATCAAATAAAATAGATAATAAATCCAACAATGTAGGTACTGAGTTTAATGACATAGTAACTACATCAAATACTGTAGTTACTAAATTTAATAACACAGTAACTACAACTAGTAATATAAACTCTATTTCTAATGAAGGAACAAAAGTAAATCCTGTAGAAAATTATGCTATGAAAGATAGCTATACATGCGATATGGTTTGCGATATCATCAATTTAGAAGGGGCTACTCCACTTGCTGTTTATGGATCAGACTTCTACAAAGATTCTCCTGTGTTTACAGTAAACACTTATGGCAACGGTAAGGCTTATTATATAGGAGCAAATCCTGAACAAAACTTCTTAAATGACTTTGCAAATTCTCTTTCTAAGGAAAATAATTTATTAATAGATATTCCAAATGTTGATGGAGTTGAAATTACTAGAAGATTCAAAGATGATTATAGCTTAACATTTATTTTAAATCATAATAATGATGAAGTTAATATAACTTTAGATGATAAGGAATATATAAATCTATTAAATAATACATCTGTAAAAGATAATTTAACATTAAAAGCTAAAGATGTGGCTATATTAAAAACTATAAATAAATAATTTCTTAATAGAAATTTATGGGCTTAAGGTTGTAATAACTAAGATACCCGTAAAATGGAATTTAGTTAATCCCTTTAGTTTAGTTAATAACTTTTTTCATATAAATCTCTTTAATAATATAAAAAGAGGATGTCTCTAAAGATTTTTCTTATATTTGTTTATTAAATTACTACCAATTATTATTATTATTAAAAAATAAAATAGTGTATAAAATAAAAATAAATGATATAATATAAATAAGAAAAGCATCGTACGGCTAATACGATGATCGCCCTAGAACGTTTTAAGTTGGGCTATTGATAGTGTAAATTGTTACAAGAAGAACGGCATTAATCTTGAGCGGATGGATGTCGTTTTTCTTTGCTATTAATCTTAATATTTAGACCTAAAAGTTTTAAATTTATCTTCTCTACTCCTACTGATACTTTAAATTCATTTTTTATTTTCTATATTTGTTATAAATATTTCCTTATCTTGCTCACTTTCAAATATAGTTATTGGAATTACTAACGGATATACTTTTTTTATTTTATTCTTCATGAAAACAGATGATATAATTATATACCCCTTAAATTGATCTACAAAAATATTTTTATCCAAGTTAATATTTAAATTTTTTTCATTATATTTAACCTCTATATATTCATCTTTCAAAAGAATTATTTTTTCAGCTGAAAATAGTTGCTTTTTTTTATAATACTTATGCGCAATATTTTTAAGTCTTTTCATCATCAATTTAGGCAAAATTTTCAAAAAAAGATATATTATAAATAAAGTTAAAGCTATTATAATTAATGCATAAAAGCTTAATATGAAAATATTTAGATAAAATTTCGGATCACTTCTAATTGTATATATAATAACTATACTTGGCGTTAATATTGCAATTACACTTAAAAACATATAATATTTTTTCCACCAAAAAGATTTTAAATAATTATATTCTAATAATTTTTCTATATCTTCTATATTATTTTTAAATTTAATATTCATAAATCCCCTCTTATTTCTAATCATAGTTTTTATTACATTGATTATATCATACCTTTTAATATGAATATCATTTACCTCTTAAAATTTAATAATTTGCCTAAATGAATTTTTCAAAAGAACTAAAGATGAAAATATTAAACCATTTATGAACCATAAAAGTATATTTTATATATTACAAATATACTTTACCCACTTATTTCCTGTATAATTATGTTAAGAACCTTAAATCCAAAATAACTTATGATATTTCTAATATCATTATATCTTATTACGTTATCAAATTATATCTATTTCATATCAAATTTATATTAATGGGATGTTTTTATGAGATCTTTTAAATCAACTCTATCACTTGCCTTACTATCATGCTCTACACTATTTCTATTTGGATGTTCTGAATATGGAGCTGACGGTAAACCAGTAATTTACTTATATCCAGCTGAAGAAAAAACTATTAATGTTAAATTAGACTATGACGGGGAACTTACTTCTACTTATCCTACATACAATGATGGATGGAGTGTTAAAGCTAACCCCGACGGAACATTAACTAACTTAGAAGATAATAAGGACTATTCTTATTTATTTTGGGAAGGAAATCCCAATGTAGACTTAAATATTTCTGAAGGATTTGTTGTAAAAGCTGAAGATACAAAAGACTTTTTACAAGAAAAGTTAGAGTATCTAGGTTTAACACCAAAAGAATACAATGAATTTATAGTTTATTGGCTTCCTATTCTTCAAGAAAATAAATATAATCTTATATCCTTTGCAGGTGAAGAATATAATAATTATGCCAAACTAGAAATAACCCCAAAACCAGATTCAATTTTAAGAGTTATGATGATTTATAAACCATTGAAAAAGCCTATAGAAATTAAAGAACAAGAATTAAAACAATTTGAAAGAACAGGTTTTACAGTTATAGAATGGGGTGGAAGACAGGTAGACTAAGACTTATTTAACTTCCAACTTTCTAAGCCTCAGGGACATTTCCCCTGGGGCTTAATATTTTACATTCCTACAATTGTATAAGTAGAACCTTTCTTAGCTTCAAATGTAATTACGTCTTTATAATTGCAAACATTATTCTTATTTCCAATCTCATTTTCTTGACTTAAATACTTACTATAATGAACTTCACAAATTCCATCATTATCAGAAATAATATTAACATATATAAGTTTATTATCTTTCCAGCTTATATCAACAGTATACCCACCTCTTGCTCTCAATCCCTTCACTTCGCCACTTTTCCATGACTTAGGTATAGCTGGAAGTATTTCTATATATCCTTGGTGGCTTTGAATAAGCATTTCTGCTATTCCTGCTGTTCCGCCAAAATTTCCATCTATTTGAAATGGTGGATGTACACAAAATAAATTTGAGTATGTTAGTTTGCTTAATAGTATATTTAAATATTTATTTGCTAGTTCTGGTTCTTTTAGCCTTGCATAAAAATTAATTATCCAAGCACAGCTCCAACCTGTATGTCCACCACCTTGTGATAATCTTCTTGATAGAGTATTTTTGCATGCTTCAATTAAATCTTTATTTTTATACTCTGTAATTTCTTTACCCGGATATAGTCCGAACAAGTGTGAAATATGCCTATGACCCGGTTCTTTTTCATCAAAGTCTTTATACCATTCTTGAATACCACCATGTTTATTTATTTTATAACTTGGTAGTTTTTCAAGCGAAGTAATTAGCTTATCTCTAAACTCCTTATCCTCATTAAACACATCTCTATTACATTCTTTGTCTGCATTAAAATCTCTATCTTTCTTGAAATCTTTATCTAACGTAGAATATTTAGTCCTAAAGTATTCATCTTCTTCTAATATTTTTGATGCTTCTATACAGTTTCTAAATAAATCTCTTGTTATTGCAATATCCATAGTTGATGATTTACTTAAACAACAAGCTCTGCCTTCATTATCTAAAAAGTTATTCTCAGGAGATGTTGATGGACATGTATTTAAAACTCCTTTACTATCTTCTCTTAGCCAACTTAATAAAAAGCTAGCTGAACCTTTTAAAATAGGATAATATTCTTTTAAAAATTCCTTATCTCTAGTAAAGTCATAATGTTCAAAAATATGCTGACAAATCCATGGACCTCCCATTGGCCAATATCCCCATTCACAGCTTCCTAAAACAGTATTGGAATATCTCCAAATATCAACGTTATGATTTGCTGTCCACCCTTCACAATTAAATTCCTCTCTTGCAGTTTTTTCTCCTGATATACTAAGATCTTTAATCATATTTAATAATGGCTCATGGCACTCTGAAATATTACAAACTTCTGCTGGCCAATAATTCATTTCTGTATTTATATTTATTGTATAATTACTACTCCAAGGTGGTCTTACTTCTTCATTCCAAATTCCTTGAAGGTTTGCTGGCTCACTGCCTCTTCTTGATGAACTAATTAAAAGATATCTTCCATAATGAAAATAAAGAGTTATTAACCCTAAGTCCTCCTCTCCATTTTTTAATCTTTTAAGTCGTTCATCAGTAGGTAGTTCTTCTATATTTTCTACTTCTCTGTCCTTACTTTCTTTTAATATATTTTGCCATTGTCCTTTTGTATTTTCATTTTTTCTTTTACTTTGTCCTTTTTCATTTTTATTTTCATTTTCATTATTTCTATTTACTTCTTTTCCTAGACGAAATTCCACTCTATCAAATAACTCGCTATATTCCTTAAAATGATTATTAAATAGTTCATCATAGGATAACTTTTCTGCATTATTTATGATAATTTCGCTTAAAGCCTTTTCATCTCTTCCTGCCGAACCTTGCTTTATATTAAATTCTTCAAAGTTAGTACTTGCTGATAATATTAAAATTGCTTCGCTTGAATTTCTAACTTCTAATATATCTTCATTAACATTTACTTTTCCATCTTTATTTTTAATCCTTATCCTTGTACAGAATTTTGTTCCTAGCTCATTATTTTCATCATAAATTATGGTTTCATCACTTACGTAACTAGGCAAAATCTTAATTGGTGCTATCCCTTTTAAAACAAGTCCAATATCTCCATCTTTATTACTCTGACTTTTTAATAAACTATTTAATCTTATATCAAAATTAAGGCTTTGATCTTTAGTTGAAGTTATCTTTATTACTAATACCTTATCTTTTGCAGAAACAAAGGCTTCTCTTTTAAATTCTGTATTTCCTATATTATATTTAACTGTTACCAAAGCTTTATCTAAATCTAATTCTCTAGTGTAATTAGAGTATTTTTCATCTTCATAATAAAAATCTAAATATAAATCTCCAAGTGGTGCATAAGATTCTGTATATCCAGAAAGCATTTTTTCATTCATTAGCTTTTGTGCTTCAAAATATTCTTCTTTATCAATTAATTCTCTTGCTTTATCAAGATATTTTTTTGCTTCATAATTTGTTTTATCTTTTGGAATACCAGTCCATAAAGTATCTTCATTTAAGGCTATTCTCTCTTTAAATACATCACCTAAAACCATTGCTCCTAATGATCCATTTCCAAGAGGAAGGGCTTCTACCCATTCCTCTGCTTTTTCTTTATACCATAATCTCTTACTCATAAGTCACCAACTAAAATTTATATTGATTTTTTATATTTATAGTTTCCTTTAATCTTAAATCAGCTGAAGATGAACCAAGAATTATGTTAAAATATCCTTCTTCTACTATCCATGAATTTATATCTTCCTTATAAAATGCAAAAGCATTTTTATCTAAAATTATAGTGACTTCTTTTGTTTCTTTTGGCTCTATATATACCTTTTCAAAGCCTTTTAATTCAATATCGGGTCTCTTTTCTGTAGCTTCAACATCATTTATATATAATTGAACAATCTCTGCTCCTGCCACATCTCCTATATTTGTTATATCTAAAGTAACCATTACTTTCAAACCATCTTCTAGTGCTTTTTCTAGATTCTCTTCTAATTCTTTTTCTAAATCATTTTCTAATTCTTCTTTTAAGCTCTTTTCTAATGATTTCTCTAAATTACCTTCTACCTCTTGTATATTATCTCCCATTTCATTTACTGAAACTCTTAAATTATCATAAGCAAAGCTTGTATATGATAGACCATGTCCAAATGCAAATAATGGTTCTACATCATAACTTGAGAAATATCTATATCCAACAAATATACCTTCATCATATCTAACCTTATCAGAACCTGGGAATTCTCCAATGCAGTGTGCTGGTGAATCTTCTAATCTTTTTGGAATAGTAACTGCAAGCTTTCCTGATGGATTAACATCTCCAAATAGAACCTCTGCTAAAGCTACTCCACCTTCCATTCCATTGTATGAAGTATGAATTATTGCTTTTGCTTTATCCTTAAAACTTGACATATCTACTGGTGAACCTGCTGTTATTACAACTACTGTATCTTTATTTACCTTTAATAATTCTTCTATTACTTCATATTGATTATATGGAAGTAACATATTTGTCTTATCATTGCCTTCACTATCTATATTTACTACATCTTCTTCTTTATTTGAATGTAAGGCATTTTGATATAATTCAAAGTTTTCCTTAATATGTTTTAATCCACCTACAAATATTACTGCATCAGAATTTTTAGCAAGTTCAATAGCTTCATTTAATAGATTTTCTCTTTCATCTTCTTTAAAAGTGTATCCCTTAGCATATTTTACTTCTGTATTTCCACCAAGCTTCATTTTTAAACCAAGAAGTGGAGTTACTTCATATAAAGCTTTAATTTCTGCTGATCCGCCACCTAATGAATGTCTTATATCAGCATTTTCACCTATAACAGCAACAGTCTTTATTTCTTTTTCATTTAATGGAAGTACATTTTCTTCATTTTTTAAAAGGACTATTGATTCTCTTGCTATTTCCAAAGTTTTTTCTCTATTTTCATAACTATTGTATGTTCCTTTTTTTCTATCATCAGAAAACATATTTAATTTATACATTAACTTTAAGATATTTCTTATCTTATCATCTATAACTTCTTCTTTAATTAATCCTTCTTTCACAGCCTTTATCATTGGGTTTGCAAAGAAGTATTCATCAAAGTTATAAGTTACAGACATTTCTATATCCATACCTGCTTCTGCTGCTTCTTTAGTATCATGAATTCCAGACCAATCTGATACTAATACTCCATCAAATCCCCATTCATCCCTTAAAATCTCTTGAAGTAACTTTGGATTATGAGCACAGTAATGACCCCATATTTTATTGTAAGCAGACATCATTGAATAGGCACTTCCTTCTTTTACTGCTGCTTCAAATGCTGGAAAATAAATTTCTCTTAAAGCTCTATCACTAACTACAACATCTACATTTAATCTTTCTGTTTCTTGATTGTTTACTGCAAAATGCTTAACACAAGCTGCAACATCATTATCTTGAACACCTTTAATATAAGGTACAGCCATTTCCTTTGTTAAGTATGGATCTTCTGACATATATTCAAAATTTCTTCCACATAGTGGACTTCTAATAATATTTATTCCTGGAGCTAATATTATATCCTTACCTCTTCCCCTTGCTTCATTTCCTAATACATAACCTTCTTTATAAGCAAGTTCTCTATTCCAAGTTGATGCTAATGCTGTATTAGATGGAAGATATGAAACATAATCATCGCTATAACCATATGGAACCCAACTATTATCAGGAAACTCATTTCTCACTCCCATTGGACCATCTGCCATTTTTAAAGGTTTAATTCCAAGCCTTTCTACTCCTTCTGTTCTAAAAAGCCCAGCTCCATGTATCATTCCAACCTTTTCTTCTAAAGTAAGCTTACTTAATATTTCTTCTATATTATTTTCATTAACTTTCATAACTAATCCTCCACTTTATTAATTTAAAATTGATAATGGCCAATTGAGAATTACGGTTGAAATTCTTACAGAACGTCCTTAGTTCTCAATTGTCAACTGTCAATTCTCAATTCTAATCTAGCCTCAGCAAAAGTTGTTAGCTTATACTGAGGCTATATTTATTAATATAAATTTATTTTAAGGTGCATATTATTTTTGAGTTTTTATTAGCTGGTGTTAATCTAACACCTCTCTTTTCGATTGTAACATCTGCTCCCTCGATCTTTTCAACATGGAAAATACCATTTAATAAGATGCTGTAATTATTGTTTGCTTCTATATCAAAAGTAACTACTTTATTATTTCTTAATGCTTTAGCTTTTAATACCACTTCTGCATTTTGATTTAATACTTCTGTATAGGCTTCCTTATTATCTACTAAATCAAATACTTCTAAAGTAACATCCTTGCCATAATCATAGTTAGGAATATTATTGTTTGCTCCTACTGCAACTATGCTGTTTTCTTTAACCATCATTGGAATGCTTAGGTAGTCATGCTTTTCTCTTACCCATCTTCCACCTTCATAAGCTTTTCCTGTTATAAAGTTAGTCCATTTTCCTTTTGGTAAATAGTATTCTGCTATTCCTTCTTCATTAAATATTGGAGCTACTAAAATATTATCTCCAAGCATATATTGTCTATCTAAGTATCTGCAAGCTGGATCATCTTGATTTTCTAATATCATTGATCTCATTACAGGGATACCTTTAATTGATGTATCGTATGATGTCTTAAATAAATATGGCATTATACTACATTTTAATTTTGTAAAGAATCTAACTACATCACATGATTCTTCATCATAAAGCCATGGTACTCTATAAGATGTACTTCCATGTAATCTGCTGTGAGATGATAAAAGCCCAAATGCTGCCCATCTCTTATATACATCTGGTGTTGAAGTACTTTCAAATCCTCCAATATCATGGCTCCAGAATCCAAAGCCTGACATGCATAGTGATAATCCACCTCTTAAGCTTTCTGCCATTGATTCATAATCTGAAGTACAGTCTCCTCCCCAATGTACTGGGAATTGTTGTCCACCTGCAGTTGCTGACCTTGCAAATAATACTGCTTCATTTTCACCTTTAACTTCTTTTATAACATCAAAAACTACCTTGTTGTATATTTGTGTATAGTAGTTGTGCATCTTTTCTGGATCTGAACCATCAAAGTATGTGCAGTTTGTTGGGATTCTTTCGCCAAAGTCAGTCTTGAAGCAATCAACTCCCATATCCATTAATGCTTTTAATTTATCTCCATACCATTTGCAAGCTTCTGGATTTGTAAAATCTACTATTGCCATTGCAGGTTGCCACATATCCCATTGCCATACATCACCATTTTTCTTTTTAATAAAGTATCCTTTTTCTTTTCCTTCTTCAAATAATGAAGATTCTTGAGCTATATATGGGTTGATCCATACACAAATCTTTAAGCCTTTTTCTTTTAATCTCTTTATCATTCCTTCTGGATCTGGGAAAACCCTATTATCCCATTCAAAATTACACCAATTAAAGTCCTTCATCCAGAAACAATCAAAATGGAATACATGAAGTGGAATATCTCTACTTGCCATTCCATCAACAAATTCATTAACTGTTTTTTCATCATAATTAGTAGTAAAAGATGTTGTTAACCATAATCCAAATGACCAAGCTGGAGGTAACGCAGGTTTACCAGTTAAGCTTGTATAATTTTCTAAAACTTCCTTCATATCATTTCCTGTGATTATATAATAATCCAAACATTCTCCAGGAACACTAAATTGAACTTTTGTTACTTGTTCTGATCCAACTTCAAATGATACTCTTTCTGGATGATTTACAAATACTCCATACCCTTTATTTGTTATATAAAAAGGTATATTCTTATAACTTTGCTCTGTACTTGTACCACCATCTTCATTCCATATATCTATGGATTGTCCATTTTTAACGAATGGAGTAAATCTTTCTCCGAGTCCATATACTGCTTCTCCAACTGATAAGCTTAATTGATCTCTCATGTATGTTTCAATATTGTCTTCATCTAAGAATTTTGTATTTGTTTCTCTAAAATATGCTGCACTTCTATTTGCACTCTTTGTTAAATACTTATCTCCATTATAGAATTCCATTGAAAAATTATTTTTATCTATTTTTACATTTAAATCTCCAGATTGTACTGTTATAAATTCTTCATTTTCTTCTGTAAATATATTCTTATTATCTTCCTTCACTTCAAAATATGGTCCCACATCTTGTGCTCCCATATAATGATATGATCTTATTCTAAGAACATTTTCTAATGGTGAAGAAATTTTATAGGTAATAACTGGCCCCCCTAGTGTATCACCTCTATGATTTATTCTATTACATGGTGTATGCATAGTTAAAACCTTTTCATTTTTAGCAGAACTATATACTTCTTGTGGACTAAATCTAGTTATTCCATCTTTATTTAACCAACAACCATTACTAAACTTCATCATTAATCACATCCTTACTCTTATTTTTCACCTTTTATTTGGTGTTAATATTAAGCTTATTTTAGTTTTATCTTACTTTTGCTTTATATTTTTCACAATTTTTCTTGCAAACTTTATGCTTATTTATCTTATTTATCTTTTGCAAATTTCTTTTCATACTTTTTGAAATTTATCTTAAGTTTTTGAGAATCTCATATGCCTTTAAGAATATTGTTATTTACCTCTTACAACATTTCTCTTACAACATTTCTCTTACAACATTTACATCATCATTATAGCTTAGGATTTAGCTTGCATATACCTAGTAAATTCTATATGTTTTATTGTAATAATTAGTGTTTAGTAAAAGGTAGACAAAAAAATATAATGAAGACACTTGATTTTTACTTAAATGTCTTCATTATACCTATCCTAATATTAGTATTCTAATTTTCAAAATTTATAAGTTGCTTATCTCTATATTCAAATATCTTTATTTCTGTAGCATCTAAATTTTCTTTATTCATATCAATTGCATTTATTGTACTATTGTTATAAGTATTGTAATAGTAGATTCCTTTTTCTTGAATCATACAAGAAGTATATTGTGTTATATCATTAAGATTTTGTGGAGTAACAACTGCTCCTTTTACCATTGCCACTGAGTTTAATATATGAAAAAACTCAGATATTGCTGATATATAATCATCTCCAACTACTGCATTACTTCTTAAAAAAGTAGCTTTTACAAATCTTGATGGTGATGAAAAATCTCCTGGAATTCCCCTTCCTCCTGCACCTTGACCCAAAGCTTTTAATTCTACATCTCCCCATTTTATTTCAGATGGCTGATGAGAAGATACTCCAATATATTGAGTTAAGTTAGTCATATGCCAATCAAAGGTTGGAGCATTAGTTAAAATTCCTATCTTATTCTCAAATATATTAAGCCCACTCTTTGTATTTTCTACAACTATACATTTACCTTTTGAATCATATATAATCCAATGAAGTGTTGGCAAAGGTACATTTTCATTTACAGGCCTTGCTACTAAATTTAACCTCTCTAAATGACCCCTTAAATCTTCAATATATTCAAAATTTCCTAAAGCCCATAGTATTAAATCATATGGAGGAATATTTATCTTTCCATCTACAACATCATCTTCCCAATAAGCATATCCAGGAAAGTTCAATCCAGCACAAGCTAATCCTTTTTCATTCATTGCTTCAGCATAACATGGATGTCCGTCTATTATAGTTCCCATTCCAATCATCGCATATTTAGTATTTACCCTTTCATTTGTAGCTCTATTTTTATAGCTAAAATTTCTAGGAACAAGTGCTACTGATTGTTTAAAAGAAACCTCTATATCCATATTTCTCCCAAATAAATGATATCCTTCTTTTGTTTGTAAAGTTAAAGCTGTACACATATCAATCCTCCTATATACTTCTATTATTTTCTTTTGTCATTTTACTTGTACTATTTTTACTTTTATTACTTTTGCTTTATTTATATTTCCCCAAAATACTTAATTTAATTTATTATTACTTTATTTAATTATTAGGCTCTGTTTTAATTAAGTGTTGATTTATTATACTATTGTGAAGTAATAAAAAAGTATAACATTAATATTTATATTTTTTGTAAATATAACCCATAATTAATGTATAATAAAAATGTACATTAATTAGCAATTGTATTATAAGACGTAGTTGATAAAAGATAGTTAAGAAATAAATAGGAGATTAAAGGGGAGTAATGTAATGAGAATTTGTCCTAATTGTGGAAAAAGGTTTAAATACATGATTATATCAAATATTTTTTGTAGTCCATGGTATAAACTAAGATGTGATAAATGTAATACTAGGATTGAATTGACCAAGGAAACTAATACTATAAATTCAATAATAGTAACTCTTCCTATAATACTTTATGGGATTTTTAGTGACAAAATAATAAATTTTATTACTGACTTTACTAAAAATGAAAGTGTGAGTATATGGGGATTAATTGTAATGTATGTGTTATGGTGTACTATTATTTATAATGGACATTATCCATGGACTAAATATAAAGTATTTGAAGAAAAAAAAGCAGGTTTATTATAACGAATAATTAATTGATTCGTAATATTAAACTATTACGAATAAAAAATAGACAATTAATCGTCCATTTTTTATTGTCCAATATCAACATTAGATTAAACAGTGCTAATTATTAATTTAAAAGGTCGCCCATATGGACAACCTCTATTTTTAATCAATAATTAGCTAATTAAGAATCCTGCACCTCTAAGTCCAGCATCATCACCAATTTCTGCTACTCTTATATCTACAGCATCTTTATTAATTACCTTTTCTTTAACTTTTTGTATTATTAATTCTAACAATTCCTTATTATATAAGATTACAGAACCTCCAAGAACTATTACTTCTGGATCAACAACTGATATTATGTTTGAAATTCCTTTAGATAAATTTTCACATACTCTATTAATTAAGCTTTTTATTGAATCATCATTATTTTTGTATAACTCAAAAACTTCTGGCGTATCTATGTGTTTTCCTAATAAATCGGATGCTTGTCTAGATATATTAGGCCCACTACATTGTCCTTCAAGTCCACCTTGAACTAACCCTGAATGACTGTATTTATCTTCATTTATTATTAAGTTGCATATTTCTCCTGCAAAACTATTTGCACCATTTATTATTTTATTATCAATTATTAAAGCACCACCAACACCTGTTGAAACTGTAATATAAAAAACACTTTCTGCTCCTTTTGCAGAGCCAATCATTGCTTCAGCAAGCCCTGCAACATTAGCATCATTATTAACCTCTGTTTTCAATGATGTTTTTTCTTCAAAGTATTTTTTTATATTAAAGTTATCCCATCCCTGTAAATTAGGTGCTTTTAAAATAATTCCATTTTTAATATCTAAAGGTCCTGGACTTCCAACTCCAATTCCTTTTATATCTCTATCTTTCCAGTTACTATTAATATGATTTATAATCTTATCCAAATTATATTCTGGACCTTCTTTTACTTGATTTTCTATTTTTATCTTTTCTATAATATTTCTTTCTTCATCTAATAAAGCTGCTCTAATATTAGTTCCACCAATATCTACTCCTATTATATATTTATCGTTATTTGTAAAACTATTTTCCATTACACTACCTCCCACAAATCAGTAAGTACTCTTTATTATTTATTATCAAATTTTCATCATACTTTATTATCGTTTACACTAAAACTTTAGCTTTATTAGATTTAGTTTAAGATTGTTTCCTTTTTCTTCTGCATTTTGACTTTTAATTATCCAACCTAAACCTGTGAATATTCCTCCTATTAGTAACGTACTTATAATTAAACCCTATATATCTATATTTTTCATATAAACTCCATTTAAATTTATTCCTATAATAAAACAACCTCTCTTATAATAATTATATAATCACAACACATACTTGTCTATATTTTAAATATAATAATATATACTTATCTAATCATTTACTTTCATGCAAGCAAAGTAATAAAATCAAGAATATAAACTAGTTGCAATTTTAAAATCCCCAGAGGCATTGCCTCTGGGGACTAAACAAATTAAAATTTATATATCAAGGTATTGTGATTTATATAAGTTATAATACAATCCCTTTTGCTTTATTAGCGAATCATGAGTTCCCTCTTCTAGAATTTGCTTATCACCTATATACATTATTTTATCTGAATTAACTATTGTTGATAATCTATGAGCTATAACAAAGGATGTTCTTCCTTTAAGAAGTTCTTCTATTCCTTCTTGTAATAATGCTTCAGTTTCTGTATCTATGCTTGATGTTGCTTCATCCAAAATTAGTATTTTAGGATCAGATAATAAAACCCTTGCAAAAGATATAAGTTGCTTTTGTCCAACTGAAAGTCCATTTCCTTGCTCATTTAAATATGTGTTATATCCATCTTTAAAATCTTTTATAAAGTCATCAGCTCTAACTATCTTAGAAGCCTCTATTACTTCTTCATCTGTAGCATCTAATCTTCCATATCTTATGTTTTCCATTATTGTTCCTGAAAAGACAAATGGATCTTGAAGCATAACACCTATTTCTTTTCTTAAAGATTTTAAGGTTACATCATTTATATTTATTCCATCAACTAGTATTTCTCCAGACTTTATTCTATAAAATCTTGAAAGTAAATTAACTATTGTAGTTTTTCCTGCCCCTGTAGGTCCAACTAAGGCTATTTTTTCACCAGCTTTAATCCTCATATTTACATTTTCTAAAATAGTAGTGTCTTTTTCATATTCAAAATGCACATTTTTAAATTCTACATCACCCTTAACATTTTTAAGCTCTATAGCATCCTTTTTATCATACTCTGGTTCTTCATCCATCGCTTCAAATATTCTTTCTAAGTAGGCCATTGCATTAATTAAAGTATTATAAAAGTTTCCTATATTCATTATTGGAGCCCAAAATATCCATACATATGAAATAAATGCTGCTATTAATCCTAATGAGACTGAATCCCTAAATACTAAGATTCCAAAAATATAAATTAGAGATATTGATGTTACTGAAATAATGTCTATACTTGGCCAAATTAGAAAATTAAATCTAACTGCCTTCATCCATGAATCACTATTTTCAAAACAAAGCTCCTTAAAGGTATCCATACTTTCTTTTTTCCTTGAAAAAGATTGTGTTACTCTTACACCATTTATACTTTCATGAATATAAGCATTTAAATTTGATTGCTTAGCACTTAATCTTTGAAATGCCCTTCTTTGTGCATTTTTTATAGACATCATTACTATCATAAGTATGGGAATGCCCATTAAAGTAACTAAGGTTAACTTTATACTTAGAAATGACATAAATATTATTGCCATAACTAAGGTAACCATATCTGCAATTAAATTTACAAAACCATTAGATAAAATATCACTAAGTGAATTAATATAATTAACTACCCTTACTAATATTTTACCATGAGGTCTTGAATCATAATAATTAAAAGGAACAAACTGTAGATTCTTAAATAAATCATATCTCATATCTACTAATATATTTTGTCCGACTTCTCCCATTGTGTACATTCTATGCTTCATGATTATTGCTATAGTTACATATATCATTACATATAAAACTGAAATTAATGCTAAATTTTTAATCTCCTTATTTGGTATAAAGTTATCTAAGGCTGATTTAACTATTACTGGCCCTAATAAGGCAAGTGAACTTGAAATTAGCATTAAAATAACTGAAGTAACTATTTTAGTTTTATAAGGTTTCATATATTTTAATAGTCTTCTTAAATATCCTAAATTAAATCCCGTTTCCAATTCTTCATCTACATCATATTTATTTCTAGCCATACATTATCTTTAGTGAGAGAGTGTTACAAGTACCAAACTCTCACTAAATCCTCCTTTCTTTCTTATTATTCACTTTTTAGTGTCTAATAAGTTATTATTGTAGATTCAAAAAATCTTTCTTGAAATTCTACTAACGCTTTTATTTGCTCTTTATTATATTTATTTAATTCTTTGCAAACTACTAATTTATCCTCAATATCATTTGTCCTTTTTATTATTGCTACAACATATCCTTCATATTTTTCCAAAGGTTCAAATTCTCCAATAATATATACATCAATTTCTTCTCCGTCTCCTGATGTTGTATTAGGAATGAAACCATAATTTAAAGAGTATATAAAGTTATGTTTAGGGTGCTTAGAGCCTAATGGTCTATCCATTTTAACTGTAATAAATTTCCCTAAATAAGATTCCATATAATTTCCTCCTTATTTTATACTTTTTATTTTATCTAAACTTTCTCTTAATCTTTTATTTTCATCTTTAAGTTCTTCCATATCAACTAATTGGATAATTAGTTTCTCTTTATCTTCTTTTAGTTTTTTTATTTCTTCATAGAGTTGCTTTATTTTATCGTCTTTAGCCTTTATCTATATCTAATCTAAGTATGGTACTTACTATTTCTTATACTCTCTCTATCTATACTGTCTTATCCCTCTATATCTCTACTATTATCTATACCTATATTCCTATTTACTATCCATACTATAATCACTAAAGATAACATTTATACCCCTCCAATCCTTATATCTAAATTGCCATATTGAGTATAAAATATATTTGAATAATACCCACCCTTTTGTACCAGCTCCTCATGAGTACCTCTTTCTACTATTTCTCCATTATCTAATACTAAAATTAAGTCAGCTTGCTTCAATGAAGAAATTCTATGTGCAATTATGAATGTAGTTTTCTTTTCCTTCATATTTTTTAACTCATATTGTATCTTCTTTTCTGTCTCCATATCAACAGCAGAAGTTACATCATCTAGTACAAAAATTGAGGCATTTTTCATCATTGCCCTTGCTAGGGATACTCTTTGCTTTTGTCCTCCTGAAAGTCCTACTCCTCTTTCCCCTACTATTGTTTCATAACCTTCATCAAGTCTCTTTATAAAACCATGAGCCTGTGCTTTTTTAGAAACCCTCTTTATTTCTGAAAAACTTGCTTTTGGATTACTAAAAGCAATATTATCTTTAATTGTGTCTGAAAATAAGAATATATCTTGCATAGCTGTTGCAATATTTCCTCTTAAAATATCCAAATCTATATCCTTTATATTAATTCCATCAATATAAATATCACCTTCTGTGGCATCATAAAACCTTGACAGTAAATTTATTATAAGAGATTTTCCTGATCCTGTATGTCCAACTAAACCAATTGTTTGTCCAGCACCAACCTTAAAGGAAATATTATTTATAACCCTTCTTCCTTCTAAAGTTAAACTCACATTTTTAAATTCTATGTTACCTTCAAACTTATTAACATTCAAAACATTGTCCTTATTTATTATGCTACTTTCTGTATTTAAAAGATCCATAATTTTAGCAGAAGATGCTATAAATCTTTGAGCATCATTAATTAAATACCCACACATTCTCATTGGGTTATTTAACGCCCATAGTAAACTACTAAAAATAATAAGTTCTCCAAAAGTCATCTTTTCTAGTGCAACTAAAATTCCCCCAACTAAAATCATAATTACAGAAAGGCTATTAGATAAGAATTCAAGCTTTGGAATATATTTTTTTGTAACCTTTATAGTATCAAGATTTTTATTTTTATAATTTTCATTTTCAGTAGTAAATTTGTTAATTTCAAAGTCTTCTCTACCAAAGGCTCTTACTACTCTATTACCACTTATATTTTCTTGAACAACTGAATTTAACCTTGAATAAGCTTCTCTTATATTATAAAAGGTTGGTGAAATCTCCTTGCTCATCTTAAAAGTTAAAAATCCAATCATTGGTGCAATTAAAAGCATAAATATAGTTAAAATGTAATTCACATACATCATCGAAATAATAGCAAAACTAAAGGTTGTTATAGCTGATAGAATATTATAAACAACCCAAGCAATAAAGTGTCTTATAGCATCAGTATCTCCTGTCATTCTTGCCATAAGATCCCCAGTTTTTACCCTACTATAGAAATTAACATCTAAATTTAAAAGTTTATCATATAAATCTGTTCTTATTTTAAATAGAACATCTTGTGAAATAATTTCTAAAATCATTTGATAGCTGAAAGTTATAATTCCCTTAACAGCTACAACAGATATCATTATTGAAACAAGAGGAATAAGTAGTGATGTTTCTCCACTTCCAAAAACCCTATCAATAATTTTACCTGTAATAAATGGATTTACCATATTAATTGCCGAAGTAATTAATACTAATAACAATGCAAAGAAATATTTAAACTTGTATTTCTTTAAGTAACTAAATATCCATTTTATGCTATCCATAATCAAGCCTCCCTTATATTGTTTATTTATAAATCATATTTTTAATTATAAAAAATCCACTTAAAACTATTCATAATTAACCTCTCCTTTATACTGCTTATTTTTCATATTATGTCATTTAGCAAATAGAGTTAAATCCATATCTATTAATAATTAAGCTTTTTATATCTTATTTATTTCCTAACTTATAATAAAAAAAATAAAACTCCACTTTAATTTACCCATAATCAACCCCTCCCTAAATTATTTATTTCTAAATAAGATTATATCCAAGTTATTGAAAATAAAAATGTATTATATTAAACTTTAAATGTATATTATTATACTAAATGAAGTAATTATTTTGGGAGATGTTAAAATGAATAAAGTACATGCAAATATAGATTGCTATAATCCTCAAATACTATTTGTAATTGATGGAAGTTGCCTTCCCGAAAATCCAATTCCTGAAACTCAATATCACTGCCATGAAGATTTTGTTGAACTTTCATTCATAACTGCTGGATCTGTAGATTATTTAATAGAAGGTGAAAAATATACCTTGAGAAAAGGTCAAGTACTTATTTCTAATCCTGGAGTTTATCATCAAGAGCTTTTTGAAGAAAATACAAATTGTAGAGAGCTACATATTGGTTTAACTAATTTAAATTTATTTAGTAATATAAAAAAAGACTATATTGATATAGGTGATAAAAACGTTCTCACATTTGTTAAATATAAAGATGAACTATTAAAGAGTTGTTTAGAAATTCTTGAAGAACAAAAAAACTATAATCAAACTTCTCCTTTTATGCTTAAATCTCTAGTTATGAAACTACTTGTATTATTATATAGAGAAATAAATGAGGAGGATACTACTCGTGATTCTAAGGAATTTTCATTTAAATCACGTGAAAAGAAAGCCTTAGTTGAAAGTATAACAAAATACTTAACTGAAAATTATACAGAGGACATTTCACTGTATACCTTATCAAAAAATATGTATTTAAGTCCTGTTTATATATCTAAGATTTTTAAGGAGCTTATGGGAGATTCTCCAATAAACTACTTAATACAAATAAGATTAGCTAAAGCAAAAGATTTATTAGAAGACTCAAAGCTTTCAATAAAATCCATTGCTAAAATGGTTGGATATAGTGACCCATATTACTTTAGTAAGCTCTATAAAAAGTATTATGGAGTTTCACCTAATAAGTCAAGAAACGTAAGTTAATAAAGCCAAAAAATAAGTCCTAGATGCAGTGCTCCTAGGACTATTTTTATATATTTTGTATTTTAATACTTTGATAATATTATCCACTATATCCATACCAATATCAATATTCATATTAATATTAATGTCCTTGTCCTTGTCCTTGCCATAAAATTTTAACTTTAATATATTTTCTTAACAATTTTTCATATAAAAATTATACTTATATACCTATTAATTAATTTCTTATTTTCTAATCAAAAAACTTGTCCCAAAAATCTTTTCCCATACTTCAAGTAACTAAAAATAAAAATATACTATTTAGAATTTAATATACTTTCAATACTTTCAAGTTCTTTATCACTAAAGCTTAAATTATTTATTATATTCTTATTATCCACTATTTGTTCTGCCTTACTAGCTCCAATAAGAACTGTTGTAACAACATCATTTCTTAATACCCAAGCTAATGCCATTTGAGCTAATGTTTGTCCTCTTTCTCCTGCTATATTATTTAATTGTCTTATTTTTTCAAGCTTTTCCTCAGTTATATCTTTTTCATTTAAGAACTTACTACTTACCTTTTTAGCTCTTGAATCTTCTGGAATTCCGTGAAGATATTTATCAGTTAACAATCCTTGAGCTAAAGGTGAAAATGCTATTGAACCTATCCCTTCTTCTTTATGAACATCATGTAGTCCTTCTACTTCGCTCCAACGATTAAACATACTATAGCTAAATTGATGAATAAGACATGGAGTGCCATTTGCTTTTAATATCTTAGAAGCTTCTTTTAACTCTTTTGGATGATAATTTGATAATCCTATATATAATGCTTTTCCTTGCTTTACTATATCAGTTAATGCTCCCATAGTTTCTTCAAGCGGTGTATCTGGATCTGGTCTGTGATGATAGAATATATCAACATATTCTAAATTCATTCTTCTTAAACTTTGATCTAAGCTTGAAATTAGATACTTTCTTGAACCACCATTTCCATAGGGACCTGGCCACATATCGTATCCAGCTTTTGTTGATATTATCATTTCATCTCTATAATTAATAAGCTCTTTATTTAATATTCTACCAAAATTCTCTTCAGCAGACCCATATACTGGCCCATAATTATTTGCTAAATCAAAATGTGTTATCCCATTGTTAAAAGCCTCAAATATTATTGCTTTTTGATTTTCAATTGGATCTACGGAACCAAAATTATGCCATAATCCTAAAGCAACCCTAGGTAAATATAAACCACTATTACCACATTTAATATATTTCATTTCATCATATCTGTTTTCGTTTACATCGAACATATCCTCTTCCCCTTTATTAGACTCTTAAATTATTTTATAAAGATTTATATTCCCTTACCATTAATAAAAAAATTATAAACTATCTATGCTTACAAAATTTATATAATTCTCTTAATGTAAATTTTTATAAGCTAATTAGAGCCTTTGTATTAAGTTAATTCATAATTTTAAATTTTTATTGTAACTTTAAAATCTTTATTTGTATTATATTTTATACCATTTATTATCTAATAACAACTGTATTAACTTTAAATTCCTCACACCCATGAACTATTTATGGTAATATAAAAATAAAGCAAAAATTTTCATATTTGCTCCATTCATTTCTAATTCAATAATATTCAATATATACATCTAATCTCATTATATTTTATCCATTTATATTTAATCTAACCTATTATATATTTTCACTTTACTTAGCTGCTAGTTTTATAACTAACTTTATTAATCTTATATCACAATTAATTACGATTTTAGAAAAATATAATATCAAATTACTCAAATATGATATTATATTATTCAAAATATTATTCAAAATATTATTTTAATAACTTAATAACTAGTACTAAATTTGTTCTTTAAAATTATTATTATACTTAAAATAGTAATAAATAAATATACTATGCCATAAGTATGTATGCCTAAGTATTTCACTAAGCCACCTGTTATTAAATTTATTACAGCTGGAAAAATTGTATAACAAAATAAATTAGTAATTATAAATGCTGTTGAATGCTTATCTTTAGGAACTAAAGTCCAAATTAATTTATTTTGCATAGGAAGTAACAATCCATTTATTAATCCATGCATAAGTGCTAATACCATAATTATAATATAAGAATTAGCAAATCCGAATATAACCCATCTTATAATTAATAGGATTCCTACTAATTTAAAAACATAATTTACATTATCATAAAAATTTAATTTTTCTATAACAGGTAATAGTATAACTTCAAATGCTATCATAAATATTGGAATCAAACCTATAAATGCATCTGGTGCATCTAACTTTATCATTAATATTGGTGTTCCATAATTAACTGAAGCTGCTATTACTCCTGTTAATATACCATAAGTATATATAAATAATCTAAAATCTTTATTTTTTAATATATTTATTATATTTAAATAAGATTTATCTTTAGAAACTACTTTTTCTTCAGATCCTGTTATTTCAGGTAATCTAAAAAATAATATTAATGTAGTTGTTAAAAATATACTAGATATTAATATAGACTTATTAATACCTAGATAAGCTAACGATATTGTAGATACTATTCCAGCTATCCCATAACCTATAGTTCCAAATACTCTAATTTTCCCAAATCTTACCCCGTACTTATTTGATAAATTTAATAAATATTCATCGTTAGCTACACCACTTGGTTGCATCATTATTGTTCTTATAAGATTTATAATAAAAAACAACTTAAAGTTATCTATTTTATATAATAAGAATAAGGTAGCTATATTCATTGAATAAACTAATTTATTGAAAAAAACTAGTTTCTTATACTTATCAATAATTGCTCCCCAAACAAAAAATGTGAATATAGATATTAACGGCAATACACCAAGTATAATGCTTATTTCTCCATCACTGAACCCTTTAACTGATGCCATAAATAATATGAATACATTATTTATTATTGAGTTTCCTATGCTTCCTAATATATATGTTGAAGAAAAAACATTTACTATCTTATTTATATTTTTACTTTTGTTATTCAATTTTCAAAATAACTTCTAATAATTTTTTCAGCTAATTTATGCTTTACACTATAATCTTTAGGAAGACTTTTTTCTTTAGTACTTTGTAATCTCATTGGCCAATCCCAAAAACAAAATCCATTTACAAAATCCCTTTTAGAACTTTCCTCTAAAAGCTCATAATAAAATTTATACTGCTCTTCTTCACTTGATTCACCATCTAAAATTAAAGTCCAATCATTTGGAAATTTTCCTGCACCTTTAATAGATGGACAACCAGCTTCTGAAAAAAAGAAGGGCTTATTGTACACATTAACTACAGTTTCAATTCTATCAAGTTCCTTAGATATTGTTCCAATTGGATAATATCCAGATGATGATATATAATCTAATGCATCCCACCACTTAACATTATGTTCTTGATATTTATCACAGTTATATGTTAATTTACCACTATACACTTTTCTTATTTTACTTATTAAACTTCTCCATTCCGTTTCCCTATGATCTGTTCCAACAAGTTCACATCCAATTATCATCATATCAACGTCATTTTTTTCAGAAAACATACTATAATTCATTAGATATTCATTGTAGCTTTCGAACCAATCACTCCATTTTGGCTCACATGGTACATCCTCATCGAAGAATCTAATATAAGCTCTCCAATATCCATCACTTACATTAAGCATTGGTTTTAAAATAATTTTTAGCCCTTTATTTTTTGCATATTTCACTAATTCAGATAATTCCTCCTCCACTGGCATATGATCTCCTTGCCAATATATTTTTGTGGAATAGCAATGCTCTTGAACAGCTGAAAAAGCAAAAGTTATGGTATTTATATTACATTTATCTACCTGATAATCTATTTCTTTTTTCACATCTTTAATTACAACATCATTTTTCCAATTCCAAGTTATAAAATTAAAACTCTTAATTTCAAAGTCTTTCTTCATCATTAATCTCCTTTTATTTAAGAAGCTAACTTAGAGTTTAGCCTCACAAATATTAAGGCAAATATGCTAAAAGAAAATAATACTAAAATCTCTTTAAATGCAACTCCAAGCGATATTAAACTTATAAATAATAAGACTGCTGTTATAAGATTTTTAGGATTCTTAAACATCAAAACTAATACATTTAAGTAACTTTTCTTTTCTTCATTAAAAAGTAACTCCACTCCATAGTAACTCCAATAAATACTTATCATAGAGAAAATATACATAAGTAATATGTTGATACTTGTAGCCATTGGCATATTTACTCTTCTTAATAAAAATATTGCTATTACTAATGTCAATGAATATGCTCCAGTTAATAACCCTTCTTTTTTATAAATTTTCATATTCTTTATCATTAAAGTGTTAAAATGCTTTACTAGGCTTGAGTATCCATCAACTTCGCCTTTTAATAACTCATTCATTACTTCAATTACTGAAAAAATAACTGGAACAAGTGTAAAAGAAAATAATCCTAAAGTAAGATAAATTAATGCAATTATATTAGTTATCATTATTACATAAAGTGAATTAACGAATCTAAATGTCTTATTATTCATAAGCCAAAAACCTCTCCTAATTATTAAATGTAAATTATTAAACTCAACTTATTAAAAATAAATTGTTAAAGCTATTTATAAATTCTATTTATTTAACCGCTCCATCTGTAAAGCCATTATAAATATATTTTTGTAATAATAAGAATACTATTGCTGTTGGAATCATTATTAATATAACTCCAGCTGCTATTACATTCCATTGTCCACCATATGGTCCTATAAATTTATATAAAGATGTCGCAACAGTTCCAAGTTCTTGGCTTGGTGCATATAAAAATGGTGTGTAGAAATCATTATAGATAGCTACTCCTCTTAAAATTATAATTGTTGCTATGGCAGGTTTTAATAAAGGTAATATCAATCTATTAAATATATAAATATAAGATGCTCCATCAAGCATTGCAGCTTCATCATTTGCAATAGGAATTGATTCCATAAATTGCATCATTATATAAATACTCATTACATCTGCTCCTAAATAAAGAACTATAGGAGCCCAAATAGTATTATATAATCCTAATTTAGATATTATTTGGAATGTTGCTACCTGTGTTGTTACCATAGGTAAAAACATTGGTAATAAATATATAAGTAAAATTGCTTTCTTTAATTTAAAGTCAAATCTTTGAAGTACAAAAGCTACCATTGCTCCTAATAAAATAGTTCCTGCTAATGAAATGACCATAATGAAAGCAGTGTTCATAAATCCTTTTAGCATACCTCCGTCTACAAAGGCCGTTATATAATTAGAAAAATTAAACATATTTTCAGGCAATGATAGTTTACTACTTGAATAAAACTCCTCATATCCTTTAAATGAGGCCAAAAATATAGTTACTATTGGAAGTATAAATATGAATGCTGCCAATATACATGATAGGTATTTAGTTACGCTCCAAGCTATTTGACTTACTTTTGATTTAAGTATATCTTTATCACTCATTATTTTTCCTCCTTAAAGAAAATATTTTGTATAAGTGCAACAGTTCCAACTATGAACATAACTACTACAGCCATTGCTGATGCTTTACCCACTTGATTAAATTTAAATGCAGTGTTCATTGTTTCGATTACAAATGTTGAACTTCCATTAGCTCCACCTGTCATTATATACGGCATTTCAAATACTGAAATTGCACCTGAAATATTAAGTATTAGATTTAGCTTAATTATATTTTTTACTGATGGAACTAATATATATTTGATCTTATGCCATTCCCCTGCTCCATCTATTTCTGCTGCCTCAAGCACTTCTGTTGATACTGATTGCATTGCTCCCAAGAAAATAATAAAGCTATATCCTATATATCTCCAAATAGATGTAAATGCTAATGAGTAATTAACTACATTTTCATTTCCAAGCCATAAAGTTATATATTTCTCTAAACCTATCATTTTCATAAGTGTATCTAATGTTCCTTCAGGTTGGAAAAAGAATAAGAACATTAGTGAAATTGCAACTCCATTAATTAAATATGGGAAAAAGAATACTGATTTAAAGAAACCCTTTCCTCTTAACTTTGAATTAACTAATACCGCTAGATAAAACGCTAAAATTAATTGAATAATTCCACCTACAAAGTAGTAAATACTATTTTTAAAAGCTCCAAAAATATCTGGATTACTAAATATATCTATATAGTTTTGTAATCCAACAAAGGTCTTAGTTCCATACCCCTTCCAGCTTGTAAAACTATAAGTTATCATATTTATAGCTGGCAAATAAGTAAATAGTAATAAAAATGTGATTGGTACTATTAGAAATAGAAATATTATTATTCTTCTTTGTTGTTTATAATCTAATCTACTAAACAAGACCCTATCCTCCTATTTGTCATAATAAGAATTTCAGTTTAGGAAATTTTCCTAAACTGAAATTTAAATTTTTCTTATTTATTAATTTGATGCTGCCTTACTCTTATTCCAAGCATCATTATATTTTTTAACTACTGCTTCGAAATCTGCACGACTCTTTTTAGCTGCAATAACTGCTTCTTGAATATAAGAACCTTCCCAGAACTTAATTCCAGCATTATTTGCTACTTCTGTTGTTAAATCACTTGCTGCTGGATCTGCTTCTGCTGGATCTGCAAGCATTAATTCAACGCCTGATTCTTGATAACCCTTAACTACAGCATTCTTAGACTCTTGTCCCTTTTTAGCTGGTATCAATCCTTCGCTATCAGCATATCCTGATGTAGTATAGAATTTAACAAAATCTTTTGCTTCTTCTTTATGTTTTGAATGTGAACTTACTGCAATAAATTGATCTGGACCAGCTTCTGCCTTTAACTTACCACTATTATTAACAGGGAATGGTGCTATTCCAATATCATCTGGGTTAGATGATAATCCTTGAATTTGTGGAACTGCCCACATACCTAAAGCCATCATAGCAATTTTTCCATTTGCCATATCTGATTTTGATTGTTCCCAGTTAGTTGTAGTTAAATCTCCTTCAACCCATCCACTACTTACAAATTTATATAAAATCTCTAAAACGTCACCTGTTGGTTTTCCTGCTAACAAAGTATCATCCATTTTACCCATATCTCTATAATAATATGGATTTCCATATGCTACTGAAGCAACTGAATCATATTGACCTAATGGCCATTTATCTTTAGAGTTAATTGCTAGTGGAACTACGTCTCCCATTTTAGCAAGCTTGTCCGCTAAATCGTAAATCTCATCTATTGTTTTTGGAAATTCATTATAACCTGCTTGAGCTACAACTTTTTTGTTATAAACTATACCTGTTGCTCCTAAACCATTTGGTAATCCATAAACATTATCTCCATCAGCTCTTTGTGTAACACCTTGATAATCCTTTAATTCGTCTACTGTTCCTAATGGTTCAAAAAATTGTGATAGTTCTGTACTTGTTATTGCAGGTAATATATTAAGTACATCACCATAATCTTGAGTATTCATTCTTGTTTTTACAACACCTTCGTAATCAGTTATTCCTTCCCACTCAATTTTTACTCCAGTCTTCTCAAAATACTCATCACCTATTTTTTTAAGAGTAGTATCAATAATATCTGTTCTATGAGTTAAAACCTTTAATGTAACACCCTCTTCTTTTGATGTTCCTTTTGAACTACAACCAGCAAAAAGAGTCATAGCAAAAATTGATAAACAAATTGTGCTTATTAGTTTCTTTTTCATAAATCTCCCTCCCAATAAATAACTTTATAAATTACATTTTAGAAAACGTTTCCTGCAGATACATTCTACATCCTTCTTCTATAAATGTCTATACTTTTAACTTGTGTTAAATATACTTTTATTTTGATAATTGCATATTTTGACCCTCATTTTATTAATAAATATTTCAAAATTTAACTATTTTTTATAAAATTATTAATAATGCAAAGCTAAATTATCTTAATATATGCAATAATTAAGATATGCCAACAAAAAATAGCCAGAAATAATATTGTATTATTTCTGGCTATTAAATAATTAATAAATGTATATAACTCCCTTAATTCGGAATATAACATAATAGAACTTATATATTTTTTATTATATTTTATTTCTTTGCAAATAATTAAATAATGCACCTAATAAATTTGCATCATTTTCAAATTTACACTTTTCAATTATAGGTCTAACCTTTGCATCTGATAAATCACCCATTATTATATCTAGTTTTTCATTTATTCTATCTATGAAATCTGGTCTGCTACTTATTGCACCTCCAAGAATAATTTTCTCTGGATCATACATGTATTGAATATTAAATATACCTAATGCATTATTTAAATAAAACTCATCTATAGCATTAATACAATCTAAATCTCCATTTTCAGCTAACTCAAAAACTTTTTTCCCATCTATTTCGTCTTCATTAATATTTTTTAATTTAGCCACATTTTCTAATAGAGCTCCAACCGCTCCAGTCTTACTCCAACTTTTAAATCTTATATTATTTCCTTCTTGAATTCTTTCTAAAATACAATATCCAAATTCTCCACCATGTAAATTATTTCCTTTATGGATTTTTTTGTCCTTTATAACTGCTCCTCCAATTCCTGTACCGCATACTACAAATAATACATCATTATTATCTTTAGCAGCTCCTTTCCATACTTCTCCTAGGGCAGCACAATTTGCATCGTTTTCTATTTCTAAAGTTAATCCTAATTCTTCACCAAATATTTTCTTAAAGTTTGGTCCATGAATACAAGGTAATGCACTTGCTCCTCCTATTAACCCTGATTCACTATCTACTCCTCCTGGTGCACTTACTGCAACTCCAATTATGTCATGCTCTTCTTTTGCTTTGTTAATTACATTAATCATAGATTCTTTGAATAGCTCAAAATCATTCTTTGCTGATTTATAACTTCCTTTTGATAAAAATTCTCCTTCTTCAGTCATAATTGCATACTTTACACTGCTTCCACCAATATCAAATACTATATAATTATTCATACCTTTCCATCTCCCCATTATTAAAATCTTTATATTATAATTTTACACGCTTATAAAAACGTTTTCTATAGTATTACAAATTAAAAACTACTAAACATAGTAGTTTTTATAAACAAATAAAACTTTATATCATTATTTAAATAATATATAACAATTTTGTATTTACTTTATCAATATAAATATTGTAATAACTTTTTATTTATATTTTTTATTTATATTTTTTTATGTATTACACATTACTTGCAATTATTTAATAATACTATACCTATCTTACAATTATAGCTTTAAATTCATATGTATCATATCTATGTCTTGAAAATGAATATTCAAATACTTTCCCATTATCTAAATATCCTATTCTTTCAACTTCTAAAACTGGCTCATCATTTTCTAAATTTAAGTATTCCTTATCTATTTCATCTGATTTTCTAGCTCTAACAGTTGAGTGAGAACTTTGTATTTTAAAATTCATTTTATCTTGTATATAGCAATATAAAGAACCTTCTGCATCAGATCTTTTTATTCCTGGAAAAAGATATAATGGCATATAGGTCTTCTCAATTACAACAGCCTTATTATCAACATATCTCACTCTATGTATGAAGCATACAAAATCATCTTCATCTATTTTAAGATTCTCTGCAACTTTTGAATCTGCATTTATTATCTTAAAGTCTAATAATTTACTTTTTATTTCATGCCCTGCATTTGTTACTGTTAAACCTAAAAATTGATTTTTAATAGCTAAATCTTCAATTTGATCCTGAGACATATCCTTTACAAAAGTACCTGCACCTCTTCTTTTAACTATTAGTCCTTCCATGACTAATAAATCTAATGCTTTTTTTACAGTCATCTTACTAGCATTAAATTTTTCACAGAGCTCTTTTTCAAAAGGTAATTGCTCATTTGCTTTATATTCGCCATTAGTTATTTTCTCCTTTATATAAATGGCTATTTGCTCATACTTAGTCATACTTTTCTCCTTATTATTTATATATCATAGATTAATTTGTTTTTCCTTATAAAATAAATTATATTTCAATTTATAATTTCAAATTGCTAAACTCAATTATTTAATTGTTATTATATACTATTAAATATATAGCTACAATTAAAATTATACCCCTGAATGCAGAATAATTGTAATTTCCAATATTCTTTTGACTTCAGGGGTAATTAACTAACTCATAACTATACTGGATAACTCTTTAAAACAGTAACATTACCTTTTATCTTATATTCTCCTAAAGTTGCTGGAATTAGATAGCTATCTCCCATTTTTATAGTTTCTGAAAAATCTTTTCCTTCTATTATTCCTTCTCCTTCAACGCAAGTGTACATATCAAATTTTTCAATATCACTTGAATCTTCATACTCTGAAGTAATTGATATCTTTTCTATTCCAAAATACTCATTTTTGCATAATAAACTATGGTTATATCCATCATAGTTCATTACTTCTTTTTCACTTAAATTCTCACATTGAAGATCAAAATTTATAACATCTAATGCTTTTTCAACATGAATTTCTCTTGGTCTTCCATAATCATATACTCTGTATGTTACGTCACTATTTTGTTGAATCTCAGCTATTATAACCCCTTCACATATAGCATGAACTAATCCACTATTTATTAAAAAGCAATCACCTTTTTTAACTTCAATTTTATTCAAATAATTTTCTACATTATTATTTTTTATAGCTTCTTCAAATTGCTCTTTAGTACAATCCTTTGTTCCAACTATTAATGATGCACCTGGTTTAGCATCCATTACATACCATGCTTCTGTTTTTCCATAATCACCTTCATACTTTGCTGCATATTCATCTCCCGGGTGAACTTGTACAGATAATTTTTCTTTTGAGTTAATGAGTTTTATAAGTAAAGGAAATTTTTCAAGTGTTATCTTTCTTCCGACAAGTTCATGTCCATATTTCTTTATTAAATCATCAAAGCCTATTCCTTTTAATGAACCATTTGCAACAACTCCAGTTCCATTTGGATGACATGCTATATCCCATGTTTCTCCTATTTTACCATCTGGCATATTATCCCTAAATGCTTCAAAATCTCTACCACCCCATATTTTTTCATAATAAAGATTTTCAAATTTAATTGGATACATTAATCTTCCTCCCTTGTAACTATTCATATACTCTTACTATATGTATACTATACAATAAAGATATATACTTTTAAACACATTTCCTATACTTTTTAACAAAAATTTTTTATTATGCATTTGACACTACATAATCTTTTGGTAATTTCCATAATATAGTTAATAATATTGATATTGATATTGATATACTTATTATAGTATAAATATCCAAATAACTTCTTTACAATATATATTATATACTTTATATTTTTAATTTATAAAATATACTTTTCTATACAATCTGCTACAGAATCAACTAAATATGACACATGTTCCTTAAGTTCTTTTTCTACATGATGAAATGTAAATGAATTTTTAGTTATATTAAACATAGAAACATCATTCCATGAATCACCTATTGTATATACATCTTCATCTTTTATAAGTTCTTGATTAGAAAGATACTTTATTCCATTTCCCTTTGAACATCCTAATGGTACTATATCTATATAAATATCATTTCTGTATGCAATTATTTTATCTCCATAATTTTTATTAATTTTATTTTTTAGTTCTTCTATTTCTAATATATCTTTTGTAGGACTATATATAGAAATTAAGCTTAGTTTCTCTTTTATTTCATCTATTGATTTTACTCTTTTCTTTTTAGGATATGGTAAATTATCTCCATCAGTTAATAAATATGTATTAAATCCCGATTCTACTGAAATAGCTACATTCTCTTCTCTTATTTCATTTATAATGCTATTAATCACATTCTTTTCAATTATTTCTTGCCTGATTTTAGTACCTAAAGCATCTACTATTAAAGCTCCATTTAGTAATACATAGTAATTTGCAAATATCTTATATTCATCTTTTAACATTTGTACTCCATTGTATGGTCTTCCTGTTGAAACTACTAATAAATCTTTTTTTCTTTGAAGCTTAATTATGGCATCTTTATCCCTTTTTATTACTTCATTATTATTTATTAATGTTCCGTCAAGATCTGTCGCTAGTAATTTGATCATTTGTTCCTCCAATATATTTTGATATTTTCATCCTATAATTTTACCATATTATAACTTAAGTTTTTATAAATAAATTTTTACAACATCATATTTTAATTTTAAATAATCTTTATGCATTTTTAGAAGATAATACTAGGAATTAAAAACTTCATATTTCAAATAATATAAGTATAAGGAGGGATTAATATGCCAACAAAACCTAACTCAAAAAAGATTTATTTACCTAATGAAAGAACTGGATATGCACCAGAAAAACATTCTTTGGTTAGCCATGGTAAAGTTGAAGGACCATCAAGTCCATTACCTAGTACAGTCGAAGATGATATAGTTGTAAATAATATTGCTTATATGGAATTTGATTATACAGAGCAACCAGAAGTAGATCTAGAAATTGATACAAATGCTCCAAGTAAATAAGCTATATTAATTATGTAATACCCCCCAAAATAATTTATACGTCAATATTTCTCTAATTTTTAAAATAGTAATTTATTATAAAGGAGAGATACAATATGTCTAACAATAAGAAAAAACGAACTGATGGTAAAGCACCAATGAAAAATAAAAGTTTTGCAGTTCCTGTAACTTCAAATAATACCTCTACCTCATTTTATGAGTATACAAAAAAAGAGCAAGTTGCTAGAAACACTAATAAAAATCAATTATATTAATAAACAAATATATACAAAAATAAACTAATATTACGTTTAAATGGACAACTACTAAATTATTAAAGGAATTTTCCGATAATTAAGATAGTTGTCTTTTTTTATTTTTGCACAATTTATTTTAAAACAAATTATATTTGGAACTTATGGGAGGGTTATATGAAAAAACTTTTTAACATTAAAAATAGAAAGAAAGGAAACAAATACAAATTACGAAAAAGCTCAAAAGCAAAAAAAAATAAAATAACTAAAATTAATAGACTAAATAAAATATCAAATAGACTTATAGGTTGTTTCCTTTTAATTATAGCTTTAATAATATTTATCTGGGGATTAGGACTTTATAATATGAAGCAAATTAACGACGCTTCTGAAAAGCTTTACTTTAATAATACTTTAGGTATAACTTACATAAATGAACTATCAGAAAATTCCACTTATAATTATCTTGCTAGTAAACAATTAATTATAAGTAGAGATGATGATTCTAATAAAGTATTAATACAAAATATTTATTATAATAATCAAAGAAATTCGCAGCTTATTCAGTTATATATTAATTCAATTACAAAAGAAGAGGATAGAGAAAGATTTGATGAAATAATATCTTCATTAAAGGAACTAGAAGAAAGCAGTAATCAAATAATTTCATTAGTTAAAGAAAAAAAATTTACTGAAGCAAATGATCATGCATATGATTTAGATACTAGCCGCGGAAATTTTACTATAAAAATAGATAGATTAGTAGAATTAAATAGTAAGTGGGCCCAGGAATCCATAATATCTAATGAAACTATTTATAATAACTCATTAAAACTTACATTAATCGTAATAATAATATCAATCTTAATCACTTTAATATCATCAGCAAGAATTACTCTTAGAATTTCTAAATCACTAAAGAAAATAATGGATTTATCTAATAGAATTGCAAAATATGACTTATCAGAATCTATAGAAATAAATTATAATGATGAATTTGGAGCCATTGGTACGTATCTAAATACAGCACAAGAAAACTTAAAGAATATAATAAATTCCGTTAAAAATAGCACCGAAATGGTTAACTCTTCAAGCGAAGATTTAGCTGCCTCCATAGAAGAAGTAACATGTCAATTTGATTTGATAAGTGAATCTTCTAATGATATTAATTCTACAATTCAAGAAACTAGTGCTATAACAGAAGAGCTATCAGCTTCAATTTTAGAAGTTAGTGCTAGTATAGATGTACTTTCAGAAAAAGCTACTGATGGAAATATTAATTCTGAAAAAATTCAAAAGCGATCAACTAATATTAAACAAAATACTGAATATGTTATTGATAATACAAGCAACTTATATAAAGATGTTGAAAACGATATAAAAGCATCAATTGAAAAAGGAAAAATAGTTAATGAAATAGTTAATATGGCTAACTCTATCGAAGAAATTGCAGAACAAACTAATCTTTTGGCTTTAAATGCTGCAATTGAAGCAGCTAGAGCTGGTGAACAAGGAAAAGGTTTTGCAGTAGTAGCTGAAGAAGTTAGAAATCTAGCAGAACAATCTCGCTCCTCAGTACAAACCGTAAAAGATACTATAAAACAAGTTCAAATAGCCTTTAATAATATAACTGATAGTAGTAATAAGCTATTACAATTTATGAATAATGAAATAATGAAAGAATTTAAGGGATTTATTAAAGTTGGTGATAAATACGAAAAGGATGGAATATTTATTAAAGGAATGAGTGAAGATATTGCTGCAATGTCAGAGGAAGTATCCGCTACAATGATTGAATTAAATGATGCTGTTCATTCTGTTGCTTCAATGACTCAAAATTCATCTGCAAATGTTAATTCAGTTAAAGATAGCATAAATGATACTACAAATGCTATAATTACAATTTCTGAAACTGCTCAAAATCAATCACAATTAGCTCAAGACCTTCTAGAATTAATATCACAATTTAAACTTTAAATAAATCTGAATGTCTCCAAACCATAATTTAATAATTAATTTTGAGATTCTCTAAACAAGAAGAACCTAATAAGATTTAATTGTTCTTATTAGGTTCTTTTTATTTATTATTTTAACTTATTTAATTTTCATATATAACAAATTATTACTTTTAGTACTAGTTATTTATAGATAATCCATTTATTATTCTTGTGATTAATATCTAAATCCCATCATAGATCCAGTTCTTCCCCAAGCTCCTCTTCCTCTACTTTCTGAATTAAATCCATATCTATTTCCTTGTCCTTGACCTTGATAACCCTCGCCATAATAAGGACAATGTTGATTTCCCCAGCTAGAATAATTATTATCATCACTTATATTATAGTCTTCGCCTATATTAGAATTTTCAGTTTCACTTATCGCTGGATCACCTGCTGCATCTATTATTGCACTACCTTCCTCTGCTGCAAAAGCTATAGCCCCTGTCCCAATTGTAATAGCACCTATTATTGATAATGATAAAATTAATTTTTTCATAGTTATTATACCTCCAATAAATATTTCCTTAATTAGATAAATATTACTCTTATAAATAAGTATTTTTTAACTGTCCTTATTTATTAAGTATCTTTAAAAATATAATAACTTTTATTTTTAATAAGTTAATGACTAATTTGTGATGAATCTGTGAAAACTTATTTTTCTTTTATTAAATTTCTAGGAATAATAAAAGAAAATTTACTTCCTTCCCCTATATTGCTTTCCACTCTATAATTAAATTCATGTGCTAATATTATTTCCTTAGAAATGGCTAATCCTAACCCCATTCCCCCACTTTCATTTCCTTTATAATATCTATCCCAAATATACTTAATAGATTCTTGTTCTATTCCCTTTCCATAATCCTTAATATATATTTCTATATTCTTATCTACTTCCTTCAACCCAAATACTATATTTTTATTCTTACCTTCAGAATGTTTTATAGCATTAATAAAAAAATTAGATATTACTCTAAATAAATAATTATTATCTATGGAAGCAAAAATCTTCTTACCATCTAAATTTTTATCTATTTTAAGATGTAAACTATAATTATCATAATTGCCTTTAATTAAATAATTATTTAACTTATCATAACTTTCTTTTACAAAATTCTTTATCTCATACTCTAATGGCTTAATTACTTTTTTATTATCTCTTAGTTTTGTTAAAACCAATATTTCTCCTACAAGATCTGTTAATATATCAACTTCTTTAATTATACTAGATGCATATTCAACAACTTCCTTACCAGAAACTAACTCATCCTTTATAACCTCACTGTTAGCTCTAATTACACTTAATGGTGTTTTTAAATCATGACTTACATTTGCAATAAACTCCTTTTGCATATTATCTTTGACTTCAAGTTCCTTAGCCATATTATCTATGCTGTCATTTAATTCCTGTATCTCATCTTTCGTATTAATTTCAAATTTACTACCATATATTCCTTTAGAAATATCATTAGCTCTTTTGCGTAAGGATATTATTGGCTTTGTAAATTTTTCTCCAAGGTAAATAGCTATAAAAGCGGATATAATTAATGAAAATATAAATATTGATATCATTATTAAATTAACACTTTTTATTAATGATTTTGTTCCTTCATAGCTTTTATAAACTACTATATCACCGTAGCCAGAATTTCTTTTAAGTCCTATATATGTGTTGCCATCACTAGACTTAAAAATCTGCCTACCTTTTATACTCTCGTAATCTATAGAATTCATTTGTCCCATCATGCCCATCTGACCCATATGCCCATGTCCTTTACCAGCTTTACACATATTCGTAACTTTTCCATTATTAATTAATACAGCATATATATTCGCCAAATCTGTAACAGTATTATTCTTTGCTGCTTCCAAAACATATTCACTGGCTTCTTCCAAATCAATATACTCATTATTTATATAAATCTTAGGTAAAATAAATGATGTTAAAATCAATCCAATAATCGTCACTACCAAATTCATTAATATCATATACTTAACTATTCTTTTACTTATCTTATTCATTATTCTATAGTAAGGCTATAGCCTACCCTCCATACAGTCTTCAGATTTTTTCTAAAAAACTCCAACTTTTCTCTTAGTTTTTTAACATGCGTATCTACAGTTCTAGTATCTCCATAAAAATCATACCCCCAAACACTAGTTATTAAATCTTCTCTTGTAAAAACTCTATTCCTATTCTTAATTAAAAACATTAGTAAATCATATTCCTTAGGCGTTAGAATAATCTCATTATCCTTTTCAAAAACTCTTCTATTATTATCATCTATTCTCAAATTATCAAATCTAATTTCATTCTTATATTCATTTTTAGGACTATTTATCCTTAATCCAACTCTTAAAACTAATTCTCTCATACTAATAGGCTTTACCATATAATCATCTGCACCAAGTTCAAACCCAAAAATCCTATCTTCCTCTTCTCCTCTAGCACTAGTTATAATAACTTGTGTTTTATTATTTAAGGACTTAATTTTCTTTAAAAGATACCAGCCATCCTTATTAGGCATCATTATATCTAATATGACTAAATCATATGTACTATCTTCAATTAAGTCCTCCGCTACTTTACCATCATTAGCCACAGTAACCTCATATCCACCCTTTTCAAGATATAACTTCATAACTTTACTTATTTGCATCTCATCTTCTGCTACTAAAATCTTTCTCATATATCCTCCAAATTAATATATTTCTGTACTTATATTCCTAAATATTTATTTATAAATAATATAGCATACATTAAAAACTACATCTAACTATTCAAACTATAAAATAAACTGTATATTAATAGCAAGAATTTGTTCAATTAACTCTACTCTATACATAATATTTTATACTATACATATGTGTTTTAAAAACGTGTTGTTTTAAATATTATTAGATACTCATTGATTAATCTATAACTTAATTGTCTAAAATTAAAATATACATTATATGTACTATATATATTATATGTTCTTAAAATATTCTCTTCTATTTCAATACCAAAATAATAATATTAAGGATGAGTAAAATGAAATCTAAAAATAAAACTATCATAGAATATAGCAATGATCCTATAAAAGAAAATACAATTAAAAATATTTTTAAAACAATTAATGATCATTTAGATTATCTTAATACAATAGATATATTTAAAGATAAAAAAATCAAATCTTGTCCTTATTGTCAAAATAGCAAATTTATTAAACATGGAAAATTTAGAGATATTCAAAGATACAAATGTAAAAATATAAACTGTTCTAAAACATTTTCTGCTAAAACTAATTCACCTTTTAGTTATTCAAAGAAAAATATTACATTATGGATGAAATATTTATCTCTTATGAATAGTGGAATGTCTATAAGAGCTTGTTCTCATATTTTAGGAATAAATATTGCAACCTCATTTTATTGGAGGCACAAAATACTTGTTGCAGAATCTTCCAATAATAATTTTAAGATTTTAAAAGATTATGTTGAAGCAAATAAAATAATGATAAAAGAAAATTTTAAAGGCAATAAAAAATCTAAAACTTTTAATAGAGAAAAAATATTTATAATTTGTGCCATGGATAATAATGAATCAATTTTATCTAAAGCAATATGTAGATATTCTATCTCTTTAGCATCGATATCAAAGAACTTCTATCCTAACCTAGATAAGTCAGCTTTTTTAGCTACCTCTGGAGATAGATGTTTAGTTGCCTTTGCTAAAAAGCATAACTCTACAATCCCTAAAACAAAATTAGATAAATTAAATAAAATTAACCTAAATGAAATTAAATTTGGGAATTTAAATAGTAAAAATACTTTTTCCTATGCTGAATTACCTCATATCCATAGCTTCTCTTTTAATATTTATAGATGGCTTAAGAAGTTTAAAGGGGTTGCCACAAAATATTTAGAAAACTATTTAAGCTGGTACATTCTTGACTACAAATCTAACTATTCTCTTGGAAACTCCAACCAAATTATACTATTAAAGAAACTAAATGATGAAAATATATATTTAAGAATTAAAGATTTTTCAACTTTCAAATTATCATATCAATATACTTGTATTGGTAATTATTAATTTACTATTGAATCAATTACTAATACCAGCATAAATTTTATTTTTATATCATTATTCTTATAGCTTCAATTTATAGAAACAACAATTTGTTAAAACACATATAAATAGTGTTAATATTTAAACCACACATATATGTCAATATGCTTGTGAAATTCTTATTATATTAACAAGTATATTTCTAATAGTACGTTTTTTATAATAGTCATTAAATTATTTAGTTATCCAACTCATAAATTTAATCTTATTATATTTAATTATTTAATTCATAAACATAAATGATATACTTTTTATTTAAAATAAAAATAGAGCAATAAATGTATTACTCTATTTCATATAAATACTTCTAAATATGTTTATATAATGTTTCACTTCTTTATATAAGAATTTTTAATTTTATACATATAATTCACGTATAATTCTGCTGATTTCAAATAAATTTAATATTTTAAATTATCTTCTCTTTTACTATTTATATTCTGCTCCTGCATCTACTTTTGTAACTTGAACTGCTGTCATATTTTGTTTATTCCCATTTGTAATTTCATGCCATTCTCCTGTAGGGATAAATACTGTACTTCCTACACTAACGTCAAATTCATTTTCTCCAACCTTTATTTTTCCTTCACCTTTTAAAAATATAAATATTTGTTCTCCATTTGGATGTCTGTGTGTTTTTAGAACTTGACCTGGCTTAAAAAAATAAACTTCTGAAGTTATATCATTTCCTGAAAATACTGGTATCTTCGGAACCACCATATCATTATATTGCTCTATTGTTCTATTTAAAAGTTGTTTATTAATATCCATACTAAAACCTCCATAATTCTAAAGCTAAATAATATTTATGAAATCTCTTTACCCTTAGTATTACTTTTCAGAAGTATATTATTCTATATAAATATTTAATAATGATACTAATATTCACTATAATAATAATCCTTTAAAAATATAGCCTGTAATATTATCAACTATACTATTCTCAAATATAAAAAAGATACTCATATAACATAAATATGTCCTATGAGCATCTTTTCTCTTTTCTATATTAATTATTTATCTTTAAATTAATCTTTAATTATAGTGATATTAAGCTACTACTTCTGATTTTCTTCCTTCTATCTTTTCTGCTATTTTTTCTCCAACATTTTTTAATGCTACGGAAATAGCTAAAAATACTACTAGTATTATTCCTAGAATTAAGAAATCTTTTCCTATTATGCTATAGTTGATTACATCTGCAGAAATAACTTCTCTTAAAGCTTCAACAGCATAAGTAAATGGCATATATGGATTTATTACTCTAAAGAATTTAGGTACTACTTCTAGTGGGAATGTACCTGCACATGCAGTAAGTTGAAGTATTAATAATACTATACCTAATAATCTTCCAGCATCGCCTAATAGTGAAATTAAACATTGAATAATTGAAACAAAAACTAATGATAAGAAAATATTAGTTCCTATATATGCAACTACGTTACTTGTCTCTAATCCAAGTATTAGTACTACTACACTTACAAGAACAGCTTGTAGTACACCTACAAATGCATAGGATAAATATTTTCCTACTACTCTATCAAACTTAGATAAATTTTCTTCATCTTTTACCTTAGATGGTATTACGAAGAACATCATTATAGCACCTATCCATAATGAAAGTGGAATAAAGTATGGTGCAAAACCTGTTCCATAGTTTGGAATCTTGTTTATTGAATCAAAAGCCATATTAATTGGTTCTGATGCAAATTCTCCCATTGTGTCTGATGGATTTACTAGACCATCTTTCATCTTATCTGCACCTTCGTTTAGCTTAGTTGTTAATTCATTACTTCCATCATGAAGCTTTTTAACTCCATCACTTAACTCTGGAACACTTGATGTTAATTGTGATATACCATCATTTAATGCTTTTTGTCCACTTACTAATTGATTTGAACCATCAGCAAGTTTAACAGAACCATTTGCTAATTCATTTGAACCATTGTAAAGTGCTGTTATACCTGATGCTAATGTTGGAATATTAGATTTTAAAGCACTAGTACCATCATTTAATTGTGATGCTCCTACATTTAAATTATTTAATCCAGTATTTAGATTTCCCATATTATCTGAGATAGCCTTTAATCCTACTCCAAATTCACTAGTATTAGGATCTAAATTAGCATATAAACCATTTAATCCTGCATTTAATTGTGATACTCCATCTTTAACAGTTCCAACTTTTGAAATTAAGCTACTAGTTCCTGTTGCTAAGTTTTTTGATCCTTGTGCATAATAATTTAATGATTTTTCAAATGCCTTAGATCCTTCTGCAAGTCTCTGAATCTTAGGTGCGCTTTCTTGTGAATCACTTTGAATCTTATTTATAATTTGTAGTGCTTGCTGTATTGACTTATTCTTATCTTCTTCGCTAGTAGAAGGACTTACTGCATTCTCTAGAGCTTTTTGTATCATCACTGTTGCACTTGCTGAGTCTGAAACTCCATTTATTAATTCGTTTATTCCAGTTTCTATTTCTGAATATCCTGTTACTAAAGGATCTGAACTAGCAATTACTCGATTTGTTCCTTCATATAACTTAGCTATATCCTCTTGCCCTGCTGATAATCCTTCATTTAGCTGGTTAGCACCAGCTTTTAATTGTCCAACAGCTGGATATATTTTTCCTGTGTATGCATTATATATATTTTTGCTTCCATCAGCTAATTGGGTTGCTCCTGATGAAGCTTCAGAAATTCCTGACTTTAAATCGCCTGTTCCTTTTGCTAGTGCATTTACTCCATCACTTAATGTTGGTACTTTTTCATATACTTGTCCAAGTCCTGAATTTAAAGCTTTAGCTCCACCTATTAGTGTTCCTATACCATCATTTAGCGCTACTTGTCCGTCTAATAATTGATCTGATCCATCACCTAGTTTATTGGCTCCATCAACTAATTCTGGTACTTTTTCATTCATTGTGCTTAGACCATCATAAATTTGTTTACTTCCATCAGCAGCTTGAGTTAATCCGTCTTTAGCTTCATATAAACTATCAAATGCTACTTCTACATAATTACTAGATATTTTTTTAGTAATCTTAGCTTTAAGTTCAGCCTCTACTTTTGAGTTTATTTGTGATGCTAAAAAGTTTTTCTTATCATTTGATATAAAATCAACTTTTGCTACTTGTGGTTCTCCTTCTTTGGCTGATATTATTTTTGATGAAAAATCTTCTGGAATTACTACTTTTGCATAGTACTCTTTTCCCTCTAAACCCTTATTGGCTTCTTCTTCAGAGGCTATTTCCCATCCAATCTCCTTATTATTCCTAAGTTCATCTTCAACATCTTTACCATAGTTTACTTTGGCACCATCTAAGATAGTCCCTTCATCTTTATTTACTACTGCAATGTGAACATCTTCAAGTTTTGCATATGGGTCCCAGAATGCATATAAGTATAATAATGAATATAATAGCGGTACTACAATAATTGCAATTATCGATACTCGTATGAATCTGTTTTTAAATATGCTCTTGATGTCTTCCCCTGCAATCTTTAGGAAATTCATACAATCACCTTCTGTTAAATTTTTTATACTGATTAGTCAGTCAATCAATATGATATATTTATACTACTTTTGTACTGAGTAGTCAATATAATTTTAAAAAATATATTTATATTTTTTCACTAATTTTTGGAACATAATCGAAAATTATTTATTTATTTCATCTATTTTATTTATTTTATCTATTTTATTTATTAAATTTATTTGATTTTAAGTCATACTATATAACATATACTCTTTTATTTAATAAAAATAAAAAGATTAGATTTATGCTTCTCAATATAAATCTAATCTTTTTATATTTATAATTTAAATTATTTATTACTTTTCCTACTTCTCATTTATTTGAGTTGATCATGAATTATTTTCTAATATTCAAAATCAATATTACTAAAGATACATCTTTAAGCTCCATTACTCTACATTTTTAATTATCTTTGCTGGATTTCCACCAACTACAACATTATCTGGAACATCTTTTGTAACTACTGATCCTGAAGCTATTACTACATTGTTTCCTATAGTTACTCCTGGATTTATTGTTGAATGTCCGCCAATCCAAACATTATCTCCTATAGTAACACTTTTTCCATACTCATATTTTAATCTTTCTATTGGGTTTATTGGATGTGTTGCTGTATAAATATGTACTCCTGGTGCAATAAAACAATTTTTCCCTATTCTTATTTCACATACATCTAGCATTATGCAGTCAAAATTAGCATAAAAGCCATCTCCAACATGTATATTATATCCATAATCACATTTAAAATTAGGTTCTATATATAAATTTTCTCCTGTAGACCCTAAAAGTTCTTTTAAAATCTTTTTACGTTCATCTCGTTCTGTTTCTATAGTATTATTAAATAGTCTCGTTAATTTTCTTGCTCTTAATCTCCCATTTTTTAATTCTTCATCGCTTGGATCATATGGTAACCCCTGAAGCATTTTTTCTTTTTCTCTCATATATTCTCTCCCTAAATATTTTTTTATTATTACTTATTCTTATAAACAAAAACCTTATTTATGTACTGCTAATTTATTATAGCTTAATAAAGTAACAAATATTTATATAATTTTCTATAAATATTCGTTATTTATTAGATTAATATTTAAATTTAGAAAATAACGATTTCATTATCTTTTTACATTAATTCCATATTCCAGGTATCTCATAAATTTTTCCACGATCTCTTCATGATCATATTGACCTTCATTTATAATTTCATAAAGTGCAGAAGAAACTAATACACCTATTAATCCATAGCTTAATAATATTGGATCATCATTTTCTATAAATCCTCCATCCATTACAGCTTTAAACTTAAGTGAACTTTTGCTTATAAGAGTCTTTATTTCTTCTCTTAGCATATTATTTCTTTCACCAGTTCCCCAAAGTTGACTGATTATTACCTTAAATAAATCCTTATTTTCATAAACATATTTAAGTTGAACTTTAGCTGAAACTTTTATTATTTCATATGGATTTTTAATATCTTTTGTTGCTTCCTCAATTTCTTCATTTATAAGGTTTATTCCCTCTTTAATTATAAACATAAAGAGTTCTTCCTTACTTTTAAAGTGATAATATAAGCTACCCTTTGCTACACCAGCTCTAGCTACAACTTCATCCATTGTTGCTCCTGTATAGCCATAATTTGAAAAAACCTTTATAGCTGATTCAAAGATAGCTTTTTTAGTTTTATTCATTAAGATCTCCACCTTCTTAAAAATTATCTTTTCGTATTCTCCCATAATAATCTATCACATTTTTCTCGTACTCTTCATTAAGCTTATTAGAGCTTAAAACAAAATCAGCTGTGGATTTACTCATTGCAACTATTACATCATATAATACAGCTATTCTAAGCAAAGCCTTAACATCTGGATCATGAGGTTGTGATGTTAATGGATCCCAAAAGAATATCATTATATCAATATCTCCATTTACAATAGCAGCTCCAATTTGTTGATCTCCTCCCATCGGTCCACTTTTAAATCCATGAACACTTAATCCAGTTTTTTCGCTAATTAGCTTAGCTGTTGTACCAGTTCCACAAAGTGTATGCTTTTTTAATATTTCCTTATTTTCGTTTACCCATTCAATTAAAGCTGACTTTCTATTATCATGAGCTATAAGTGCTATTTTTTTCGCACCACCCATTTTATATTCACTCATACTTCTCCCCCTAATTCTATCTATGCACAAATTTAATTAATATATTTTTTGATTAATAATATACATATTTAAATTAGTACCATATCAAATATATTTTTAACAATTATTTATTTACCATTACTAAAATTATACATAACTAATTATTAATTTACAATGTTACTGATTTTTTAAATTATATTTATTATGATTTTTTAAATTTTCATTCTTATTCTCTTTAATATTATTACTCAAATTTATCTGCTGAAAAGTTAGGAGTAAAAAGCAATTTATAAAAAATGCCATATTACTGATATTGGCTTTTTCAGTAATATGGCTAACTCTTATTATTGTATATGCGTATTTATTAAATTATTTTTGTATTTTAACTTCAATCATATCCTAATTTATATGCACAAATATCCTAATTTATATACACAGTTTTATATTATAACTTCTATATTAAGGCTTCCTTTATCCCTTGGAATTAAATCATTAGTAGTCTTTTCTCCATTGATTGTAATTCCCTTAACTTCACCACGTTTAATTTTTATATTGTAGTCTTCTGTATTATTTTTAATATTTATCTCGTATTCATTCCACATTTCTGGGATACATTGTTCAATCTTATATCCTTTTCCTTCTATTTTCTTTAAGCCTAATATATCTTCAAGTCCTACTTTATACATCCAGCCTGAAGCTCCTGTATACCAGCTCCAGCCACCTCTTCCACCATGAGGTTCTTTAATATATACGTCTGCTGCCATTACATAAGGTTCTACTTTGTAATTTCTTGCTTCAAGTTCTGTATTAGAATGGTTTATAGGATTTATCATGTTATAATACTTCCAAGCTTTATCTCCTAAACCAAGCTTAGTTAAAGCTAAAATAACCCATACTGCTGCATGTGTATATTGGCCTCCGTTTTCTCTAACACCTGCTACATATCCTTTTATATATCCAGGTTCTAAAGCAGACTTATCAAATGGTGGTGCTAATAATTTTATAAGCCCTTTATCTTTATCTACAAGATATTTATCAACTGCTTCCATAGCTTCTTGTGCTCTTGTAAGCTTTGCTGCATTTGAAATTATTGACCAGCTTTGAGATAAAGAATCTATTTTGCATTCATCGTTTTCTCTTGATCCTAGAGGCGTACCATTATCAAAGTATGCTCTTCTATACCAGCCTCCATCCCAAGCATTTTTTTCTAAGTTTTCTATTATGAATTCTTGGAATGTATTATATTCATCTTCCTTTTCATTATCTTTCTTATATTTACAAATTTCTTTAAATCCATCTAATATCTTATATAAGAACCATCCAACCCAGACACTTTCTCCTTTTCCTTTGTTTCCTACAGTACTCATTCCATCATTCCAGTCACCACTACCCATAAGAGGAATATTATGCTCTCCAAACTTTAATCCTCTATCAATAGCTTTTAAGCAATGTTCGTATATAGTTCCATTTTTATTTGATTGATTTACTATAGTATATCTTTCATCTTCTCCATTTCTTAATGGTTCATCTTCTAGATAAGGAGCCTCTTCATCTAAAATACTATAATCACCTGTAGATTTTATATATTCAATAGTTACATAAGGTAACCATAATAAATCATCTGAAAATCTAGTTCTTATACCTGAGTTAATTACTGGATGCCACCAATGTTGAACATCTCCTTCAAGATATTGTCTTGATGCACTTCTTAAAATCTGTTCTCTTGTTATAGTTGGATTTAATATACCTATAGACATAGAATCTTGAAGTTGATCTCTAAATCCATATGCCCCACCACTTTGATAAAAAGCTGTTCTTGATAAATATCGACAACTTAAAGTTTGATACATAAGCCATCCATTTAACATATAATCCATAGATGCATCTGGTGTCTTTACTTGTATATTTCCCAGGAAATTTGACCAATATTCCTTCACTTTTTGTAGTTCTTCATCAACATTCTTTATTTTGCTATATTTATTTATTTTTTCTTGTATTAATTTTTTATTTTCTTCTTCACCAAATATTATTACAAGTTCTTTTTCTTCACCAGCTTTTAAATCTATATCTAATGAGGCTGCTAAACAAGGATCATAGATACTACCAGATACATTATTCAATTTATTTTTCAGTAATGCTTCTGGACTACTTAACTCTTCTCCAACTCCTAAGAAACTCTTTCTATCACCGGTAAAGCTTTGATTATCTTCACCATTTATAGACAAATAAGCTTTTAGTTTACCAAAATATTTTGAATAAGGATTTTGGCCATATATATATTGGCCTTGGACATGGGTGCTTATATATTTAGCACTTCCATAATTATATACACCAAGTACTAACTGAGCATAGTAAAACAATGATATACTTTTATCTACATTTGATAAATTCTTAAGAGATACTTTACATAATTTCAACTTTTCATCTTGAGGGCAAAATACTTTCATTTCACCTCTTATGTTATATGCAGTATGTTTGAATGTAGAGAATCCAAAACTATGTTTTATAATATATTCTCCACCATCTCTTATTGGCATAGGGGTTATTGTAAAATATGCTCCGCTATTATTATCTCTTATATATAAAGCTTCACCTGTTGGATCTATTACCCAGTCATTGCTCCAAGGCGTTATTTTATTTTCCCTACTGTTTCCACACCAGGTATAAGTTGAACCCACCTCGGAAATATGGAATCCAAAATCCTTATTAGAAACTACATTTATCCATGGTGCTGGAGTATTTTCATAGTCTTTAAGCCTTATAACATAACTTTTATCAGATTTATCAAAACCTCCATATCCATTAAAGAACTCTAAATCACCAACATTTAAATGTTCATTTCCAAATTCAGTTTTCCTTACTTCTTCTAATTTATACTCTTTTTCTTTATTAAAATCATTAAAGTCATTAAATTCATTAAATTCATCGTACTCCTCTCGACTTAATGATTTTTCTAGCTTTTCTTCATTTAAGTTATTAAATTTATTCTTTTCTAAGATATTTTCTAAGTGTTCATTCTTATTTATTTCTTTATCCACAAAGTTCTTTACATAATCACTTTCATTTATATTTACCTTTATTCTATTAATAGGAGCTATATCTTCATTATTTTTGTATTCATCAATATTATAATTTACAGCTTCTACTAATTGATTAGCTAAGGTTCCTTCTTGTGAATTAATATATAGTTTAGAAATACCAATAATAAAGTCTCTAACATCATCTCCCATAGTTGACTTATTATGAATGAAAATACCACCTGATTTATTTATATTTTCTCTTTCAACAGAATTTTTAACTGTTGATATAATATTTTTTTGAAGTGGCTCTTCATATGATATTTCTTCTTCATTGTAAATTATTAAATCTGACTTTATTCCCTTGTTCTTGAAATAATAGTGCATATTTATAACTTGCCTTAATAGATCTATATCATCTTCACCTTCAATAGCTAATAAAATAATAGGTAAATCTCCTGATATTCCATAAGCCCACAAGTTTTCTTGATTCATACTTATATTTCTTATATAATCTTCTCTATTTTTTCTACCACTATGTAGATATAAGATATAAGAAGCTAAGCTTTGATATATATTTGCCTGTGCTGATCTAATTCCTATATGCTTAAGTTCTAATTGATTAGAATAATTAAAAGCATCTGCACTCTTTTCTATCATTGGAACTTCTTTATATCTTTTAATAAGCTCTAATACCTCTTCTTTAGATTCTCCAACTCCTGTTAAATAGTAAATTTGCTTTTCTTCTCCAGGGCTCAAAGTAATCCTACTTCTCATACTCATTATAGGATCTAGTACTGTTCCAACTGTGTTTTGAAGTGGAGCATCATTATCCATAACTTCTGGTGATTTTAAGCTTCTATTTCTTCCTATAAAGTTTAGTCTTGATGTTTCATAAGTTAAATCACCATCTAACTCAAAATTAGTAGCTATAGTATGGAATATATAATGAGTAACTGCACCTTCAGCTCTTGGTCTTCTATTACCTATTAAGCTTTTAGTTTCTTCATCATATTCAGTACTTATAAATAAATTAGAAAAGCTTGGATGTACTGCATCACCTTCAAAAGATTGTAATGTTACTTCTAGATAACTTGTTATTTCTAAAGTTCTTAGTTTTTCGCCTGTATTTTTTAAAGATAATTTTCTTACTTCCAAGTTATCCTCACAAGCTACTGTAACTTCATAATTAGTTTTTATATTTCCATCTATTCTTTCGTATTTGGCTTTATCAAGGGTAAATTCCACTACATAATCATCATTATCTTCCTTGCATGGCTCATAAGTAGCACTCCAATAGTCATTTGAATTTAAATTCTTTATATAAAAGAACATTCCGCTTGAATCGGACGTGCTATCACCCTTCCATCTATAAACGGTCATACCATCTTTTTTAGAATATCCACTACCACTATCAGTAATCATCGTAGAATAACTTCCATTTGATAATAGTAAGACTTCTGGATTTTCTCTTCTGCTTCCTCTAAATAATCTTGGAATAAAGTCTTCTTTTTCTAATTTTTTATTATTAACACTACTTATATCAACTTCTCTTTCAAATGTTATATTTTGAGGAATCTTTTCTTTTAATAAAAGCTCTACTGCCTTTATTTCTGGAATACTATGAAATCTTTCTTTTAGTATATTGTTATTTATAACATTATCTAGAGCTAAAAGAGACATCCCTAAATGGTGAACCATATAACATCTAACTTCCTTAGCTTCATCCTTAGCTTTTTCTTCACTATAATCTATTGCTTCGATAAATCCATATCTTCCATAAGCTTTATTATCATATAATCTTCTAAGATTTTCTATTGATCCCTTTTTATCATATGGAAGTGTCATTATAGATGAATAAGGAGATACTACAACTTCTTGTTCAAGGCCCCTCTTTAAACCTATTCCAGGTACACCAAAGGCTTTATATTGATAATTTTGAGCAACATCAAATTCATAATAAGCAGATTCTGATATTCCCCATGGGATATTCTTCTTTTCGCCATATATCTTTTGCGCATTTACAACTGAAGAATAAGTTAAATCCCATATAGTATTTTTAAAATCCTTCATTATTTGGAATGGCATAAAATATTCAAACATAGTACCACTCCAAGAAACTAAACTCTTTTGACCAAAGACCTTTGTCATATTCCTACTTAAGTTATACCAATGTGACTTAGGCACTTCACCTCTTGCTATTGCTAAAAATGATGCAATTCTAGCTTCTGATGCCATTAAATCATAATAAGAATTTCCTAGTGATTTTTCTTCAACATTATATCCTATTGCAAACAGGCCTCTATTTTCGTTATATAAGAATTTAAAGTTCATATCTTTCATAATGCTATCTATCTCAGAAGATAAAAATTTAAGCCTTTCATCAAACTCCTTTAGCTTACTTACCTTTTTATTTAATATTTCCTTAAACTCTTCGCCTGAAGCATTCTTTATATCTTCTAATAAATCTATAAGTTGCAATAAACTTGGAGCCTTGTAACTCTTAAATGAATCTATTACTATTTTTTCTATACCATCAAATATAAAATCATAAAAATCTATCTTTGTTTCTATTTCTCTTTTTAATTTCTTTATCCAATAGTATTCTTTTTTAGATTTTTCATCATTTTTTTCATTCTTTTCTAATTTAGCATTTATCCTTTTTAACTCATCTACCAATATATTTTTATATTCTTTTATATCTATAATGTCAGGTAATCCATCATAAAACTCTTCTTTTTCATCTTTCCTAATTAAGTCATATGTATCCTTTATTGCTGAAACTTCTTTTTCTCTTATTATTGGCTCTTTACTAAAACTTTTTATAGTTTCTTTAATTATCCACAAGTATCCTAAAAGATTTCCACTATCTACTGTTGATACATATCTTGGCCATAGTGCTTCTTTTGTTTTGGTATCATACCAATTTAAATAATGACCATTATACTTTTCTAATCCCCTCATTCCATCTAATATTGATTCTAATCTATAAATAACTTCCCCTATTGATATATATCCAAAATCATAAGCAGTTAAATTAGTAATTAGTCCCATACCAATATTAGTTGGAGATGTTCTATGAGCTACTCCTTTAAAAGGCTTTTCTTGAAAATTATCTGGAGCTAAATAGTTATTTTCTTCATTAACAAAATCTTCATAATATGCCCATATTCTTCTACTACTTTCTCTTAAGAACTCCTCATCCTCTATATCTAATCTTTCTCTTATAACTACTTCTTCTTTTGATATCTTACATGCTATTGCAGGTGCTAAAGCCCAAAGAATAGATATTAACAATGTGGCTATTAAAATTTCTATGGAATTATCTAAACTAAGTAGTAATACTACTAAAGCTATTCCTATTGATATCCACATTTTTTGATAATACCACATATAAGTATTTTTAACTGATTTCTCAACTTTATCGGCAGTTTTCCATTGAAGCAAATTCTTTTTAGATATAACTAATCTATAAATTGTTCTTAATATAGCATCAAGCATTAGCCAAGCTTGATATGGAATAAAGCTTAATATCAATATTATTTGTTTTAAAGTTTTAAATGTTCCCATCAGTTTATTTTTAGGTGTTACAACGAAATCAGTTACAGTAAATACTAATGGAGTTATTAAAGCTAAAAATAGCAACACTGCTACTTGAACTGCTCCATTTAATACTGTTAATACTCCAATAAGTGCTAATAATAAACTTGGTGCAAGTAAACTCCTTCTAAGGTTATCGATAATCTTCCATTTAGATATTGTTGATATCTTCCTTGAAAAAGCAAAGCTTGCTATTTGCCAGTCTCCTCTTACCCATCTATGAAGTCTTAAAGCACTAGCTAAATAACTTGATGGATATCCATCTATAACTTCAACATCTGTTACTAATGCACATCTTGTTAGTACTCCTTCAATTAAGTCATGTGATAAAACTCTATTTTCTGGTATTTCATCTTTTAAGATATTATAAAAAGTATCTATTTCTATAATGCCTTTTCCCGTAAATATACCTTCTCCAAATAAGTCTTGATACGTATCTGATGAAGCTGTCGAATAAGCATCTACTCCTGCATCTCCAGCAAAGATTTCTGAGAAATATGTTTTATGCTTATCTTCTAAATTTACACCAACTTTAGGTTGCATTATACCATATCCTCTAACTACAACTTCATTTTCTATATATGGAGTATTTAATATATGCCCCATAGCCCCTATAAGCTTCTTTGCACTTCCTATAGGTAAAAATGTATCACTATCTAATGTAATTATATATTTTGCACTTTTTAATGATTCTATATTGCTACTTATTATATTATAAGTAGTTTTTTCATTTCCTCTAATTAATGCCATAAATTCCATGAGCTTTCCTCTTTTTCTTTCATAGCCCATGTAAACTCCCTCTGAGTCATTATATAATCTCTTTCTATTTAAAAAGAAAAATCTAGCTTCTTCATCTTTTGCATATTTTTTATTTAACTTATTTACAAATCTTATGCCTTCATCATTTATAGCCTTATCTTGTGCCTCAATTTCATTACTGCTATCACTTAAATCTCCAAGTAAAGCAAAGAATATATTTTTATCTCTATTAGCTAAATAATATATTTCTAATTTTTTCAGTAAATCAATTACACTTTTACTATTGCTTAATATTGCAGGTATTACCACTATAGTTTTTTCACTATCTGGAATTCCATTTGAATAATCCATCTTAGGTATAAAGCTAACAGGTGTTACTTTTGCTATAAACCAATTTAGTAATGATATCACTACTTCACTAGATGGAACTATCATTAAAATGAATGCTAAAAAATATTGACCTATACTAAAATTCAATGGTATTAAATATGTTAAAAGTATTACTACTAAATCTATTAATATTGTTCCTAAAAATATGGTTGATAAATAAGTTGCCTTTGACATTCTCTTATCTATATTCTTATTTATATTAAATCTCTTTAAGAGATCTTCTATTCCATCATCTACTAGGTAATAGCCTATATGCCTCTTATATGAATCTTTGCTTTCTAAATGTAAACTACCAAGCTCTAATGCAGTTTTAACCAATTCTATTTCTTTTATATTAGTCTTTCTAGATATTTCTTCTATCTTGTGCCTATAATAATCTTTTGTTTCAAAATCCATATCATTATAAATATTTGCTGGATCTTGTTTTAATATCTTTTCTATATTTGATGTTTCAGCGAAAAAGTTTTTCCAATTGATAGAATCCATTACTCTTAAAGAATTTATAGTTATCCCTATAGATGTTGCTATATTTCCTTCTCTTATATGGTCCTTTAATATTTCCTTTTCAAAGCTTGTATTTTCCTTTTCCTTTAATCTATCTAGCGCAAACTTATATATTCTCTCATCTTCTACTGAATTGTCTCTTAATATACTGAAAAACTTATCTATAAATTCTGGAGAAAATAATCCATCATGAAGACTTTCATCGTCTCCCATATAATTAGTATTTGATTCTTCGCCTTTATCTATTTTATTATTCCTTAATGGATACTTATCTTCTAATTTAGAAAGCAATATATCTATCTTTCCATTACTATATGAGTCTATAACTGTATTAGCTAAATCCTTAGCTCCTAAACGTTGCTTTTGAAGAACTACCATATCATTAGTTATAACTCCTAAATTAATTATAAGTGCAACTCTAAGCATTAATGGAAATGCCCATAACTCCCCTATTGTAAATATTTCACTCTGCTCATTTATAAACTTTATAAGCTCATTTTCTTCAATTATATTTTGACTCTTTCCTATATAATTCTTAGCCAAAGCATAAATTCTTGGATAATTAATCCCATCAATATCGCTAATAGGAAGATTATTAAAATAATTAATTGGCAAATTAAACTTAATTGTCTTATATTCTTTTTCTATTAAATATATATTATCAAGCAACCATTCAGCAGAAGAAATAACATCCTCCCCGTGTTTAACAAGTTTATTTAAATATCTATGGTTATGGACAATTCCCTTGAATGCTTCATTTAACTCTGTGAGCACAGTTCTTCTACTACTGTTTAAAATCTCATCCTTCATAAACTTTCTCATCTCCTTACTCATTGGTTTAAGGCATTTTTAAAAATAGGATAAGTTTATTATTTACAATATTGAAGAATTTTACTCAAAAAGAAATAAAAGAGTGAAAAAGTGAAATTGCTAATATAAAGGCGAAGATAAATAGATATGTTCCATAAGCTAAATAGCTTAGCAAAGAAGTACTAGGCTCGGAAAAACTACTATGCCAAGAGTTTTGGTTAACTCGCTACGCTCAAACAAACCAACAACACTAAGGCCTAGCAGTTCTTCCCTCACCAAGTACTTCTAGTTACTCGCTATATGCTTATTTCACATATTCTATTTATCTTCGCCAACTATCTTTGGCAATTAAAATTTTCAATTGAAGAATTAATCTCATTAATACATATCATTATGTTTAATTCTCAATTTATAAAAAATATTAATTTCCTAAACTTCGCAAGAGTTTATTCCTTAATTATCAATTGTCAATTTTTCATTTTTACAGTCTAATAAATTGCAAATCGAATTCTCCTTCACCTGTGTTATCAATATTTTCAAATATTAGTGTCCATTCCCCTACTACCTTATCAAAGCTTTTTGTTTCTTTTAAAGCTTTATCAGATGTAACTTCCTCACTCCATTGTATATTTCCATTTGGGTTTTTAAGTTCAAATTTAACATTGCCTTTAGTAATGATTAAATTTATCTCTAATTTCATCCCCTTAAAATCTTCTTCAACGTTATAAGTATAAATATCACTTATCTCAATACCTTCTTTAATAGTATTATGTGCTGAACTTTGGTTTCTTACTATACATCCTGTCATCATGAATAAAATTATCCCAATTATTATTGATAAACCTAAATTCCTTTTTATCATATTCCCGCTCCCTCTTAAAAAAATTATGTATTGTGATAAATTTCCAATCAATTTATTTTCAATGAAATATTTAAGAAATTAAGGAATAAAAAAATTGATGAATGTGTTCATAAATATTATACCATTATTTATATAATTTTATTTTTTATGGAATTTATAACTGCAATTAATATATAATTAGAATATATATTAATGAGAATTTGTATTATAAGTCTAGTAGTTTTATTTTTAAACTAATTGATAAATTAGAATTTTAAGGAGGCATTGTAATGTTTGGAAAAGAAAAAAAAGAAAAGCGATTTATTATTAAAGAGGAACAATCCTTGGGATTTGGAGCAATATACATCGTCGTAGATACTATAACAGGAGTTAATTACTTGACTACTGTTGGAACTGGTATGAATGGAATGACACCATTATTAGATTCAGATGGTAAAGTAGTAATTAATAAATAAATTTCAATTTTATTAATAGTACTATAATTTACTTATACTTTTAGTAGCCTGTGCTGATAGATGTACAAATAGAAAGATGAGAAAAAAACTATGATTATATATTAATAAAAGAAACTAAAGATAGTTATTGGGAAATCCATGATTGAGGATATTAATGATACACTTAGTAAAAAACTCTTTTAAATAAGTAGAATTGAATATAATTAATATTTCGGTAGGGGGTTATAAAATGAGCTGTAAAATGTGTGAAAATCAAAAAAACATTAAGGATGACCCATATTTTATTATGGAACTTGAAACAGGGTATGTAGTTTTAGGATGGTTTCAAAGGTTTAGGGGATATACTGTTTTTAATTGTAAAGAGCATGGTCCTGAATTACACAACTTAGAACATTCTTTTAAAATAAAACATCTTGAAGAAATGTCTCTAGTAGCTGAGGCTATTTCTAACATATTTAAACCAGATAAGATGAACTATGAATTGCTTGGAAATGGATGTCCTCATATTCATTGGCACTTATATCCGAGAGTAAAAGGTGATACACCTATAATTAGCTCTGTATATCAATTATCAAACGAGGAATTATTTGATGAATCCACAAGACCAGATGAGGAGCAAAGAAAAGAATTGAAAGAAAAAATTAAAAATGAAATTGTTCGTCTACTTTTAAAATAAAAATTAAATAGGTTATAATTCACCTTCGTTGAATTATGAAAGAAGTTCAGAAATATTCCACTAATATATGTATTATTTTATTTTTTATGGAATTTATATTTGTAATTAATGTATAATTAATATATATTAATTACACTAAAGGGTGGGATGTAGTTTGCAAAATAATAAATTAATACCAATATCAATAATTATACTTACATTTTGTATGCTATTAAGTTTGATTTATTTAGGATATTCAATGCAAAAGATAACTAATATACAAACAGAAAAGATAATTTCAAATAATAGTGTTATGACTATATCTGAAGTTGCCAACTATCTTGAAATGACAGTTGAAGAAGTTCAAGATATAATTAGCATAGAAAAAAATATGCTAAACTCAAACGGAAGTTATATGGGTATTATGTTTCCTTATTTTATAGTAGATAATAAATTATATTTCTATAAAGAACAAGTAAATGAATGGCTCAAAGATGTTTCAATTCAACATAAAGAATATGATACGAAAAAACACTTAGTATTTTAAATAAATTGGTAATCCTAATGCATTAAGAATTATAAGGGACCAATTAATTGACTGCTTTTTATATTTCAATACCAACATTATTTTAAAACAGAACTTTATGGATAAAAATGAGGAATAAAATAATTTCAGAAACAATTCAGATGAGCTGAATTACAATGGATAATTGACAATGGACAATGAATAACTTCTTTCATAATTCATCTTCGTTGAATTATGAAAGAAGTTTATGAATTTAACACCAAGATTTGTATTATTCTATTTTATATGAAATTAATATATATATTAATTAGTAATTGTAATTTATTACGAATTTAATAAGGGGATTAATAATATGAAATCTATAGTTTATAAAAAACGAATAACATTTTCTATAATACTGTGTCTGTTAACTATGTTGTTATACGCATATTTACATAGTCGTGAACTTATATATGTTATTTGGTTAGTCATACCTATTTTTGCTTTTTTGAATAGAAAGATATTAGGTAATAGAGTTAATTTGACCAACAAAGAAAAAATATTTTTAGTAGTTAGTTATATAGCAATACTTGTTGTATTTATATTCTTAACTTATAGCATGACAGTTAATAAAATTATTAATAACTAATTTGCAATTTTAAACTATTATGAATTAAGAATTGACAATTAATTCTCTACTTTTCCCTCACTATAATACCAGCATTCTTTTAAAACAGAATCTAATAAATAAAAATGAAAATATTGTTGATATGATTTAAAATTTAGAATTTAAAATTGAGGTTATAATTCACCTTCTTTGAATTATAACCTCAATTATCAATTATTTTTAGAGTCTATTAAATTGTAAGTCGAATTCTCCTTCACCTGTGTTATCAATATTTTCAAATGTTAGTGTCCATTCCCCTACTACCTTATCAAAGCTTTTTATTTCTTTTAAAGCTTTATCAGTTGTAACTTCCTCGCTCCATTGTATATTTCCATTTGGGTCTTTAAGTTCAAATTTAACTTTGCCTTTATTAAGAGTTAGATTTATTTCTAATTTCATTCTTTTAAAATCATCTTCAACATTATAAGTATAAATATCACTTATTTCAGTACCTTCTTTAATAGTATTATGTGCTGAACTTTTATTTCTCACTACACATCCTGTCATTATCGAAAAAACTATTCCAATTATAATTGCGAAACTTAAATTTCTTTTCATCTTATTTTCACCTCCCACCAAAAGGTAATATACATTTATTGCTATATACACATATTTATTATATACTTTTTCAACTATACGTAGTCCAGTAAATATTAATAAACTATATGAAATATCATAAATTGACGAATTCCTTTATATTATAAAAAATCTATTATAATTAAAAATTTTATGGTTTATAGTACTATATATCATAATTATGCTAAGATAAAAGAATTTAAAAGTATTCAAGCACTATTTATATTAACAATGTTAATTTTCCATTTTAAGTAATCATTAATAATAGATACTGTATAATAATAATATGAATACTGAATAAGTATATTGAGTAATTCATTAAGTATAAATAAAAGGGGGAGAATTAAGTGAAAAAAAATAAATTTATCATGCTCACTCTTTCAGCATGTTTAATAGGGATAATAATCTATTATCTTAATACTTACAAAGTTGGTAACATAGATAATGTTAGTGAAGGTTTTGTAAAATCAGAAATTTATAGTGAAGAGGAAATTAAAGATGCAATGAATATTGTTAAGAAAAAATTTGAAAAAGATTTTAAAGGGTGTATATTAACAGATTTATGGTATGGTGAAAATATAAGTAGGCGTTCAGAATCAGAATGGGCAAAACAATATAATGCAGATGAAGCAATAATTTTATTATCAAACTTTAATGTAGGTTCTTCTGGTATGGATGGATCACTAAATCCTAATACAACTTACAGCGAATGGCAATGGATTTTAGTTCGCAATAACTCAAATGACAAATGGTCACTTAAAACATGGGGATATTAATAAAATTAATTTTATTAATGTTTCAACTGAAGAATCAACCGAAGATAAATACTATATAATAATAAAAGAAGAGTGAAAGAATTGCCGATATAATTTATAATTTTAAATTTAAAATTCGGGTAATAATTAACCTACGTTGAATTATAAAAAATAAAAAGAGAAATTCTTTCGAATTTCTCTTTTTATCCATTATACATTGTCAATTATTAGTTGAATTCTATTCTTTCACTGAAATTTGAAATCTCTATTTCAAATAAATTTTCATTCTTTCATTTCTTAATTCTTTCACTAATTCTTAAGTTCTTCCACAGCTTTTCTTGTTATTCTAAGTTTTTCTTCTACGCCTTTTAGGTTTGTTTTTGCCATTCCTATAAACAGCATATCTATTATTGAAAGTTGTGATATTCTTGAACTCATTGCACCTTCTCTTAAAGTCTTTTCTACAAAAGGTACTTGCAGTACTATATCTGATATATCTGCTAATGTATTGTTTATACTAGCTTTTGTAATTGCTATAACTGGAACTTTAGCTTTTTTAGCATTTTCTGCACATTTTATTACTTCTTTTGTTTCTCCAGAATAAGATATAGCTATTGCTACATCTCCTTTTTCCATAAGTGCTGAGGATGTAATTTGAAGATGTGTATCAGAATGTGCAATACATCTCTTATTTATTCTACTTAACTTATAATAAAAGTCCATTCCTACCAAACTAGAAACTCCTACGCTAAATATATATATATTTTTAGCACCATTAAGAACATCTATAGCTTTTTCCAATTCCTCTTCTTTTAAAGTACTAATTGTTTGATTCATAATTGAATCTATTGATTTCTTTATACCATGAATTATATTTTTGGTTGATAAATCACCATGTAGATATTCAAAATCTGTATTTTCTTCATCACTTTGCAAGTTTATTGATAGCTGTAATTTCATTTCATTAAGTGAATCAAAGCCTATCTTTTTTGAAAATCTTACAACTGTTGGAGCTGAAGTATTTGTAATATCTCCTATTTCCTTTGCTGACATACCTATAATGCTTTTTTTATTGCTAAGTAAGTACTCAGCTATTAATTTTTCTCTATCTGTAAAGCTCTCGAAGTTCTGTTTTATATACTGCAATACGTTCATTTTCACACCCTACTATTCTTTGATTTATTTATTAACTATATTAAAGTGAAATTTCTTTCCACCTTGTATATATTTTAATAAATATATATCTTTTTGTAAAATAGAAGCTACAATATTTGTTCTAAAATCTTCATCTTGATTTGTTTTTAATATTTGAAGTTCACCCATATATCTCATATAGTCTTTATTATCTATTGAAATATCTCCAAATTTCTTATTTACTGTATTAAATGGCTCAATAACATCACCATTTAATATTAATCTACTTTCACTTGCTCTAATAGCATCTCTAGCCTCATCTGTTCTGGCTGTATAAACTTTATCTAGAATTCTAAGTATTACTTTATCTTTAGTTTTTACTTCTATATCCAACTCTATAGTATTTGGATCTAAAGAAGCTAAATCCTTTAGTTCTTCTAAACTAGGAAGAGAATCTCCTATAAAAACAGATTTATTTCCTAAAGCAAATAAATGATTAGCAGCTTCTCTTACTTCCATCCCCCTATGATCTTCAAGAGTTGGCAATCCATCCTTTAATGGGCTTCTTTTTCTGTTATTTGATTGTACAAAGGCACAAGGATTTATATTTCTTTTACTAAGGATATTATTTTTATTTATCATACATTCTTCTGAAATTGCAGTTCCAACTCTTGGATAGAAATTATGCAATGCATCTACATTACTATAATCTGGTGACCATTTATCAAGTTCATCAAAAAACTCTTCTGTAATAGTTGAAGCATTTAATTGAATTTTAATTCCATATTCATTTCTACTCATTTTAGCTATATCTTCTTCACTATAGCCAAAATCTATCCTTATAGTTTTAACTCCCATATCCCTTAAACCATTTAAATCCATGTCTTCTAAATCTAAAAATTTAAAAGTATTAGGTGATATATCACTAATTATGTCCATATCATATTCCTTAGCTAAAGCAAAAAATTCTCTAACTTCTTTCTTTAAAACTTCATAATTAGCCTCTGGTATATGAAGAGAAGTAAAAATTCTACTAAAGCCTAAGCTATGAGCCTCCTTTAGCAATTGAATATTTTCTTCCTTAGTATTATCTAATCCAAAATAAACTGAAAATCCATAACTCATATTAACACTCTCCTTAATTGAATTTATAATTAAAAGTGAACTAGTGAAAAAGTTAAGGATAATAATTTGTCACAATTTAAAGTGAATAATTTAGAACTTAAAATAAAAGATTTTATCCTTAACTTTTTCACTCTTTCATTTCTTCATTCTTTCATTTTTATTTAGACTTTTTTAAGTTATTACTTATATCCTTCAATACCTTAGGATACATTTCTCTCCACGTTGGCCAAGCGTGAGTCCCTTGATCTTCACATTCATATTTTACATTAAATCCAAAGTTTTTAATAAAACTAATAAAGTTTTTAATGTTCTTATAGTTTATTACTTCATCTGCCTTTCCATAATAAACAAAAATATCTATATCTTTTGATTTAACCTTTTCAATCAAGTTTTTATATGAATTCTCATAATACTTCTCTTCTAATGGACTCCCATAAATACTGTTATCTTTTTCTATAACATCCCAAATTGCTGGTGACATTAAACCAACTGAAGAAAACATATTACTATTACTTAATGCAATACTCAATGATCCAAATCCACCCATAGAAATTCCCGCTATAGCTCTATTATTTTTATTGCTTAAAGTTCTATACTTAGAATCTATTAATGGAATTAAATCATTAATTATTGCACTCTTCATTTTAAAAGTTGGACCATCTACATAATAACTATTAAATCCATCTACAAATACTACTATCATAGGTTCAATTTCTTTATCACCAATTAACTTATCTAGTATTGATTTTGAATCTATTCTAGTTTCATCAGTTGTATTAGTAACATTTCCACCCCATCCATGTAAAACATAAAGCACTGGATACTTTTTGTTTAACTTTTCCTCATACTCTTTAGGAAGATATACTCTATGATTCCAATGTATTTTCATTGTATCAGACCATTTAGTATCTGCTATTACTTGAGATGTCTTTTCTTCTAATTTGCTTTTATCTTCAACTTTTGTTTGACCTATAGATTCTAAATTATTACCCATTTCACACCCTCTAAATTTAAATATTTTAGTATTAAATACTAATAGAATTTAAAATTCTATATTTTAAATTAAAAGGCTGTCCTCGACAGCCTTTTAATCTATTTTTCATAACTCATCTCGCTGAGTTATTTCCCTAATTATCTTTTATAAATTATTGGTTATTTCTTATTCTACTGGATCTTCAAATCCAAGCATTTCTGTAAATAAATATCCTGCTACATATGATACAAGTACTCCTATTAAGAAAACAAGCATTTTTCCATCTGCTATTAATAATGCAAGTGGTAATCCTGAAACTCCAATTGCAACTGATCCAACTTTTAGGAATGCCATTATAGCTCCACCAACTCCAGCTCCTAAACAAGCGCCTAAGAATGGTTTTCCTAGTGGTAAAGTTATACCATATATTAATGGTTCTCCAATTCCTAAGAATCCTGGTACTAATCCATTTTTAGCTGTCTTCTTTAATCTTTCATTTTTTGTTCTTCTAAGAACTGCTATAGTAGCTCCAACTTGAGCCATACCTGCTGTTGCTAATATTGGAAGTAATACTGTATATCCTACATTTGCTATTAAATCTGCATGTATTGGAGTTAATGCTTGGTGCATTCCTGTCATAACTAATGGTAAGAATAATGCTCCTGAAACTGCTCCTGAAATTACTGATACAAACATATTATCTGATGCAATTGTTTGAGCAACTATAGCTCCTATTGAGTCAGAAATAAATCCACCAACTGGTTGAAGAATAAATAAAGCTGCTAATACTGATAAAGTTAATGTAAGTAATGGTGTTACAAATAAATCTAACACATCTGGTACAAACTTTCTGCAAGCCTTTTCTATATAAACTGCTAAAACTACAACTAATATAACTGAAATAATACCGCCTCTACCTGGTGTTAAAGGTTTACCCAAAAGAGTAATGTTAGCTAATGTTGCTGATGAAAGTATTCCACCTAATACTCCACCCATCATTGGCATATCTGAGCCAAATTCCTTAGCTGCATTTACACCTACTAAAATTGAAAGAATTGAGAATACACCGTTACCTATAAGTCCGATAATTTGACCTGCTGTAGTTGTCTTATATGCATCGCCAAATTGTACACCACAAATATTATTAATTGCTAAAACAAGTCCGCATGCTACGAATAAAGGTATTAAAGGAATAAATACGTTTCCTAATTTTTTAAGTATATTTTTAAACTTAGTATCATTTTTTGCTTTTAATTTTTCTTTTGTTGCCTTAACAGCATCTTCTCCTAAAACAACTGGCTTTCCAACTATTTTACTAACTTCTGCTGTTACTTTATTAACCTTACCTGGACCATATACTATTTGTAATTGTCCTTCTGCATTAACTACTCCTAAGGCACCTTCTGACTTTTTAATCTTTTCGATATCAGCTTTTGAGTAATCTCTAAGTTCTAATCTGCAGCGAGTCATACAGTTCGCTACAGATTTTATGTTTTCTTTTCCACCTACTAATTCAACTAAATTTTTAGCTATTTCAGCATTTGTCATTTTACGTCCCTCCATTTTAAATTTAAATTTTTATACATTCTTTAATGCTTCAGCTATATATCCATTATTATTATCAAGTATAGCTTTAGCTTCATCTTTATTTAGCTTTGATAATATAATAAATATTGAAAGCTTAACATCGAAGTTTGTTTCTGTTAATACTTTTTCTGCTTCTTCTCTTTGTGCTCCAGTTGCTTCGCAAACTATCTTTTTTGCTCTTTCAACTAGCTTTTCATTAGTTGCTCTTACATCTACCATTAAGTTTCCATAAACTTTTCCAAGTTTAATCATTGTTCCTGTAGATAACATATTTAGAACTAATTTTTGAGCTGTTCCAGATTTTAATCTTGTTGAACCTGTTATTACTTCTGGTCCTACTACTGGAGCGATTGAAATCTTAGCTGCTTTTGAAACCTCTGAATCAGCATTACATGTAACTGCTACAGTTAATGCACCTATTTCATTTGCATAATTTAATCCACCAATTACATAAGGTGTTCTTCCTGATGCGGCTAATCCAACAACTGTATCATTTTCATTTAGATTCTTAAACTTTAAATCCTCTACAGCTAACTCTTTTGAATCTTCAGCACCTTCTTTAGCTCTAAAAATAGCTTCTTGTCCCCCTGCTATAATTCCTTGAACCAACTCTTCTGATACCCCATATGTAGGTGGGCATTCAGATGCATCTAATATTCCAAGTCTTCCTGAAGTTCCTGCTCCTATATAGATTAATCTACCCCCTTTATGCATTCCTTCTACTATTCCATCTATAGCTTTTGCAATCTTTGGTAATTCTGCTTCAACTGCTTCTGCGACCTTTTTATCTTCATTATTAATTTTTTTTACCATTTCTAAGGTTGAAACCTTGTCTATATCTATGGTATCTTGATTTCTACTTTCTGTTGTTAATTTTTCTAAGTTTATTTTATTCATATAAATACCTCCGAAATAAAGTATAAATTTCTAGCTTTTTGACGACGTTTTCATCACAATATTATATTACCACTATTGAAATAATATTTCAATACCTTTAGCAAAAATATTTTATTTTATTTCAGATATATGTTTTTATTAAAAATAAAAAGATTAGGATAAAGATTTCACTTCATTATCCTAATCTAATAATTTTACATAACTATTGTGCTAATTATTTGCTTATTAAATATTAAAAAATTCAGTAAACAGTTTAATAGTATAATAATTATCTTTTACAGCTGCTAACTCTCTTATAGAATGCATTGAAAGTAATGGTGCACCCATATCCATAACTGGAATTGTTAATAATGATGATGTTATTGGTCCTATAGTAGTTCCACCCCTTACATCTGATCTATTAAAGAACTTTTGATAAGGAACTCCTGCTGATTTACAAAGGCCTTCAAATATAGCTGCATTGTAACTATCAGTACTATAACTTCCTGATGCTGCAGTCTTTAATACTGGTCCATTACCTAAAACAGGTCTATTTGTTGGATCATGTTTTTCTTCAGCATTTGGATGTACAGCATGAGCTAAATCTGCAGATATCATTATTGAATTTGATAATGCTCTATGCATGCCTTCTCTATCTTTTCCTAAAGCTAAAGTTATTCTTTCCAATATATTTAATAATAATGCTGAATTAGCACCTTGAGCTGTAAGGCTTCCAATTTCTTCATTATCTATACAAACCATAACCTTAGTTGATTTATTAGTTTTACTATCTATCAATGCTTTAATTCCTGCATAAACCATCCACATATCATCTAATCTTCCTGATGATATAAATTCTTCATTTAATCCTGCTAAACATCCTTTTTCTACTTCATGTAACCCTAAGTCAAAGCCTAATATTTCACTTGCATCCACCTTTAATTCTTCAGCTAAAAGATTAACTAGATATCCATTTTTCTCAAACTTTTCGTTTATTAAGCTTAATAAAGGTAATGTATCCTTTTGCTTATTTACTGCAAATCCATCATTAACAGCTCTATTCATATGAATAGCAACACTTGGTATTATAAGAATTGGTTTATTAATATTAACAAGCTTAACTTCTGGACTTATAGGTGATTTACCTTTTAATGTAACTTTTCCAGCTAAACCTAATGGTCTATCAAACCATGTATAAAGTATTGGTCCACCATATCCCTCAGTATTAAGCTTTAGATACTTACCTTCTGAAACCATTTCTGGATTTGCTTTTATTCTAAATCCAGGTGAATCAGTATGAGCACCGATTAATCTAAATCCATCTTCCTCAATATCTCCATTACCAACAGTGAAAGCTATTAAAGCTGAATCATTTTTTATAACATAATACTTTCCTTCTTTTTTTAAGTCCCACTTTTCATTTTCTTTTACTTCATTAAAACCATTTGAATCTAACTCTTCTTTTATAGTTTTAACTGAATGATATGCAGTTGGACTTTTATATAAAAAGTCTATTAAATCTAATGCTAGTTGTTTTTCCATTTTAATTCCTCCTAAAGTAAAGATTAATACTATTATACCATATTTATGAAAATATACTTATGTAATAAATTACTACTTAAACTTAATGATATCTATTAATGAGGCTAATTCTTCATTTAATGGTTTAAAGTGTTAAAATATAAGTTGGTGAAGATAAATAGACTCTTGAATAAGCATATAGCGAACAATTAGAAGTACTTGGTGAATGAAAAGCTACTAGACCTTAGTCTTGTTGGTTTGTTTGAGCGTAGCGAGTTAACCAAAACTCTTGACCTAGTAGTTTTTCTAATTGAGAGCATGTATTGACAAAGAATATAACGAAACGTTATATCCTTTCAAACCATTTATTTTACTTTTGTCAATAATATTTTTATATAAAATTTACTATCTATCATATATATCAAGCTTATTATTTTAGTTTTTTTAAATAGGCTCTATTTTAAAATAATGTTGATAATATATATAGAATTTAAAAGACCAGAGATTTCTAACTCACTGGTCTTTAGTTCGTAATAGTTTACTATTTTGAACTAACTACTTATTGTTTCTGTCTCGTAATTCTAGACTTTTTTACTCCAATATACATAACAATAATCGGCAAGATGCCAAATACAAGCATAATGTAAGGATTAGTGGTGCTTATTTCATAAACTAGGGACACGCAGTATCCATAATATAAACTATACAACTGCCATAATTCTGAATTTAGTAGAATTTGAGTTCCACCTGTTAAATCAATAGAAAACGCAATGAACCATAAAACTATGCCTATTAACCCAATTATACTAAATGATAAGATGTTTTTTATGATAGATGATTGATTGGTTAAAAACTTCATGCTGAAATGATAGTATAAAAATAATAAAACTATAATAATTAAAAAAGAAGCTCCAAGCATAGAAAAATGATGTTGATTAGCAGCTTCCTCGGATACCCACTTCGCAGCATGAGTATGAAAAAGCATAGAAATTATAAATGATAATATGCTAATCACTATATGAATTAATAGAGCCTTAATATTATTTTTAATCATTTTTATCTCCTTCTAAAATTAAAATTAATGAATCGATAAAATCACTTATTACGCAATTTGAGTTGGCTTGATTGCGATGTTGAGTTAAAAAAATAGCATATATATAAGCATTTACAAGTGGTTTAAACTTGGTTAAAGTTAAATATATGCATCTAAATATCGCAATCAATTACTAGAACGAAGTCGCTAAAAGCTGCCGCCCCGTATGGGGATTCAAAAATTCACGACCATGTTTTAAATTTATAATTTATATAATTCACTTAATATTCTGCAGTTCGTATTTGGAAAATTAAGGTTATATCTTATTTTAGTATATAGCATCCCCCTCCCCATAATCAAGTGCTTATTTACTTTTACTTTTATTTATGGTGGGGAAGCACTTCTGGGCATGATTTTCTCTATTTTTATTAAATTTCCATTCTCACATTTACTACACTTACCTATATTTATTCCTGTTAATTTAAAAAATAGCTCCGCTGACGATAGATTCTCAAAATCTTTTGGTTTAATCCTAAAGATCTCTATGCAGCGCTTAAATTTTAGTTTTTTATTTCTATTTCCTAGAATACCGTAATGTCTTATTTTTACAAATCTATCTGGTAATACATGCATTGAAAATCTTCTGATAAATTCTTCTGGTTTTAAGGTCATTACTTTTTCTTTATTTTTATCTCTATAATCTCTCCACTTAAATATAACTTTTTCTTCATCAACTTTAATAATTCTATTATCTGATATTGCTACTCTATGAGTGTATCTACCTAAATATTGCAATACATATTCCGCACTACTGAAAGGTGCTTTACTATAAACAATCCATTCTTTTTTGTATAAATTATCTTTAAATACATTAAAGACTTCTTTAAATTGAAATTCTTTAATACTGTTTGGAAATTTCATCTTATTATTTTTGTAAAGTTCATTTAAATAAAATAAATATTTTCCTCTAAATTTTTTTGAAAGCACCTTCACAGGAATAAAGAATTTCTTCTTTGACTTTATCCATTTACTGTTGTCTGTACTTAATCCTCCACCGGGTACTATACAATGTATATGAGGATGAAACATTAAGTTTTGACCCCAAGTATGCAAAATTGTTGTAAATCCTATATCAGCATTTAAATATTTCTTATCCTTTGCTAATTCTAGCAAAGTTTCGGAAACAGCTGAAAAAAGGATAGAATACATTTCTTTTTGATTAAATAAAGTTAAAGAATTTAATTGTTCTGGTATAGTAAAAACAATATGAAAATAGTGAGTTGGTAACAACGATTGACTTCTCTCATAAATCCATATTTCTTTAGCATAAGACTGACACTTAGGGCAATGACGATTTCTACAAGAATTATAGGAAACCTTTGTTTCTCCGCACTGGTCGCACTCATATACATGGCCGCCAAGCGCAGCAGTTCTACAATCTTTAATAGAATATAATGCTTTTAGAATATTAGATGGTAATTTTTTTGATTTAGTATAAGATTCACCGTGTAATTCCATAATATGTTGAAGTGAATTCATGAAACTACTCCAATGTATCTAATGGATTCTTTATATTTAATGTTTTATAATCTCTTACATGTAAATATATTGAGGTTGTTTTCATATTTGAATGTCCCATTAAAGCTTGGATAGTTACTAAATCAACACCATCATTCATTAGATGGGTGGCGAAAGAATGTCTTAAAGTATGTGGAGTAGCTTTTTTACTTATTCCTGAATTTTTCACAGCTTTTTCAATTGCACTTTGAACTCCACGACTAGTTAGCTTTTTCTTTGTTTGTCTTGATATAAATAAGTAATCATTAGGAGAGTAATTTTTATATCCAAACTTCTTCCAATACAGTCTTAATAACTCTAAGTTTTTCTGTGATAATAAAGTATATCTTTCTTTGTTTCGTTTGCCATTTCTAACTCTAATTTTCATTTCAGCACTTATAATATCAGATATTCTTAAATTTATAACTTCGCTAACGCGTAAGCCGGTAGAATATATGGTTGATAATATTGCTTTATGCTTTAAATAAGTAGTAGATTCCAATAAAAGTTTTACTTCTTTCTTAGTTAAATAATTAGGTAAATTTTTATCATATCTAAGCCTTGGAACTCTTAAATCACTCCAGGATCTTTCAAGTGTCACAACATAAAAGAATTTTAGAGTACTATTGATATAATTTACAGTCCCTCTGCATAATTTTCTAACATTAATGCAATAATCTAGATATTGGATAATTTCCTTTTCACCTAACATTTCAGGTGATTGATTATAGAATTTAGAAAAACATCTCATAGTACAGACCATATTTTTAATAGTATCTTTACTACGACCACGAAGTTCTAAATCCTTAATCATTTTTTCAATTTTTTGATACATTTTATCACTCCTTAAAAGGTGTATAAAATGTGAGAAGTGAAGATTCCTTGAGAAAGAAACTTCACTTCTTATTTTTTCCATATAAAATTAAGTTTAATCACTGCCATCTGCCGTCGCTTTTAGCGATTTAGTTCTTTAATACAATTGCGTAATAATAATAATAATATATATATTATACATTTATTAGGAATATAATGCTGCAAAGAATGGAATTAATATATTAAATAATGTAAGTATATTTATTGAATTTATTCTAATTGAAATTAGTATATTTTAGTATATAATAATGATTATATGTATAAGAGTAATGTAAATACAGTTAAAAATTATTATTGAATAGATAACCACTTCATTGGGAAAATATTATATAGATAGGAGTGATAAGATGATTTCTAAATTTCTAGTTAAATCTTTCATTAAAAATAGTGAAAATACAAAGGATTCAATGGTTCGTAATTCTTATGGAACCTTAGGTGGAATTGTTGGAATCATAATAAATTTTATTTTATTTTTAATAAAATTTTCAGTTGGAATGTTAGTTGGCTCTATTGCCATTTCTGCTGATGCATTTAATAATTTATCTGATGCAGCATCATCTATAATTACCATAATTGGTTTTAAAATGTCAAACAAGCCTGCTGATGCAGAGCATCCTTTTGGACATGGTAGGATAGAATATTTATCTGCTCTTTTAGTAGCCTTTATGGTAATGCTTGTAGGAGTACAATTTGTTAAGTCATCTGTTGAAAGAATTTTAAATCCAGAAGTCATAACTTTTGAACTTGTTCCATTTATATTACTTTTAGTTTCAATTGGTTTTAAAGTATGGTTATCATCCTTTAATAAATTTATAGGAAATAAAATAAATTCATCTGCTTTAAAGGCTGCTGCAACTGATGCACTTGGTGATGTTTTTACATCTAGCACTGTTGTAATATCATTTTTATTAGCAAAATTCACAAGCTTTCCTATTGATGGATATATAGGTGTATTTGTAGCTCTGGCTATCTTATATGCAGGTTTTGGATTAGTAAAAGAAACATTAAATCCATTACTTGGAGAAGCTCCAGATCCTGAGCTTGTAAGTGAAATCTGTGAAAAAGTATTATCTTATCCACATATTTCAGGTGTTCATGATCTTATAGTTCATAACTATGGTCCTGGAAGAATTATAGCTTCACTCCATGCCGAAATTCCATCTGATATAGATATAATGGAAATTCATAATGTGATAGATAAAGCAGAAAGAGAAGTTTCAAGAGATCTTAATTTACATTTAGTTATACACATGGATCCAATTTGTGTTATAACTGATGAAATTAAAGAAGCATGGGATTATGTTGAAAAAATACTTAGAAAATATCCTGAAATAAAATCAATGCATGATTTCAGAATAGTTGGTGAAGGTGAAATAAAAAACCTAATATTTGATATAGTATTAGAAGCAGCCGAATCAGGTAATAAGAAGAAACAAGAAAAAATGCTAGTAGATATAAAGGATGCAATAAAAAAAGAGCACCCTCAATATAATTGTGTTATTACTATAGACTATGACTTCATGTAATTAACAATGAATAATTGAAAATTGATAATGAGCAATGGCAATTGATAGTTCATAATTAATAATGAAGAAATGAAAATTTATTTGAAATATATATTTCAAATTTCAATTAAAAAATTAGTGAAAAAACTCCTACGGAGTTTAGAAAGTTAAAAAGAGAAACTCCTAAGAATTTCTCTTTTTATTTTTTCATTTCTTCTATTGCTTCTTCAGTGACTTTATTTCCAGAACTTATATATGCTAATAAGCAAGCTCCTAAATCTGGACTTAGCTTTGGTTCTACTAGTTCAGCATTATGTCCCTTTAAATATTCTCTTAATGGTTTTAGGATTAATTCCCCACTTTTGAATACTCCGCCTGTATATGAAACCTTAACCATATCTTCATCATAATTTTTTAATAGAGTTTTTATCATTTCTGCCATTTCTTTTGCAGCTTCATTAAAGATTGCTATTGCACCTTCATCTCCACATTCAGCGGCATCAGAGCATAATCTAGCAAGCTTTGCTATTTCTCCTCTATCACCTTTTAATTTTTCATTTACATAGGAAACTATTTCAAAATCAGTCTTTAACTCAAGTTCTTTTTTAAATATTTCATATAATGGTGCTTTTTTTAATCTTCCATCACTTTGCTTACTAAATAATGCTAATGATTTTTTACCTATCCAATATGCTGAAGCTTCATCACCTATGGAGTAACCCCATCCACCGCATCTTAGAACTTTTTCATCTTTTAGTGCTAATGCTATTGAACCTGTGCCTGCAACAACATTTATTCCATCTTCACCAGCTAGTGCCCCTGCTATTGCAACTCTAACATCATTATTTAAGATATAGTCCATTCCATTAAATACTCTTGAAACTACCTTTGCTATTCCTTCTGCAATTTCTTTTACTATTCCATAGCCTGCTAATCCTAGATAACTTTTTGTAATTTCTTTTTTAGAAATATTACTAGAACTTATTATTTCCTCTAATCCTTCTCTCAGTAATTTTTCTAAATTCTCAAATCCTATTTGTGTTGGATGACAAGTTCCCTTTATAACTCTATTAATAACATTTCCAGTTTCATTTATTAACGTAAAACAAGTCTTAGTTCCACCACCATCTATTCCTAAAAAATACATAGATTAACCTCCAATTATTTAATTAAGTTGAAGTTAAATTTTTGCCATGGTCTAATACAATCTAAAATGAATATTTCTTCTTCCTTTATATGACCTAAAACATTTGATTTACCACTATTTTTCATATCATTTAAAGCAATTTGTAGCTCTCCTGCATAGTGCCCATATTCACTACTTTCTATAACTACATCTCCCTTTTTAATTATTTCAGGAGCATTAAATAATTTAAAGTCATGTCCCTTATACTTAACTCTACTTTGAGTAGACCTAATTAAATTATCTGAGAAATCTCCTCTATTAAAATGCATTTCTTCAAATAATATCTTCTGCTCTATTTCAGGAACTCCATCTACAAGCTCTAAATCAAAAGTTACCATATCTTTTCTCATAGATCCTAACTTTTTCATTTCCTCTTCTGTAGGATAACAATTTGATATTATTATGTCATTGATATTACCTAATGCTATTAAGTGTTTAGCTTGAACGTCTATTGGTAAGTTACGATGAATTTCTAAAGTTGGAAGTCCATCTGTAACAGGCCATGGGCCAAATGTTCCTTCATTTTGACTTGTTATAAATGCAGCTGTTCTTAATCCGTATTTATTAAATCTTTCTGTACATCTCATAAAATGATCGAAATTTAAACCACTATATCTATGTGGATAAAAATTATGACAAGCAATTAAATTATCTTTATTAGGCATATAATTCATTATTGTATCTATATAATTAGTATTATTACTCATATTAATTTCAATTTTAAGATTTTCATCATTAAATGTCATTAATGATTCCTCTGAACCAGTAAATCCCATATCTAACCTTAAGCCATCTGCTCCAATTTCCTTAAAAAAGCTTAAGTCCTTATAGCTTATTCCCAATTCATCAAACACTCTTGGACTTACGTCTACTATAATTTCAAATCCTTTTGATTTTGCATATTCATTTATTTTTTTGAAGTTCTTTTTTATATTTTCTTTAGTATCATCTACTGAAAGCAAACATGAAAATATTCTACTAAATCCATATTCACTTGCTTTATCTATATATTTATAAATTTCTTCTTCTGTAGTTTTTTCTGGATAGATTGATATTCCTAATTTTCCCATAAAATTCACCTCTATTTTAAATAAAGTGGTGAATTACTTCACCACTTTTTTATTTTTTTAATTTTTTATATTATGCATTTAAACTTTTGTTTAGTGCTTCTAAAGCTTCACCTTTTTCTTCTGCTAATAATTTATTGTCATACATTTTAACAAATGGATAGTACATTACTACTGATATTATAATACAAATAACATTTAATACAGCAGCTCTCCAGTCTCCACCTGTAGCTAGATAAGCTCCAATTGGTCCTGGTAATGTCCAAGGTGCAATCAATTGAACCCTATTGATTAATCCAAATGTGGTAGCAAACCATGCCACTGTACCTGTAACTAATGGTACAGTTATAAATGGTATAATTAATGTTGGATTTAATACTATTGGAGCACCAAACACTATAGGTTCATTTATATTAAATATACCTGGTACTAAAGCTGCTCTACCTATTTGCTTACCATAAGTAGATTTACCACCAAATGCTAAAGCTAAAATTAAACCTATAGTACATCCTGAACCCCCAATATATAAGAACCATTGGAAGAAAGGTTCTGCTGCTATTGCTGTTAAAGAAGTTCCAGCAGCTGCTGCAGCTGAGTTTTGTTCTAATAAAATTAACCATACTGGTCTTGCAATAGAGCCAACTACTGATGCACCATGAATACCAAATGACCAGAAGAAATCTTGTAAGATTGCTAATATCCAAACACTTGGCAAAGTATCACTTGCTTTTACAAGTGGAGTAACTATTTTTCCAATAAATCCATGCCAATCAAAGCCTACATAATATGTTATTGAACCAATTAATAAAACTATAATTGCTGCAGGTGTTAGAGCTTCAAAGCTTCTAGCAACTGATGGTGGAACTTGTTCAGGCATTGAAATTTTAAATCCACTCTTATTAGTAAATCTAAATATTTCAACAGCTAGTATTGATACTATAATACCAACGAACATTCCGCCTCCACCCATGTTTGCCATAGGCATTTGGAATCCTTGTGGAACTCCTTGATACCATTTTAAAAGATCTGGATTTCCATTAACTATTTCCATTAACTCTGGAGTTAAAGCTGCTACACTCTTTGGAACAAGTGTTAATAAAAACGCTGCTGCTGATAATGTTCCTCCAGTAACTCCATCAAGTTTATAAGATTTTGCTAAACTATAGCCTATACCCCAACAAGCATATACTGTCATAATATACATTGTCATTCTATATGGTAGTACTATTGTAGCTGCATTAGCTTTTAGGGTTTTATAAATCCCCCAGCTTTCTGGTAATGGTGGGTTTGCAATTATTAAGAAAAATGATCCCACAATAATTAATGGTAAAGTAGCTATAATACCGTCACGCACAGCACGTAAATGACGTTGCTCTGCTAGTTTTGCCATAGGCGTAGATAACTTCTTGTCTAAGAAATCAGCAAAACTGTTCATAATTTAATTCCCCCTTATAATAAATAAAATAAAAAGTAAATATATAAAGCTTGTATGAAACTATTTTGCTTCTACAAGTTCTTTAACTTGTTTAAATAGCTTTGGTCCTCCTAATGGACTATAAGCTTGAGGTTGTATTAATGCACATGGAACATTTTCAGCATCTGCATATTCCTTCAAGTACTCAAAACGATGTCTAATTTGTGGTGCTACCATTGCAACATCATATCCTCCCTTAACCTCTTCTTCAAATTCTTGTGTACTTACGGCTTTTACTTCCATATTTACACCATTTTTTTCTGCTTCCTTCTTCAGTGCATTAACTGCTATTGCACTTGACATACCTTGTGAACATACGAATAATACTTTCATAAATAATACCTCCAAATTTTTATAATTAATTATTGACATTTAGTTTATAAATTAAGTAATTCATTAATTTTCTATAACGTTTTCACGCGTTATAACGTTTCCATAAGGTTTAGTATTTAAATAAAGAAATTTAAATACCTCCATAAATAAGTAATCACTCCAAATGAAAATCCAAAGAATGCATAGTTCATCCAAAAAGCCTTACAATATCCTCTTTTACTTTCAATAAAGAATCTTGAATAATTAACAGCAAAACTTGTTATAAATGTATTTCCTACTAATATACCAAAATTCATACTTACTCCAAAAATTCCTAATATCATTGGACATATAATAGTACCAGTTACCGCTCCTAATAATATAAAAAATGCGCTCTTAAATCCAAAGGTTGGTATATCATAATCTGTCTTTTTAGCCTTTAATTCGCTAACAACAGAATTTCTTTTCATAAGTCATAATACCTCCTTTATTTATAAATTAAATAAGTTTTATATATCTGCTATTTTTTTGTGTAATTTTATAATATGCTCTATTAGTGTTTTAGCTTCAATAGCTGTCATTAAATGATCTTGAGCATGTACAAATAGTACTGATACTTCTGTTTTTTCTCCTCTTGCTTCAGCTTGAATTATTCCTGTTTGTATTTTATGAGCTTCACCTAAACATACATCTGCTTCTTTTAAAAGTTCTTCTGCCTTATCAAAGTTTCCTTCTTCAGCAGCTGCTAAAGCTTCATAAGCTAGTCCCTTTGCTGTACCACCTTGACTAATAATTTCAAAGATTATTACTTCCATATCTTCTGCCATAAATATTCCTCCTATAATAAATTTACGTTTACATAGACTGTTATTTTTTATTATACCTTTATTATACACTATTATTTTTTTATTTCAATAATATTTCAAAATTTTGAAATATTATTTTATCAAGGTATTAATTTTATTAATTTCCAATTATTTATTATTCATTTTTTATAAATATATAAAATTTATAATCAAGTTATATTTTTTCATTAAGCATCATATAATTTATTTATTTAATATTATGTGTACTATAGCAAAAATATAGGAGCATATAAATTTTATGCTCCTTTTTAATCTAAATATTAATACCATAGTATACCATTTTGTGCTTATACTTATATAATTCAATTAAGTTATCTTTAGTTTTTTCTTCATTTTCATAGTAATCTATAATATCTTTTATAGCATCATAAAATCCTAAACGAGTACTTTTCTTTAACTTCTTAATTCCATCTTTAATCAATTCACTATTTTTTTCATTTTTTCCTTTAAGTATCTCATTTTTTCCTTCTACAAATATACTTTTCGCTTGCTCAAAGCTATAACTTTTTTTATCAACACTATCGATTAAATTATCAAATTCATCTATTTTTCTTCCTCTTATATATAGATAATATTCTAGATTTGAATATGCTTTTGCTTCTCCTAAGGAAATAGCTTTAAGATAATATTCAATTGCATCTTCTTCTCTCTTATTAAATAATTTCTCTTCCGCTAACTCCCCTAGTAAGTTATATGCCTTAGCTTCATCTAAAATTAATAATTCTTCTATATATTCATTTGCTTTGCTATTAGATATCTCTACCCCTATCCCTTTTGAATAATAATAAGCAAGCTTTAAATTTCCTTCGACTATATTTATTTCCCTTAGAAGATATGCTCCTTCTAATGCCTTCTTATAATCTTTTTCTATTCCTATTCCCTTTTCATGAATTTCTATTATGTTTAATAATGCTTCAGTATTATATTCTTCTGCTGCTTTTTTATACCATTCTATAGCTTCTTTTGAGTTTGCCTTAACAAATATTCCATGCTTATACCAATTTCCAAGCTTTAGCATAGCTTTTTGAGATCCTTTTTCTGCAGCCTTTATAAAATACTTAAAAGCTTCCTCATTATTTTTTTCTACACCAAATCCATACACATGAAGTAATCCATAATAATATATAGCTTCTACCATCTCATTTTCCATAGCATAATTTATATATTCTAATAATTCATCTTCATTTATTTCTTTATCATTTAATAAATCAATTAGATACTCACTTGCAAGAGCTTCTGCTGCATAATATGATCCCTTTTCATAAGCCTTTTTTAAATATTCTAATCCTTTTTCTCTATTATCATTTAAATATGCAACTCCAATTACATACAAAGAATGAGGATCTTCACCTTCTATGGCAGCCTTCATATAAGTTAATGCTTTTTTCTTATCTATTTCAACTCCATCTCCGTTATAATACATTATTCCAAGTCTTTGAGTTGATTTTAAATCTCCATTGCCATGGCCCTTTAAATAATTTACTAATGCCATCTTTATATTATTATCTTCTTCATATAACTTACCAAGCTTATAATATAGGGATATATTTCCTGCTTCTATACTTTTATCATATAGTGAAAAGGCTTTTTCTCTGTCTTCATCTACATATAGACCCCAATAATACATATCTCCTAGGCTCTCTAGACAATTCATATCATCTTTTTCTACACCTTTTGATAAATAAAAGAAGGCTTTTTTATAATTAGTCTCTATAGCATTCCCTTCCAAATAAGATTGTCCTAAAATATAATAAGAGTCTTCAAAATCATTTTCTGCTGACTCTTCTAACCAATAGTATGCTTTAAACACACTTTTCTCGCATCCTTCTCCATTCTTATAAAGATATGATAGTGCATATTGAGCTGGCGCAAATCCATTTTCTGCTGCCTCTCTATACCATTTAAATGAATACTCTAAGTTTTTTTCCACCTCTTCTCCTATGAAATACATATATCCTAATGAATATTGAGCAAATGCATTTCTTTTTAAGGCTGCCTTCTTATACCAATATAAGGCTTTTTCAATATCTTTTTCGCATCCATATCCCTTTTCCCAAAATAATCCTAGATAGCTTTCAGCATATTCACTACCTTCTTCTGCTGCCTTCTCAAAATATTCTTTTGCTTTATAATAATCCTTTTCAACGTCTTTTCCTAAATAATACATTTCCCCAGCTAATAAGTACTCTTCTACTGAATTAATCTCATCATCATCATCTTCTTCATATTCAACTTCATTTACTGAGTTTAATAAATCAATTTCATCATTATCTTCATCCAATTCATCATAGTTTAAATACTTATCAAATATCTTTTTTTCATAGTCTGCTAATTTATCATAAAATAGAGAATAATCCTCTTCTCCACAATTAATAACTAGCCAAACACAAGTTTCATAAATGACTTTTTGATCATTTAATAATTCTGCAAATTCCTTCTTCTTATTCATACTTACATCATCATCATCTAATATATCTTTTATATAATATAAGTCCTCTACATAATTAACTAGACACTTCATAAGTTCATATGGAATTATATCCTTTCTAGATAAATATTCAATATTTTCTACCAATGAGTTCTCACTATTATAAAACAACTTATTATTTAAATGTATTGTTATAATTATTTGATTAATTATTTTTACTAGCTTTGAGCATACTATTTTATAATCTTTTTCTTCACCTATTTTGTTTAAAATATAATACAAATCTCTAAATTCAAGTAATAAAAAATTGAAGTCAAATTTAAGTTTCATCATTCCCCCATAAACTATCTATTTAATTTCTTATTTATATTTTATTTATAGGAAAACTTTTATAGAACTTATTAGTTGCGAAAGAATTAAAGAATGAAAAAATGAAAGAATTAAGGAGATACTTCAGACAAGCTGAATTATGAAATGAGGTTGTTTATAGATTACTCTACAAAAACACAGGAAGAGTAAAAAGTTAAAAGTGAAAGAGTAAAAAGTTTAGGATGTTTTAGTGCGTAAAACTTAAAATTCAATTTGTACGCAGCACTTTTCATTCAAAATCCCTTAGGGATTTTTTCCTTCACTCTTTCATTCTTTCACTTTTTCATTCTTTTTAGCTTCACCATTTAAAATTACTAATTGCAGAATTAATCTCATTAATGATATGTATTAAATTGTATTCGAAATTATATAAAAATCGGAAAGTTAATACATATCATTAAGTTTAATTCTACTCTTCTTCCCAGCTTAAAGATCTCTTGACTGCTTTTTTCCAGCCCTTATAATACTTATCAACTTTTTCTTTATCAAGTTTAGCTTCAAATTCATCTGCCATATGCCAGAACTTTTTAACTTCTTCTTTGTCCTTCCAGAAACCTACTGCAATACCTGCTAAGTAAGCTGCTCCTAGAGCTGTTGTTTCTGATATTATAGGTCTTATAACATTCTTTCCTAATATATCTGCTTGGAATTGCATTAAGAATTTATTTCTGCTTGCTCCTCCATCTACTTTTATATTCTTAAGGTCAGATCCTATATCTTCCTTCATTGCATCTATAAGATCCCTTGTTTGATATGCTATAGATTCAAGGGCAGCTCTTATAAGATGATTTCTGTTGCTTCCTCTAGTTAATCCAAGTATTGCTCCTCTAGCATACATATCCCAATGAGGTGCTCCAAGACCAACAAATGCTGATACTATATAGACCCCTCCATTATCATCAACTTTAGATGCAAAATATTCAGTATCTGCTGAATCGTTTACCACTCTAAGTTCATCTCTTAGCCATTGAACAACGGCACCACCAACAAATACAGATCCTTCTAAAGCATATTGTACTTTTCCATCAATACCTATTGCTATTGTAGTTAAAAGTCCATTTTTGCTTTCTACCATTTCTTCTCCAGTATTCATTAATAAGAAGCAGCCTGTTCCATAAGTATTCTTAGCTTCACCTTTTTCAAAACAAGTTTGCCCAAATAAAGCTGCTTGTTGATCTCCTGCAATACCTGCTATAGGAACATCTGTATTGCCTCCAAGATTTACATATCCATAAACTTCAGATGAATTTCTAACTTCAGGTAACATTGATTTAGGTATATCTAATTCTTCTAGTATTTTTTCATCCCATTTTAATTCTTTTATGTTATAAAACATAGTTCTAGATGCATTAGTGTAATCTGTAATATGAACTTTACCATTAGTTAACTTCCATACAAGCCATGTATCTACTGTTCCAAATAAAAGTTCTCCTCTTTCAGCTTTTTCTCTTGCACCTTCTACATTATCAAGGATCCATTTAATCTTAGTTCCAGAGAAGTAGGCATCTACAACTAACCCTGTATTCTTCTTAATATAATCTTCCCATCCATTAGCTTTTAAATTATCACATATATCAGCTGTTCTTCTACATTGCCAAACTATGGCATTATAAATAGGTTTTCCTGTGCTCTTTTCCCAAACAATTGTAGTTTCTCTTTGATTTGTTATACCTATAGCTGCAACATCATCTCTATCTATATTAGTTTTAGCTATGACTTCTTGAAGAACCCCATATTGAGTTGCCCATATTTCTACTGGATCATGTTCAACCCATCCTTCTTTAGGATAAATTTGTGTAAATTCCTTTTGGCTTATCCCTATAATATTTTGTTCCTTATCAAATACAATTGCTCTTGAACTTGTTGTTCCTTGATCTAATGCTATAATATACTTTCCCATAATCATCTCTCCCCTTATATTAAAATTCTATAATCTAATAATAAAATCAAATACTAAACTTCCAAAAACTCCTCCAAGTATAGGTGCTAAAACTGGTATCCAAGCATAACTCCAATCTGAATCAATTTTATTCTTCATAGGCAAAATAGCATGTACTATTCTTGGACCTAAATCTCTAGCTGGATTTATAGCATATCCTGTTGTACCACCAAGGGATAAGCCTATTGCCCAAACTAATATACCTACTAAAAATGATCCCATAATTCCTACTGTTCCTATTATCTCTCCACCTGAACTTTGGAAAGTAGTCTTGAACACTTCACTATAAGTTATTCCTCTTATTCCTATTAATAATACAAAAGTGCCAGTAAATTCGCAAATGAAATTATAAAGATTGCTTCTTATTGCTGGTGCTGTACAAAATGTTCCTCTAACGTCCTCTCCATTTGAAGTTTCATCATAGTGTAATTTGTAATTAAGATAAACAACAATCATTCCAGCCATTGCTCCTAACATTTGACAGATGATGTATCCTGGTACTTCACTCCATTCAAATAAACCTGATGAAGCTAGTGCGATAGTTACTGCTGGATTTAAATGAGCTCCACCCATCCATCCTGTAATATAGGCTGCTATTGCTACAGCGAACCCCCATCCTGCTGTAATCACAATCCAACCTGAAGAATTCCCCTTAGTCTTTCTAAGTACTACATTTGCTACTACTCCATTACCAAGTAGTATCAAAATAAGAGTACCTATGAATTCTGAAAAATAAGCTTGCATTTTGCTCTCCCCTTTATTAAATTTTTTATAAAAAAACTACATAAGATCGCAAAAACAATCCTATGTAGCTTTCTCTCCAATTCTCTGTTTCTACATATACCAAATTTCTTTTTTAGTTGTAGATATACATGTTGCACCACTTTTTAATGTTTCCATTACGTCTTCCTTATCAGAAATTAATCCTCCAGCTATTAAAGGTTTATTAAGGCTTAAGGAAAGTTCCTTAATTATCTTAAAAAGTAATCCTGGAAGAATTTCTACAGCATCACACTCTTCCACTAAATGATTCTTCATATTTTCTTTAGATAAACTATCTATCATAAATACTCTCTGAATTGCTATAAATCCAAGTTTTTTACCGGCTCTTATCATTTGAGGTTTGGTACTAATTATTCCTTGAAACTTTGTATTTTCTTTAATAAATTTTAAAGCTACGTCTTTACTAGAAATCCCCTCAACTAAATCAACATGTAAAATTCCAATTTTTTTATGTTTAAATATCTTTTCACTTAAATTTTTAATGTTTAATATGTCTCCGAATAAAATAAAAATAACTTGTATATCGCTTTGCAGTGCTAAGTCTAACTCCTTCTCATCCTTAACAGCTGCTACTATTGGATTATCTTCCAAAACCCTTTTAAAATTATTCATTTCATCCCCATCCTTTTGTAATCATTTACACCAGTGACATAATTATATCAGCATTATGCACAACTAGCAATTATAATAACTATTAATTTAAATAAATAGATATTAAACAAAAAAAGAGCTTAGCAAAAAAGAGGGTATATCCCAAATTTGTGCTTAACTCTATTATCTCTTGCACTTAATATTCAATTTATTATACCTTTATTTTCTATATTTTTATTCTATCATTATTTTCTATATTTTACTATACATTTTTAATAAAAGATTTAATATTTACTTAAGCATGCAATAAGAACTGCAATCATAACTCCTATGAATGCGGGAATCAAAATAAATCCCAATATACGTCTTCCTTCCTTATGCGCAAAGTTAATAGTTACTCCTTTACCATTTTTTCTATCAACAACTTCTGAAGGATCTTCTGGATTGTAGTAGAAAACACCAAATTTCCAATTACTAGAATCATTGTCTTTATTCATTAGAAAGTTACCTCCACTTATCCTTTCTTTGTTACATATCTATATAATATATTATTATATATTAATCATTATTCTAAATATATAATATATTATATTTATTATTAAAATCTTAAAACAGCCAATTACTAGACACCTTTAATTAGTTATTATTTAGAATTGTAAAGCAATTTATAAGTAATAAGTTAATAGTTCACTGGTTAAACAGTTAATTATGTTTTGCACTACAAAACTAAAAAATAAGTACAAAGCACTATTTATTCAAAAACCCTTAGGAATTTTAAATAAATAGTGCTTTGCACAAGTAAATTTAAGTTCTGCATAACAAAACATAATTAGTTATTTTATTTTTTCACTATTTTGCCTCGCAAAATACAATTATAATACCTTAGATAAAAAGTCTATGGTTCTTGGATTTTTAGGATTTGTGAATATTTCTTCTGGAGTTCCTTGCTCTACTATATTTCCGCCGTCCATAAATAATATTCTATCTCCAACTTCCTTAGCAAATCCCATTTCGTGAGTTACAACGACCATAGTCATTCCTTCTTTGGCTAAGTTCTTCATAACATTTAGAACTTCTCCAACCATTTCTGGGTCTAAAGCAGATGTTGGCTCATCAAATAGCATAACATCTGGTTCCATAGCTAAAGCTCTTGCAATTGCTATTCTTTGCTTTTGTCCTCCAGATAATGATGCTGTATATGCATTTGCTTTCTCTAATAATCCAACCTTAGATAATAAATCTTTAGCAATTTTTTCAGCTTCATTCCTAGATTTATTCTTAACCTGCATAGGCGCTATTGTTAGATTTTCTAAAACTGTTTTATGAGGGAATAAATTAAATTGTTGGAATACCATCCCCATTTTTTCTCTTATCTTATTTATATCAGTTTTCTTATCTGTAATATTTTGTTCTTCAAATATTATTTCACCATCAGTTGGAACTTCTAATAAATTTAAGCATCTTAGGAATGTACTTTTACCAGATCCTGAAGGTCCTATTACAACAACAACTTCACCTTTTTTTATATTTTCATTAATTCCTTTTAAAACTTCATTTTCTCCAAAATACTTGTGTAAATTATTAACGTGAATCACCGGCCTTCATTCTCCTTTCTATATAATTCATAAGTCTACCTAATGTAAATGTAATTACAAAGTAAAATACTGCTGCAACTATTAAAGGCTCAAACCCTCTAAATGTTTTTCCTCTAATAACCTTTGCCGCATACATAAGCTCTCCAACACCTATTACAGATGCCATTGAAGATTCTTTAATTACAGTTACAAATTCATTACCTATAGCAGGTAATATATTTCTAATTGCTTGAGGCATTATTATAAGTCTCATAGCCATGAGTTGATTCATTCCTAAGCTTCTCGCTGCTTCTAGTTGTCCTCTATCAACAGCATCAATACCAGCTCTTATTATTTCAGATACATAAGCAGCTGAATTTAAAGATACAGCTATTATACCTGCAGTTAATGGAGACATATTTATACCTAACAATTCATCAAATGCAATATATACAATCATTATTTGTAATAGCATTGGAGTTCCTCTAATTATCTCTATGTACACATTAGCGATAATCTTTAAAGGATTTATTTTAAAAATTACAAAATTTGATCTCTTCATAAAGCATAATATTGATCCTAAAAGGACACCTAAAAGTACGCTTATTAAAGAAATTAATAATGTCCACTTAACGCCATCTATAAAATATGGCATATATTCAGATAAAAAACTAAAATCTAATGTCAAATCATACACCCCTTATTTTAATGTGAAAAATGAAAAAGTTAAAAATGAAAAAAAATGATTACTAACTCAGACAGACTGAGTTAGTAATTTAATTTATTCCATGATTCTTTCACTACTTAATTTTTTCAGTATTTCATCTTTTTATTCTAGTTATTTGTTTGTCCTGCTAAATCATTAGCATCTATTATAAATTGATCTAGTAAATTTTCTTCTTTTATTCTTTTAATTGTCTTATTTATTTGTTCTGCGAATTCTGGTGAGTTTTTCTTTATTGCAATTGCTGATCCACCATCTGTATCTTTTACTTTTTCTTCACCTATAACTAGTTCTGAATTGTTTTTAACAATCATTTCTGCAACAGGTAATTCAACTACTAATGCATCTATCTTTCCTGATTTTAATCCAAGAATTAAATCATTAACACTTGAAAGTAATTGCATATCAGCATCTTTTATTTTTTCTTCTGCTAAATCCGCTTGAATTGATCCCATTTGAGCACCAATTTTTTTACCTGTTAAATCTTCAAATGTTTTATATTTATCTTTATCCTCAGCTCTTACTACCATTCCATGTTCTGCAATATAGTATATATCTGAAAAATCAACTGCTTCTTTTCTCTCTGCTGTAGGAGTCATACCTGATATTACCATATCTATTTTTCCTGTTGGAACAGCTGATATCAATGAATCAAATTCCATATCTTTTATTTCTAATTCAACGCCCATATCTTTAGCTATTTCTTTAGCTATTTCAACGTCAAACCCTACTATTTCATCTTTTCCATCTTTCATCATGTGGAATTCATATGGAGCATAATCTGCACTTAAGCCAACAACTAATGTTCCTTTTTCCTTAATTTCTGTTAGCTTGTCTGCATTATTTTTATTTCCACAACTTATTAATCCTAATCCCATAACCCCAACAACTGCTACGGCTAATATCTTCTTTATCATACCTTTTTTCATTATTAAATCCCCCTCTTTATGATTAAATATACAATTCCCATTCAATTGCGATAGCATAATTATACACCCTACTTTCATTTTTATTCAATACCTTTTTGAAATTTTTTTAATATTTTTTATTTATTATAATATTTTAATAAAAATATTAAAGAAATCAGCATATTTTATTCATAAAATCAAATTTCTATAATATTTTTTGTCTTTTTATCCATCAAAACTTTATGCATAATTAAAAGTTGTCAGTTATTAATTATACATAATATGTATACATTCCGCATAATTAACAAAGGTAGAATATTATATAGTTAATAGAATTATTTAATTAATATAGCAAATCAAACTGCTATGCTATATCTTTTATATGCTACTAAAATCTAAATTTCTACTATACATTAGCAGTTAGTTATAGTTTGTTTAGATATATTATTTATTTTAACTTAAATAAACCTTAATTATACTGTTGCATTTTTCTAATAAATACATATATTAATATTGAAACTTGAATGAAAGCAATATTTAGGAGTGATATATTTGACACATCTAAAAGAAAGACATCTCTTTCCTGGAGGAAATACTAACAAAGGATTTTATTCTTTTTATAAGTATATACTCACTCAAGAAGATGCAAATAGAATTATCTGCATGAAAGGTGGGCCTGGTACAGGAAAATCTTCTTTAATGAAAAAAGTGGGAGCTCATTTTAAGAGTAAAGGATATACCATAGAGTATCATCATTGCTCTTCTGATAATAATTCTTTAGATGGCATTGTTATAAAAGAGCTTGGGTTAGCTATTCTAGATGGTACCTCACCTCACATGGTTGATCCAATTCATCCAGGTGCTGTTGATGAAATTCTTAACATGGGGATTGCCCTTAACAATGATGCTCTTTCTTTGCACAAGAGGGAAATTATCGATATTTCTAAGAATATTAGTAACAACTTTCAAAGAGCTTATAGATTTCTATCTTCAGCCAAATCTATTCATGATGATTGGAGCAAATTAAATTCTAAAGCATTAGATTATAGTAAAATAGTTACTATAACCGAAAGCTTAAAAGAAGGAATATTTAATAAGCAAAAAGCTGGTTTTGGTGATGAACGACACTTATTTGCAACGGCCTTTACACCTAATGGAATAATCACCTTTGCTAATGATCTTACCTCTGAATTTAATCATAAATTTATATTAAAAGGCGGACCTGGATTTAGCAAAACTACTATTTTAACGGAAATAGGTAAAGTTGCTCAAAAGAAAGGCTACTTCGTGGAATACATGCATGATCCTTTTATTCCTGAAAGAATAGAGCATATTTTTATACCAGAGCTATCTACATGTGTAGTAACAGAAAATGAAATTAGTCAAAGCTCTTTTAATGGAAAAGTATATAATATTGAAGACTTCTGTGATGCATCTATACTTTCAAGTAATAAGGAAGACATTGATTATGATAAAAAAATCTTTTATGAATTAACTAATAAAGCTTTATACTTCATTTCTGAAGCACATAAACTTCATGATGACTTAGAAGCTTATTATATAAATGCAATAGATTTTAAAATGTTAGACAAAATTTATGATGACGTAATCCAAAAATTTGAAAAATACATCCCTCAATAATTATGAATAAATGGGGTGCCTACGGCATCCCCATTTTTATTTCTTTTATATTTATTTATCTTACTGAGTTCATTACAAAAAATAAACTTACAATTGAAATTATTATACACATTGATGTATATATATATCTTTCTCTTCCTTTTCTATATAGGAAAAATCTTATTGCCCATAATATCATAGTTACACATATACCAATTTGCAACAAAAGATAGGAATTAAATATAGGCATATTGTTTATGAAATGATATGTTGTTAAGAATGTAAGCACTATAGTTACACTTGTTGATATTGCAGCTAAGGTGCATATTATTGTAAAAATATCCTTAACTCTAAATTTATCCATTTCTATTTACTCCTTTATTATCCCCTCAAACTCTTCTTCATTTAGAACCTTTACTCCAAGTTCAACAGCTTTGTCTAATTTTGATCCTGCTTCTTCTCCTGCTATTACAAAATCAGTTTTCTTACTTACGCTTCCTGAAACCTTCGCACCTAATAGTTCTAACTTTGCTTTTATTTCGCCTCTAGAATAATTTTTTAGTGTTCCTGTTACAACAACTGTCTTTCCTTCAAAAGGACTTGAGATTATTTCTTTTTCTTCAAATTTAGGATTAACTCCAAGTTCTAAAAGTTCATTTATCGTATTTAATGCTTTTTCTTCCTTGAAGAACTCTAAAACACATTTAGCAACTATGCCTCCTACGTCTTGCACTGATACTAAATCATCAAAACTAGCATTTTTTAAACCTTCTAAAGACTTAAATCTATTTACTAAATCTTTAGCAGTTTTAACCCCAACATTAGGAATTCCTAAAGAATATATAAATCTATATAGTTCACAATCCTTACTTTTTTCAACTGCATCTAATAAATTTTGCGCTTTCTTTGGTCCAAACTTATCTAACTGTAGCAACTCTTCCTTTTCTAGTTTATATAAATCTGCTATAGATTTAATATCTAGTTTTTCAAATAATTGCTCAGCTGTTTTTTCTGAAAATCCTTCAATATTCATAGCATCTCTTGATGCAAAATGAACTATAGTTTTAACCATTTGAGGTTTACATGAAAGAGTATTTTCACAGAAATAATGAACCCCATTTTGTACAAGATGTGCTCCACATGCTGGACAAACTTTAGGAACATTAATTTCTTCTGTTCCTTCTAATGATTCAGTTACTACTCCCATTATTTCTGGAATAACATCATTAGATCTTCTTACAAAGACTTCTGCTCCTACTCTTACACCTTTTCTTCTTATATCATCTATGTTGTTTAAAGTTGCTCTCTTTACAGTTACACCAGCTAAATCTATAGGATCTAATATAGCAGTAGGCCCTACTCTTCCACTTCTACCAACATTCCATTCTACATCAATTAGCTTTGTTGTTGCTTCTTGTGCTTCAAATTTGTATGCTATTGCCCACTTTGGAAACTTTACTGTGTATCCTAGTAATTCCCTAGTTCTTATATCATCAATAGCAATAACAACTCCATCAATATCGTAATTTAAATCAAATCTAATATCATTAATATAATCTATTTCTTTTTCTATTTCTTCAATAGTAGTGCAATACTTAACATAATCGTCCATTGGAAGACCTTTATCTTTTATGAAATTTAACATCTCTTCATAAGTCTTAAAGCCTTCACCTTCTTTATATCCTACATCATAGAAAAATGCTGACAAGTTTCTCTTAGCTGTTTCTTTTAAGTTTAGATTTCTTAAAGCTCCAGCAGCACCATTCCTTAAATTTTTAAGTGGTACATCTGCATTTTTATTGTAGTTGTCAAAAGCCTCTGTTGTCATTATAGCTTCACCATGAACTTCAAATAAATCATCGTTATTTATCTTTAATGGTATTGATTTTATAGTTTTAACCTGAGCTGAAACCTCTTCTCCTACTTCACCATTACCTCTTGTAGCTGCAGATACTAATATTCCATTTTCATCATAAGTTAAATTAACAGTTAACCCATCAAACTTTTTAGTAAGTACATATCTAGGCTCTGGTAAATCTTCTCCTCTTGAATTCATCTCTCTAATAAATTTAAGATTTCTATTATGCCAATCTTTTAATTCTTCTAAACTTTGAGCCTTATCTAAACTCCATAATCTTGCCTTATGAGTATATTTACTAAATCCTCCTAATATCCTATCCCCAACTCTTACAGTAGGTGAGTAAGGAAGAACATAACTTGTTTCCTCTTCTAACTTTTTAAGTTCATCATATTTCTTGTCATAATCCTTATCAGAAATCGAAGGATTGTCTAATGAATAATACTCATATGCATATCTATTTAATTCATCTACTAACTCTTCTATTCGCTGTTTCTTATCCAAATAAAACACCTCGTTATATAATTGATAATTGTTAATGGACAATTGATAATTATTGAAATAATTCAGCTTTGCTGAATTAAAATATTTTTCTAAACTCCTTTGGAGTTTATACCTTAATTGTGCATTATCAATTATCCATTGTCCATTGAATATTTACATAAGTTCTAGGTTTGCTAATGAAAGCATCAGTATTTTTATGCCTTGGTTATCAAAGGCTATTGTAAGTTTTTTGTCATTTCCTGAGTCAGCTATTGACACTACTGTTCCAACACCAAACTTACTGTGCTTTACTTTTCTTCCTACTGTTACATCATCATTTGAAACAGATGATTGTATAGTTTGTGCTTTTGGCTTTTGCATTTGCATTGAGTTTCCTCTTAAGCTATGTGGATTGCTAAATCTATTTTCTCTTGGGAACATTGTAGCTCTTGCACTTTGTGCTGATTTGTTTCCTGAAACATATTCCTTTAAATCACCTTTTATTTCAGCTATGAAATCTGATTGTGGATATGCAACAGTTCTACCAAATTGTCTTCTAACCTCTGCTGAAGTCATGAATAACTGCTCTTTTGCTCTAGTTATACCAACATAACATAATCTTCTTGATTCTTCCATTTCAGCATCACTTTCAAATGAAGCATTACCTGGGAAGATTCCATTTTCCATACCAACCATAAATACTACTGGGAATTCTAACCCCTTAGCACTATGTACAGTCATTAAAACTATAGTATCATCCTCTTCCGCTAGCTTATCTGTATCTTGAACTAATGATACTTTTTCTAAATATGCTGAAAGACTCTTATCTTCACTGCTTCTTTCAAAATCAACAGCATCTGATACTAATTCTTTTAAGTTTTCTATTCTACTCTTATCTTCAATTTCCTTTGATTTTTCAAGCTCTGATATATATCCTGTGTCCTTTAATATAGTTTCTATTAATGTTGATACAGGCATTATTTCGCTCATTTCCATGAACTTATCCATCATTTCCATAAATATTTCTATTCCACCACAATTCCTTGCTGTAAGAGTTGGAATATTTCTTACTGTACTTAATGCATCCCATAAAGGTAATTCATAGTCATCTGCAAAATCAACTACTTTATTTACAGTTGCATCTCCAATACCTCTCTTTGGAACATTTATAATTCTTCTTAAGCTTATACTATCAGTTGGATTAACTAATACTTTTAAGTATGAAATCATATCCTTAATTTCTTTTCTGTCATAGAATCTTGTTCCACCTAAAATTTTATAAGGAATATCTTTTCTTCTTAAACTTTCTTCAAATATACGTGATTGAGCATTTGTTCTATAAAGAATTGCAAAGTCCTTATAACTTTTGTTTTCTTCATCTTTTATTTTTCTTATTTGAGTTGCAACAAAATCCCCTTCATCACTATCAGAATAAGCTCTATAAACCTTTATTTTATTTCCTGATTCTTGCTCTGTTCTTAAAACCTTACTTTTTCTATTCGCATTATTTACAATTACAACATTAGCAGCATTTAATATATTTCCTTTTGAACGATAATTTTGCTCAAGTTTTATAACTTTTGCATCTGGATAATCTTTTTCAAAATCTAATATATTTCTTATATCTGCCCCTCTCCATTGATAGATGCAATTATGAACTACTACATCATTAGCTATATAATTTCTTGCATTATCTATGTTAAGGTCATATACGTAGCCTTCATAATCTTCAATTTCTACTGAAGTTATAATATCTTCAATTATTCCTTCTCCATCTAAAATAGCAATTGCCATTCCTTCTTTCATACTTCCTAACGGCATAAACTTAAAAGTATTATCTGAAGTTAATTTTGCTTTTCTAACAACTTCATAAGCATCTTCTACAGAAGCAAGCTTGCTTGAAAATTCTTCGGCATCATCATATAAGGCACGTTCTGTCTCTACTCTAAAAGTATTTCTTTTTCCATCTCTTACATTAAAACCTGATTCCATTAACTTCTTCTTACTTTCTTCGCCAGAAGTATTTAATCCTATTCTATGCGAATATAAACCTCTTTCTTCACATTTACGTCCACCAAAGAAGCTTACATTCACTATCTTCCTTACACTTTCTCCTCTTATTACAGCAGAACTTATATGATGAGGATAATCTAAATAAAGATACTCTTCATCCATTAACTTTTGAGCATTATCATATGTGTTTATTTCTTTAAACATCTTATTTATTTGTTCTTGAGTTAAAGAAATATTTCTTCCTCTTGAGTTAAACACAACCTTTGGAATACCATACTTAACAGAATAATATTCTTCATAATAAGTAGCCTCACCTCTTGAATCACAAACCTTTATTATCCACATTTTATCTGCTTGCTCTCCATTTAATCTTACAGCTAAGCCACTTGCATCGATACCTTTTCTGCTTCTTGTTGATGATGTTTGACCAATTCTATATCCAAAGCCTTTTTTATACATCAAATAAACATAATATTTTTCATCTCTTACAGTTACTCTCGCAAAGCTTATATGATTTGGTGTTCCTTTTATTACTTTTCCAGTTTCAGTAGTTATCTTGACTACTTTTCCACTATATTCTCTTTTAGATATATCTTTTATTTCTAATAAGGTGGTTTCTCCGTTTCCAGCTGCGACTCTAATTTTATTTGAAGCTTCTAACTCTTCTATTTTATAAACTTTATCTTCACCTTGAATTAGAGTTCCCTCAACTAAACATTGGTCATCATCGCCTACCACGCATACATTTCTGTATTTTTCTGCCAAAAGTCTAATTAATTCATATTGAACTTTATTAGTATCTTGATACTCATCTACCATAATATATTGGAATTTTCTTTGATAGAATTCTAATGTTTCTTTATCCTTTTTAAATAGCTCTACAGTTTTAAATATTAAATCATCAAAGTCTAAAGCATTATTTTCTTTTAATCTCTTTTGATACATTTCATAAACATCTGCTATTTTCTTTTCTCTAAAATTACTTTCATGCTCTCTCATAAAACTTGCAGGGCTTTGCATATTATCCTTAGCCTTACCTATTTTACTCATGATTTCTTGTTCAGTTATATCTTTATCATTTATATTTAAAGCTTTCATACACTCTTTTATAAGTGTCTTTTGATCTGAAGTATCATATATTGTAAAACTCTTTTTATATCCTAGTTTTTCTATTTCTCTTCTAAGTATTCTTACACAAGTTGAGTGAAATGTAGATATCCACATATCCTCTGCTCTTTCACCTATTAAAGCTTTAACTCTATCCTTCATTTCCTTTGCAGCTTTATTAGTGAAGGTAATAGCTAATATTTTATATGGTAAAATTCCTAAATCGTCTATCATATGAGCCATTCTATGTGTCAAAACTCTGGTTTTACCTGAACCAGCTCCTGCTAATATTAATACTTGACCTTCTATAGTAGTAGCCCCTTCATATTGCTCTTTGTTAAGTAATGACTTTAAATCCATCTGTACAGACTCCTTTCCTATTACTAACATATTATAACATACATATCTTTTATATTGTTGCCTAAAAACATTAATTAGATTATAGTAATTTAAATTTATACATAAAAAATCGATATACTATTTCAAAATTCTAGTATATCTTTTTTATTTATTATATATTTTTTCTTTATTATAATCTCACCCTATTTTAGTATATTCATTAACAATGCAATAATTGCAATATTTGAATAAAAAATATCATTATTTGTTGTAAATGATTTTTTTATTGCAAAAAAGTCTTATTAATAAGTCCGTTAACCAATCTATTTCTTAAAAACTTTTTAAAATTTATAAATAATGTCGAAATTATTATAAAATCAATATAGTAATTGAAATTGTTTTCTTTTATTTATTTTATAAATTATACTTATAGTAAACGTTTGTATTTGTTTTTAAACAAACAAAAAACGCAACCCTTGGGGCCAGGTTGCGCTTTAGCAATAAGCAATAAATAAAAAGGGGGCTATTTATTCCTTTTATTTATCCTTGCAAAAATATTATATTGCATCTTTTTATAAAATGCAAGATATTTTGAAAATATTATTGTAAAGTTTGTCTATTATGAATGATAAACCTTCATTTTAACCAAATATTCGTTAAAAGCCTTTTAAAATCGCAACTTCTTCTTCAGTTAGCTCCCTATATTCGCCCTCTTCCAGGTCTTCATCTAATTGTAAAGTTCCAAATTCAACTCTTTTTAAGTAAACCACGCTCTTATCAACAGCTTCAAACATTCTTTTTACTTGATGGAATTTTCCTTCTTGAATAGTAATCATAACTTCTGATCCATTCTCTGATGATTCTAAAATTTCGAGTTTAGCTTCCTTACATGTATATCCATCATCTAAAGTAATTCCATTTTTAAATTTCTTAATATCTTCTTCTGTAACTTTTTTGTCTATTTTAGCATAATAAACTTTGTCAACCTTCCATTTTGGAGATATTAATCTATGATTTAAATCCCCATCATTTGTTAATAATAATAATCCAACTGTATCCTTATCTAGCCTTCCTACTGGAAATGGGTTAAATACTTGATGCTCTATTTCTAATAAATCAATAACAGTCTCATCTCTATTATCAAAAGTTGCAGATATAACCCCATCTGGTTTATTCATCATTAAATATATGTACTTTCTATAAAATATCTCTTCTCCATTTACATAAATCTTATCAACTTCTGGATCAACTTGCATTCCATTATCCTTAACAACTTCACCATTTACTTCAATAAGTCCTTTTCTAACTGCCTGCTTAATTTCTTTTCTAGTTCCATATCCTAAATTAGATAAAACCTTGTCTAGTCTTTCCATTCAAGCACCTTCCTTCTTAATATTATGTTGAGCCTTTATCCACTATTTTATTACTTAAAGCAGAAATAAACAAGGAGGAGAAGGAATGAAAGAATTGAAAATGAAATAATTATGGATAAAATCCTTATAGGATTTTTAAATTTATATAGTATATTATTCCAAAATCACCAACTATTTATAAAAACAGTAGTTAGTTTTGTTTTTACACAAAATTAACTACTGTCTTATTTTATTAGTCTCCTATGTCATTTATAAGCCATTTATCAGACTCCTTATGCTTTATCAAATAATAATGTTTTGACTCTTCACCATTTCCTGTTGGCTCTAATGATTCATCTTTATACATAATATTATATGTTACGCGATATATCTTTACTTGATCAATTTCTAAATCACCTTCCTGTAACAATAAATTAATTATATAGTTTTTATATTGTGATTCATCCGTTACAAGCTTTATATTCTCAAGTTCTATTTTTTCTAAGTTATCTAATCTAAATTTATTCTTTTTATTTCTATCTGTGTAGTTTTCTAATAGTTTTTCTAAGTTCTTATCATTTCTATACTTAATTGCATTAGTTATTGTTTCTTCTGCCTCCAAAGAACGTTCAGAAATATTTGATTTCTTAATAATAGCATTTTCCTTCGTACCAGAATCTTGTTCATTAATGGTATGACTTTCATCGTAAATAGTAGTATTCAATAATTTACTAATACCTATAAGGATTATTATTAACAATACGGCAATCCATATATATTTACTTCTATTTATATTAATCACCTCTTCTGTTATTGGGTTTTATGTTTCAGATTAATAAATAAAAGGATGTCTCACAAATGATTTTTTAATTATTCATCTAGACATCCTTTTTTTGCTATTAATTTTATTTATTTATAATAATGTAATTTTTCAAAAATTCTTTTCCATAATTCAGCTCATCTGAACTATTTCTACAACTCTTTCACTCTTAACTTTTTCACTATTAACTCATACTTCTATAATATCTATAGTTTTCTAATATTTTAGGAACATAATTTTGAGTTTCTTGTGGCATCTTGTATAAATTACTAGATGACTTTACTCCTCTTCTTTCCATTGTTCCTTGTCCACCATTGTATGCCATAAGTGCCATTTCTAAATTTCCATCAAACATATTTATATAATCTTTAATATGTTTAACTCCAGCTTCTATATTTTCGTCAATATCAAAGGGATTAGTTAATCCATAGGCTTCTGAATTAAAATCCATTAATTGCATTAGTCCTTTTGCTCCTGCAGATGATACTGCATTGGGATTAAAATTAGATTCTTGTTTAATTATAGCAAGTATTAAGTTTCTATCTACACCATATTTTTGTGAATACTTATCAACAGTAGAATAAATCTTTTCCACATCAACTGAAGAATCTTCATGCCCATCTATAGTAGATTCATTAGAACTTATGTTAGTAGTTGTACTTCTCTTTACGGTATCATCTAATATTAATTCACCTGTTTGTATAGGTTCTTTTCTCATTCTAAGTGGTATTTGTTCAAGCTTTTGTCCAACTCCAGTAGTCACGTAAGTATTAGAATTTTCTTCACCATTATTATTTGAAGAATTTGATTCGTTATTTTTTAATAATGCTTCATATACTATCTCAAATTCTGGGCCATCCCCTATAGCTTTTTTTAATACTTCTTTACTAACCATATTTCCCATATAATCTTCTATCTTAGGAATATCCACTTCTTTTACCCTCCGAAATTACACTTTTATATTAATATCGGATAAATATAGCTTTCCTTAAGGCTCAACTTCAAATTCTAAGCTTATATAATCTTCATAGTTAATCTTTTTATAATAACTTTTACTAAGAACCAATATTCTATAGCTTCCAGTAGAAAATGGTAAGAAAGTATAATAATTCTTTCTGCTATAAGCTTGTACTCTTACCCAATTTCCTTTTTCCATAATATAAAATTCATAACAAACTTCTTTTCCACCTTCACTAGTTACCTCAAAAGTTACTTCATTATTAACAACTATGTTTTTATTTTTAACTTTTATTTTCGTATTGCTAACTGGAATAGCTTCATGAACATAAAGTGATACTTCCTTTTTAACATCATAGTCTTCATGACATAAAACATTCTTTGCATAAATCTCAACTGTATATTTTCCTGAACATTTAGGTTTAACTCTAAGTCTTTTACTTTCAATAAATCCAGTATCCTCAACTTCATGTCCATTAATCTTAGTTACATATCTTAATAATATATTTTTAGTATTTTGTACTATAGTTTCTAGCTCTATGGTATCTCCAACTAAATAAATTTCCTTTTGTGAAAGTAAAACATAATCTATTTCAGCTTCTTGATAGTCCTTAACCTTGAAATAAACAAAATCATGTACATCATATTCCTTTGATGAATATTTATCTAAAACCCTAACTTCAACTTGATATTCTCCACTTTCTTCTGGCGTGAAATTAACCCAGTTAGTTCTTCCATAATTACTTCTTTCTTTTTCTTTACCATCTTTAAATACTATAAATGAATATTTAAGTTCTGTCCCACCTTCAGCTTTAACTTTTATATTGATTGGCTCACCTTTTATACATCCTCTAGTTTTATTCGAAAAAACATCTAAGATATTTACTGGTTTTTCACCTTTTTTATCTATTTTAAAGCTTAATTCCTTTATATCCTCATATTCTCCATCAAAAGATATATCTTTAGCCTTAAGGATTATCTTATACTCTCCTTCTAGCTTGGTTTCCCAATTAAAACTTCTAGATCTTATATATCCTGTATCCTCTGCTACTGGGCCTTCAATTATATATCTATATAATATTTCTTTTCCCCCTATTACAGATGATTTAAATGTTATATTAGTTCCAGATACTTGAGGAGAATTTAAATCAGATGAAAAATTTCTTATTTTTATTTCATCATAAGGCTTTATATTGTACATCATACATGCTCTATCATCATATTGTTTATTAGAAAAAATATCCCTTACATAGCATAAAAGTTTATAATTACCCTTTTGCTTTTCAGAAAATGATACTATATTTTTAGTAGAATAATCTTGAATACATGTTATTCTTCCATTAGTATCTACTCTTAAAAATTTATAGAGTATTGTCCTAGTTTTATCACAATTTACACCAACCTTAAAAATTAACTCTTCATTTATTAATAGATTTTCACTTAAGCACTCAAAAGAATTTATTTCTATAATAGGTTGTTCTTTAACTTTAAATATTACTGTAGTAAAATCATCTACATTTTCCTTAGAAGATGGTCTTTTACATTCAATAAGTAACTCTCCGTCCCCTGACTTAGTCGTAGTATAAGTTAACTTATTTTCTGTACTGTAATCTTTTAGTGGCTCCCAACCTTGCTTTCCTTTTATCCAAAATCTATATAATAATATTTCTTCCTCATCTGAAAGCACTTCTAAGTTTATCTTTTCCCCTACAATTAATGATGTTTTATCAATTATTACATCTTTTATAAGCTTAATATTTTTATTAAGCTCAATAATATCCTTTTCTTCTATACCTTTTATTTGGTAATTTACCTTTGTATTTTTTAACTCATTAGAATCCTTATCTTTGTATTGAACCATTATCATATAATCTCCAGATTTTCTAGGCCTCCACTCACATTCCTTTTTATCTGAAAAATCCTGAATTGGCTTCCAAGTTAAATTTCTTTCCCCAGGAGATCCTTCCAAAAACTTATATTCAACACAATCATCATCTTCTGAAACTATTTTTATATTTATTTTTTCATCTATAACTGATGGACTTTCCTTATCAAAAGTTATTAATAATTCGCTCATATTCTTCACACCCTATTTTTCTCAATTTTCCCTAATATCATTATACAGTTTACATAAGGAAATTTATAACGAAATTTGTCAACAAGAAAAAAAAATAAGGACAAACTATATTTTATATTTCTACAGTTTATCCTCTTAAATTACATTCTATTGTTCTTATTAAGTTTTTTTCTAATCTTAAGTCATCTTCTGAAGTTCTTTTTTTAGGGTTTGATGTTCTTCCACCTGCTCTTCTAATCTTTTGAGAAATATGTCTCTCTTCTAGCATTCTATCTATATTTTCTTCTGTATATAAATATCCTTTTGGATTTAATATATGAGCTTTTTTCCCTAAACAAATTGCTGCAACCCCATAATCTTGACTAATTACTACATCATTTGACTCACATATATTTACTACATACATATCTACACTCTGAAATCCACTATCTACAACTTTAACTTCACCATAATCTAAAGTTATGTAATGATGGATGTCACAAAATACCATTAATTCTAACCCATATTTTTTTGCTATTTTTTGAATAATGGAGATACCTGGACAGGCATCTCCATCTACTATAATTCTCACTATTTTAATTTAGCTTCTAATTCAGCCTTTAATTCTTCATATCCAGGCTTTCCTAGTAAAGCAAACATATTCTTCTTGTAAGCTTCAACTCCTGGTTGGTCAAATGGATTAACTCCTAAGATATATCCGCTTATTGCACAAGCTTTTTCAAAGAAGTAAACCATATATCCAAAGTAATATGGGCTAAGCTCTGGAATATTTACTACCATGTTAGGAACTCCACCATCATTGTGTGCTAATAAAGTTCCGTTAAATGCTTGTTTATTAACAAAATCTATAGTTTTTCCAGCTAAGAAGTTTAATCCATCTAGATCTCCTTCTGCCTTTTCTATTTTAACTTCTCTCTTAGCTTTTTCTACATTTAGAACAGTTTCAAACATTATTCTCTTACCTTCTTGAATGAATTGTCCCATTGAATGTAAATCTGTTGAGAAGTCAACTGCTGCAGGGAATATTCCTTTTTGGTCTTTTCCTTCTGATTCACCAAATAATTGTTTCCACCATTCATTAAAGTAGTGTAAACCTGGTTCGTAGTTAACTAGTATTTCTACATCTTTACCTTTGTTATATAGAGCATTTCTCATTGCAGCATACTTGTAACAATCGTTATTTTTAAGATCTGGAGTAGCATATGCTTCTCTTGCATCAGCAGCTCCTTGCATCATTTCATTTATGCTAATTCCAGCAACAGCTATTGGTAATAAACCAACTGCAGTTAAAACTGAGAATCTTCCTCCAACATCATCTGGAATAACAAATGTTTCATATCCCATTTCATCAGCTAATGATTTTAAAGCTCCTTTGCTCTTATCAGTAGTTGCAAAAATTCTTTCCTTAGCTCCATCTATTCCATATTTCTTTTCCATATAATCTTTAAATACTCTAAATGCTATTGCAGGCTCTGTTGTAGTACCTGATTTTGAAATAACATTAACGCTGATATCGATACCTTCTATAGCATCTAAAAGATCAGCTAAATATGTTGAACTTATATTGTTACCAACAAAGAATACCTTTGGCGTATTTCTCTTATCATTTCCTAATACATTATAGAAATTGCTGTTTAACATTTCTATAGCTGCTCTAGGTCCTAGGTATGAACCACCAATTCCTATAACTATTAAAGCTTCTGAATTCTTTTTTATTCTTTCAGCAGCATTTTTTATTCTTGAAAATTCTTCCTTGTCATAGTTAACAGGTAAGTCTAACCATCCTAAAAAGTCATTGCCTGCTCCTATTTTATTATGAAGAGTTTCATGAGCCCCTTTTACCATTACTTCCATATGATCTAATTCTTGCAAACTTGCATATGGTTCTACCATAGATAAATCTAATCTTAAACCTTTATTCATCTTCATACCTCCGAATCTTTCTGGGAATTTTTGCTGATTTAATCAATAATCATTATACCATAATTTAAATTATATTCCTTATTTTTTTTGCTTTATAACTTATTTTGTTACTTTATATAAAATACTCATATTATTTTCTGTTATTATTTAAATACTATACATAAATCAATTTAAATTAAATTCTCATATTAATTAAGATTTAATATAAGTAAATTTAAAAAGAGTAGATAAATTTAAATCAAACTTATCTACTCACCATCTTAACTCCTAAGGAATTTTCATTAATTCTTTTATACATCCATTATTTTAATCATTAATCTTATATTAGTAATCTTCTAAATTATCCATTAATACAGCTTCTTAATCTTAATAATTCCGAAGGAATTTCATCTCAACTATTCACTATTTTACTTTTCCTAGGCTAATACTAAATCCTTCAAATACACCCAGCTTGATATTTCTTTTAATAATGCTTTATTATCTGTTATTTGACTAACTGTATAAGTTCCTTGTTTAACCCAATCTGGAATTGATTCTCCTGTTGCATAGTTAGTACCTGTAACTCTTACTATAGATCCCACTACTATAGTTGAAACTGGATATACTTTAACTCCATTACCATTGAATACACTATAGCCTGGATTTGCATCTGCACAATCTTTTGCATTTTGTAAGTTACTAAATGCTCCTATTTGTGAAGCAGCATCTTCCCATGTCTTTCTAACTCTATATAATTCAGTTGTTGGTGGATTTGAAGTATCTAGTTCATCTTGAATCATATTTAAGAATCTTTGCCATCCCATGTCTAAAGTTCTATGAGGACAATATTTCCCACTAAAATCTTGATGTTTTCTAATTTGAGCTATACCCCATCCATATTGCTTTAATAATGCTGCAACTTCTTTTGCTGCTCTTTTTTCAGCATTTATAAATCTAGTACCACCTGATTTTGAATAACAAATTTCAACAGATATATAATTTCTGTTTCCATCTCCTGTTGATCCATCTCCTGCATGCCAAGCATTACGATTAAATGGTATTCCTTGAATAGCTTCCACGTCATCTATTCCAATATGGAAAGATACACTATTAGTATTTGATTGCATATAAGATATTTCATTTGCTGCACTTGCATCATTTGCAGTGTTATGAATGCATATCCCCTTTGGTGTCATTGAATATGGGCATTTTATACTGTATTTGTCTGATGATATAAGTCTTTGTACTAAAGCCATTTTAAATCCTCTCCTTTTTAATTTTAATTTTTTCTTTTAATTTTTTATTTTGAAGCTAGCTTCCTACATCTATTACATATGCACTTTTGAAAAATTTTTAAAATTTTTTTAAAATTTCTTCAAATTATTTTGTAAATATTATATAAGCGGATGGAGATACTAAATAATGCTTTATAATCTATTATTAAAGGTTGTGATTTTATGGGAAAAATGAAAAACATTAAGGAATTAACAAATGTTCAAGATAAATCTTGCACAAATCATGCAAAACCTTCTAAAGAACCTAATGATGGGTATTTTATTGAAAGAGATCCTAATGATAGCTTTAGCTCTGAAGGAACAGTAAGATATGGTGAAGAGCAAGATGTCGATGACTTATAAAACTTACTACTATATTAAATTTTTCAAAGGGGCTCGCGTTTCGCGAGGCCCTTTATAAAAATAAGAGATTAACTTTTTTAAATCAATAAAGCTTACTTGAAATTGAATATATTTTATATTAAATAGATTTCTGATACTGCACATTTATGTTTCTTAAATGTGCATTTATTTTATGCTATAATATAAACTAATTTTGTAAATTAATTAAAATGAGGTGTTTATTTATGAGTATAAGAGTTCAATATAATTGCTTAAATGTTAATTGGAATGATGTGATAGAAATACTAAAAACTGTAGGAATGTCTTATTCAGACGCCAAAATTCATAAAATATCTTTTGAAAACAGTCATACTGTTATATTTGTTTTTAATGATGACAAATTAATCGGATTTGGACGAGCTATTTCTGATGGTGTTAGGCAAGCAGCCATTTATGATGTAGCAATAGACCCTGAATATCAAGGTAAAGGATTAGGAAGATTAATTTTAAATGGTATTAAAGAAAAACTTCCTAATTGCAATTTTATATTGTATGCTGCACCAGGAAAGGAACCATTTTACGAAAAAGTAGGCTTTGGAAAACTAAAAACAGGTATGGGGCTATTTGCAGATATGTCTAAAATGAAAGATAAAGGATTTATAAAATAATCCATTCTTTTATTTTGGTTACTTTATTTAAATAAAATAGGCATCTCATAACTTTAGATTACTGAGATGCCTACTATTTTTACATACTAATTTATTTCTTAACCAAATATATTTATAAATAATGTTATTATAGCAGAATTTATAAAATCAATAAATAATCCACCTACAATTGGAACTACAAAGTAAGGTGTTTGACTAAATCCATACTTATTTGTAAGTGCATCCATATTGGCTATTGCATTTGCTGTTGATCCCATACCAAACCCGCATATAGCTGATGAAAAGACTGCTGCTTCATAATTTTTCCCCATAGTTTTAAATACAATTACAAATGCAAAAATCCCCATAAGAATTGTTTGTGAGATAAGCATAACAATCATAGGAAGTGCTAAATCAAATAATTCCCATAATTTTAATCCCATCAATGCCAATGAAAGATAGAAAGAAAGACTTATACCTCCTAAGGTTTCTATTTCCTTATCTTCTATTTCAAAGCCTTTAAAATCACTTATATTTTTAATAATAGCAGCTGAAATCATTGCTCCTATATACGATGGAAAAGTTAGACCCAAGCTTTGTATATATTTAGTTATAATAGATCCTATACCCATAGCAATAAAAATCCATGAAGTTGCCTTCATTAACCTATTATAACTTAAACTTGCAGATTCATCATGATGAAAATCACTTAAAGGAATATCTCTATCATGATATTCTTTTGGAGTTTTTATATTATTTCTTTCTATTAAAGACTTTGCAAGGAACCCACCAAGAATACTACCCATTACTAGTCCAAATGTTGCTGATGCAAAAGAAACTGTAGTAGCTCCCTTAACTCCAATTTCCTCTAGTAGTGGACCAAAGGATCCTGCTGTACCATGCCCCCCTACTAGTGGGATTGAGCCTGTTGAAAGTCCCAATAATGGATTTAAATTGAATACTGCTGCTAACGCTACTCCAATTAAATCTTGAAAAATTACCAATATTATTGATAGTATTAAAAAAATAGCTACTTTTATTCCACCATTTTTTAATACCTTAATACTAGCTGTATATCCTATACTAGTAAAAAATGCCGTCATAAAAACATTTTGAAGTGTGACATCTAATGTTATTGTTGCAATATGAGTCACTTTTAATATTAATATTATTAATGCAAAAGTCATTCCTCCAACTACAGCAGATGGTATACAGTACTTTTCCAATAATTTTATTTTCTTTCTTAAATATACTCCAAAGTAAAATACAACTGTTGCTAATGCAATTGTTTGAAATATGTCTAATTTAAAATCCATGTATTCACTTCTCTCCTCTTTAGTTTATATTTTATAATATGCACCATTACTTTATTTTTTATCAAAATGTGCTTTTAAAATGTAAAATTACTATAAAATATTCATTTTGTCAAATCATTATTTTCCATATTTTAATGTTAACGTTCACTTTATAAATGGCTTGTTTAAATTCATCAGATAATATCTTTTAAAAACTAGAAGTAATCTAATATCTTAAAATCTTATGAAGCTAATAACAAAGTTTTATAGTATATTTTTAATATACTTTTATTATATTTCGTAACAATGTAAGCATCTTCAACATATTATAGACTATGTGCATTATAGAGATATAATGTTCAAATATACTAATGATAAATGGAGATGAATCTGATATGACACGTGATTATTCAAATAATGATTATGAATATGAAGATTACAAAGATGAAGATAAATACGGTAAGGACTCTTATAAGAAGCCTTGCAAAGAGTATGATGACTATGATGATGACGATGATAAGCGTTGCAAGAAGCATGACAAAGACAACGATAAGCGCTGCAAGAAATATTACGAAGAGTACCTTGATAGATATTGTAAGAAACGTGAAGATGACAAAAAAGATGATGATAAAAAACGTTGCAAGAAGCATGATGATGAAGACAGATGTTGTAAAAAGCATGATGACGACGATGACGATGATAAGTGTTGCAAGAAGCATGACAAAGACAACGATAAGCGCTGTAAGAAATACTACGAAGAGTACCTTGATAGATATTGTAAGAAACGTGAAGATGACAAAAAAGATGATGATAAAAAACGTTGCAAGAAGCATGATGATGAAGACAGATGTTGTAAAAAGCATGATGACGACGATGACGATGATAAGCGTTGCAAGAAGCATGACAAAGACAACGATAAGCGCTGCAAGAAATACTACGAAGAGTATCTTGATAGATACTGCAAGAAAGATAACGATGACAAAAAAGATGATGATAAAGATGACTATAAGGACAACGATTATTCTGTTGAAAAGTATTTTTATTGGTGTAGAGATGAGTACGACAACTCTAAAAAGTATAGATAATATAATCATTTTGTAAAATAGTGTTTATAATCCTTTAATTTAAAAATTTAGGAGTAACTATTATTTAGTTACTCCTTTTATTATACTTTTAATAATTAAATATAAATTGTTTAATTATTTGAGCACACATTTATTATAAAACCAATACAGTAATTAGCTTCCTAAATCCGCTTCCTATTCTTCATCCTGCAATGCATCATATCCATGTTCATTTGTACGAATCTTTATTACATCTTCTACATCATAAATAAATATTTTTCCATCCCCAATATTTCCTGTATAAAGTACCTTTTGAACAGTTTTAACAAGAATTTCAATTGGAATTTTACATATAATAACGTCAATCTTAACCTTAGGAAGCAACCTTGTCTCCATAGGTACCCCCATGAAATAGGTTGGATTTCCATTTTGCATACCATGTCCAAGAACATTTGTAACTGTAAGCCCAGTGACACCAAGCTTTTCAAGAGCAGCTTGCAATTCTGAGAATTTGTTTTGATTTGTAATTATAGTAACCTTTGTAATTTTTTCGCCTTGGTGTTCTTTGTGAATAACAGGTATTGCAACCTCTTCTGAAACAGTGTTTGCATTTGTAGGAATAGATTTATTATCTAGCTTGATATCTTCTACACTATTTGTATATGCTGTTCCATTTGCAACTGGAGCGAAGTCTGGATAAGCAATATTTCCATGTTCTCCAATATCAAGACCTGCAATTTCTTCCTCTGGAGATACACGAATGCCAATGGTTTTCTTAATTAAATACCAAACTAGTAAAGATGAAATAAATACAAATGCACCTACAGCAATTATACCTATAAGTTGAATCCAAATAAGTTCGAATCCGCCTCCATAGAAAAGACCATTTTTAGTTGATAGACTTGTAACTCCTTCTCTTGCAAATAACCCTACACAGATTGTCCCAAAAACACCACAGCAAAGATGAACAGCTGTTGCCCCTACTGGATCGTCAACTTTTATTTTATCGAAGAACATTACTGCATATACAACTATAATACCAGCTATAGCTCCAATTAATAAAGAAGCTTCAATGCTAACATATGCACAACTACCTGTAATTCCTACTAGTCCTGCAAGACAGCCATTTATAGTCATTCCTAAGTCAGGCTTTCCTATTACAATCCACGAAGTAGCTGTTGATGTTAATATAGCTGCAATTGCTGCAGTATTAGTTGTCATTAGTATATGCATAACATCTGCTGGATTTTGAAAACTCATTGTTGATCCAGGATTAAAACCAAACCATCCAAGCCAAAGCACAAATAAACCTATAACGGCTAGTGACATATTATGCCCTGGAATAGCTTTTGCCTTTCCATCTTTACCGTATTTCCCAATACGAGGTCCAAGAATTAATGCTCCAGCAAGAGCAGCCCAGCCTCCAACTGAATGTACAACCGTGTCACCTGCAAAATCCATAAATCCTATACTTGCAAGCCAGCCACTTCCCCATACCCAATGACCTATTATTGGATATATAACAAGTGTTAGCACAAATGAGAAAACAATAAATGAGATATATTTTACACGTTCAGCAACAGCACCTGAAACTATAGTTGCTGCAGTACCACAGAAAACTAATTGAAAGAAAAATTTACCCCAGAAAGGAACATTTGATGTCAATGTTTCATTATAAAATGAGAGATCGGCATTTCCTAAAATAAAAATATTCTTAGTTCCTATGAACGGATTGTCCCCTCCAAACATTAGCCCCCAACCTAATAGCATAAATCCAAGAGAAGAAACTGCAAACACAATAAAGTTTTTTGAGAGAATGTTGACAGTATTCTTTGATCTTGCAAAACCTGCTTCAACTGATGCAAATCCCAAGTTCATAAAGAAAACTAAAATAGCTGCAACTAATACCCACATGGTATCAATAATCATTGTAGCATTCATCATATATAATACCCCCTAACTAAATAAAAAAGAGAGCAGAGACGTTTTTCTAAGAACGTCTCTGCTCTCTTTTTGTTATTAATAATATAATATCATAACTAAAATACCTTGTCAATATTTCCCATATAAACTAAATAAACATCTTACTTCTAGTTTTAAATTCAGTAATTCTATACAACATGCTGGTAAGTTATTATGTCTTTCCAGATACCACTTCAGCAATTGAACAACACATTGATAATATTTATACAAAGATACCCATATTTAAATGACTTATAGCTATTATAAATGCCACTAAAATCATAATCATCGTACTAGTTCAAATGCAATAAACTTATTAACCTAATGGTAAGATTTCAACTATCTCCATAAATACAGCAGTTGAAGCGTCTTTTAATTGTGCTTCCTTTACTAATTCATTTATTTTATCTTCATCCGTAATAGTCTTCAATATCACTCTTGCCCCTTGATTTCTTAAAGCTTTATCTTCTGCTTCAGGATTATGGGCAAATAAAGATAGAACAGCTATTTGTCTTTCTAACATATTCTTCTTAGTATTTCCTTCTGTAGCTATATTAAATAGTAAAGTATTATCATTCACTAATCCAGGAACTATAGTTGCTGCATTTGGTGTTCCATCTTCATTTGTTGTAGAAACAACAACTGCTGCTGCTTTACTAACATTATTTTTTAAAACTTCTTTTACCTTTGCTTCATCCCATGAACTTTCCCCATAATATACTTCTGTAGATGCCTTAGAAATAGTATCCACACTTGCTGTAACAGTTTCATTTTCTTTTTGCTCTGAGCAAGCTATCATGGATAATGTCATACCTCCACATAATAATAATGCAATCAATTTCTTTTTCATCTTATTACCACCCCTGTAATTTTTATGTAACCATTCTCATTATATACGCCTTTTCTACTTTTTACAACAAAATACGCATTTTATTTGTATTATTTTTAACAAAAATAAATCGTAGGCCTATAAATATAGCCTACGATTAAAATTATTATTCAAACTCTATAGTTGCAGGTGGTTTTCCTGTACAATCATACATTACACGGTTAACACCCTTAACTTCATTTACAATTCTAGTTGTTACTTTTCCAAGTACTTCCCATGGAAGATCTGCTGATTCTGCTGTCATGAAGTCACTTGTAGTTACTGCACGAAGAACTACTGCATAATCATAAGTTCTTTCATCTCCCATTACACCAACTGAACGCATATTAGTAAGTGCTGCAAAGTATTGACCTAGTTCTTTATCAACTCCTGCATTTGCTATCTCTTCTCTGTAAATTGCATCTGCATCTTGAACTATTCTAACTTTTTCTGCCGTTACTTCACCAATTATACGTATTCCAAGACCTGGTCCTGGGAATGGTTGTCTGTAAACTAATTTTTCTGGTATTCCAAGCTCTAAACCAGCTTTACGTACTTCATCCTTAAATAATAATCTTAATGGTTCAATTATTTCTTTAAAATCAACATAGTCTGGAAGTCCTCCAACATTATGATGTGATTTTATAACTGCTGATTTTCCAAGTCCACTTTCAATTACATCTGGATAAATAGTTCCTTGTACTAAGAAATCTACTGCTCCTATTTTTTTAGCTTCCTCTTCAAATACTCTTATGAACTCTTCACCGATTATCTTTCTCTTTTGTTCTGGCTCTTCTACTCCTTTTAACTTTTCATAAAATCTTTCTTGAGCATTTACACGTATAAAGTTTAAGTCATATTGTCCGTTAGGTCCAAATACTTCTTCAACTTCATCTCCTTCATTTTTACGAAGTAAACCATGATCAACAAACACACAAGTTAATTGATTTCCTACAGCTTTTGAAAGTAATACAGCAGCTACAGATGAATCAACCCCACCTGATAATGCACATAATACTTTACCATTTCCAACTTTTTCACGTACTTCTTCAATTGTCTTTTCTACAAATGAATCCATTTTCCAATCACCAGAGCATTCACAAACATTATATAAGAAGTTTGATATCATCTTTGTTCCTTCTTGTGTATGCATAACTTCTGGATGGAATTGAACTGCATATAAATTCTTTTCTTCGCACTCCATTGCAGCAACTGGACACACTGGTGTATTAGCTATTATTTTAAATCCTTCTGGAGCTTTTTCTATGTAATCTGTATGACTCATCCAACAAATAGTAGATGCTGATACTCCATCAAATATTTTTGAATCAACATTAACATCAACCTTTGTCTTTCCATATTCACTTACAGGAGCAGTAGCAACCTTTCCTCCAAGCATATGAGCCATTAATTGAGATCCATAACAAATTCCAAGTATAGGAATCCCAGCTTCAAATAAAGCTTTATCACATAAAGGAGAATCTTCTCCATATACACTGTTTGGTCCACCTGTAAATATTATTCCCTTTGGATTCATTTCCTTTATTTCATCAACGCTTAAAGTATGTGGGTGAACTTCACAATAAACACCACATTCCCTAACTCTTCTAGCTATCAATTGGTTATATTGTCCACCGAAGTCAACAACTAAAATTAACTCTTTATTCATGGGTACCTCCAAAATTTCTTTAATGTATAGTTGACAATTGACAATTAATAATTAAGGATGAAATTCAGCCAAAGCTGAATTTCTTAAATAAAAATTTTTCCTACAACTCAGTTTATCTGAGTTGTTTCCTCAATTATTAATTCTTCATTATCAATTATAAATTGTTCTAATTTATTTCCCTAATTCTTTCACTGCTATTTAAAATTTTAATTTTAAATAAATCCTCACGCTTTCACTTTTCACTATAACTCAGCTCGCCTGAGTTGTCTCTATAATTCTTTCATTTGCCATTTAAAATTGCGATTTTAAATAAAATTTTCATTCTTGCATTCTTTCATTATAACTCAGCTTATCTGAGTTATTTCCTCAATTGTCCATTGTCCATTGTCAATTATCAATCGTCTTTTACTTGCTGTAGTTTGGTGCTTCTTTAGTAATATTAACATCATGTGGATGACTTTCTCTTATTCCTGATGCTGTTTGAACTACAAATTTTGCATTTTCATATAAATCATCTAAAGTAGGTGCTCCTAGGTATCCCATTCCAGATCTTATTCCACCTAATAATTGATAAATTGTATCTGCTACAGCGCCTTTAAATGCAACTCTTCCTTCAACACCTTCTGGTACAAATTTCTTTGTTCCATTTTGGAAGTATCTATCACTTGATCCTTTTTCCATTGCGCCAAGTGATCCCATTCCTCTATAAACTTTATAGCTTCTTCCTTGATATATTTCCATTTCCCCTGGTGCTTCTTCACAACCTGCAAACATTGATCCCATCATTGCAACAGATGCTCCACCAGCTAATGCTTTAACTATATCTCCTGAGTATTTTAATCCTCCATCTGCAATTACTGGAACTCCATGTTTTCTTCCTTCTTCTGCACAATCCATAACTGCTGTTAATTGAGGAACTCCAACACCTGCTACTATTCTTGTTGTACATATTGATCCTGGTCCTATACCAACCTTAACACAATCTGCTCCTGCTTCTATTAAATCTCTTGTAGCTTCAGCAGTTGCTATATTACCAGCTATAATTTGAAGTTCTGGATACTTAGCTTTTATTTTTCTTACTCCATCCATAACTCCTTTTGAATGTCCATGAGCTGTATCTAATGTAATAACATCAACATTAGCTTTAACTAAAGCATCTACTCTATCCATCATATCTTTAGTTACTCCTACTGATGCTCCACATAATAATCTACCTTTTTCATCTTTTGCTGCATTTGGGAAAGCTTTTGCTTTTTCTATATCTTTAATAGTTATTAATCCCTTTAAGTTGTTATCATTGTCAACTAGAGGAAGTTTTTCTATTTTATGTTTCTTTAATATTTCAAGGGCCTCTTCTAATGTAGTTCCTTCTTTAGATGTTATTAGTGGACTTTTTGTCATAACTTCTGAAATTAATCTATCATAATTTGTTTCAAAAACTATATCTCTATTAGTTATTATTCCAATTAATTTAGTTCCTCTAGTTATTGGAACTCCTGATATTCTATATTGAGCCATAAGTTCTTGAGCTTGTCTTATTGTGTTGTTTTCAGATAAATATATAGGATCTGTTATTACTCCATTTTCTTGTCTTTTTACTCTATCAACTTCTTTTGCTTGCTCTTCTATAGTCATATTTTTATGGATTATTCCTATTCCACCTTCTCTTGCCATTGCAATAGCCATTTTAGACTCTGTTACAGTATCCATACTTGCACTCATTAATGGAATATTTAATGTTATTTTTTTAGTTAATTTAGTTTTTAAGCTAACCTCATTAGGTAAAACCTCTGATTTATTTGGTACTAATAATACATCATCAAAAGTATAAGCTGTTTTAATAATTGTTGCCATTAGTCTTCCCCCTTAAAAATGATTTATTTCTTTCACTATTTTGAATTTATGAATGTAATATTTCTTTTTATCTCTATTTTTATGTACAAAAAAAGACATACTAAGCCTCTAAGTGAAGTTAATATGCCTAAAAACGCTATATTACAAATATAGGTATAGTATATCAAAATCACTCATAGTCGGAAATTTAAGGTTTCCGGTAGATACTCTCTGCCATATTCAGAGGATATACGAGTTATTTATGTCTGACTATTTTTAATTTATAGATATTATATATCTACGCCCTATGCTTGTCAATAAGTTTGCAATTTATATTTCAAGTAAAATTTATCAATTTATGTCAATCATTCTCCTAAATCTATTAAATAAATCCCACTATTATCTAAAGAAAGTCTTTTTAAATTATTTTCTGCTGGAGTATAGGTTGAATCAAATACTAATGCAACTCTATAATAATTTTGAGCTACCCTTTTATTCCCAATTAATTCTTCAATAACTCCAAATAGATTTTCTATCTCAGCATTTCTGCTATCCATTACTAAAGCTTCTTTTAAATATAACTCAGCTTTAGAATATTCCTTATTTATTATAGCCTCTCTAGCTTGTTTTATATATTTCTTTAAATCATGATTAGCTTTTAATATTTTTATCTTATTCTTATAGCATTTTTCATTATATTCCATACTTACCTCCTACATCCTAATATAATAGAAGATCATTAATTTAGTTTAATCTTGCATCCTTACAAGTCTATATCCAACCCCTATATGAGTTTGTATATAAGTATTTTTCTCACAATTTTTCTCTATCTTCTTTCTTAGAGTAGCCATAAAAACTCTTAATGATGGAATTTCACTTTCATATGCTATTCCCCATATTTCCTTCAAAATATAGGTATGAGTAAGAACCTTACCTACATTTTTTGCTAACAAGCATAAAAGCTTATATTCTATTGGAGTTAAATGTGTTTCTTCTTTTCCTACAAAAACACATCCTGATACATAATCTATCTTTAAATCTCCGTTTATAAATTCGGTGCTTTCTTCCTTTTTTGAGTTATCATAATTCATCTTTCTAATAGCTACTCTAATTCTTGCTAGTAATTCATCTACACTAAATGGCTTAGTCAAATAATCATCTGCACCAGAATCTAAAGCTTCTATTTTATCTTTATCTTCACTTCTAGCACTTACAACTATTATTGGACAATTAGACCAAGCTCTTATTTTCTTTATTATATCAACACCATCTATATCAGGTAATCCTAAATCTAGTACAATAATATCTGGCTTATGTGATGTTGCTAGTATTATTGCTTGCTCCCCATTTTCTGCTGTAAAACAGTTATAAGAATGAATATCTAAAGTAGCATACATAAAATTTCTTATTGCCTTATCATCCTCAACTACTAAAATTGATACCTTCATTATTTACCTCCACTTGTGATAATGTAAATCCTATTACTGTTCCATGAGGTTTATTATTTCTAACATAAATTTCTCCACCGTGCGCATTTATTATAGACTTGCAAAGAGCAAGCCCTAACCCTAAACCTCTTCTACTATCACCTTTATTTCCATTAACAGTAAAGAACATATCAAAAATACACTCTTGATTTTGTTTACTTATACCTCTACCGTTATCTATAACTTCTACTACGACTTTTCTATATTTACTAAATACGTTAATTTGAATTTCACTTCCTGGTTCAGTATATTTAATTGCATTATCTACTATATTTATCATTACTTGAACTATTAACCTTACATCAACATCAACCATTAATAAGTCATCTTTTAAGTTAACTTTAACTTTATAATCTGAAATTTTACGATTTACATGTTCAAGCGCTTCATTTATTATTTCTTCAATTAATTGTGGCTCAGTATTTAATTTCACATTTCCATTATCTAATCTTGATACAGATAATAGATTTTCAACTAAATTTATTAACCAAACTGAATCATCATAAATATCTAAAATTAATTTTTTCTTTGTTTCTTCATCAAATTCATTATTTAATATGGAACTAGCACTTCCAGATATACTGGTAAGTGGTGTTCTTAAATCATGAGAAACTGCTCTTAATAAATTTGCCCTGAACCTCTCATTTTCAGCTTGCATTAATGCATTTTTTTTAGATTCATTTAAAATATATTTCTCTATTGCAAATGAAATTTGACTAAGCATTGCTTCTAGTAATGACTTTTCTCCACTATCAATATTTTCATTTTCTATCATTACTATTCCTATTACAACCATAATATTATTTTGTCCAGTAAGAGGTATATACATAGCCTTCGCTCCTGGTAATGTATCCGTACTAACCCCTGCTCTTTTTTTATTTCTTATTACCCAACTAACTACAGCCTTTTCATCTTCACTTATATATTTCTTATCTATTTCACTACCATCTTCAAACCTATAGTTATATATGCTTTTTATACTCTCATTCTCTACTTCATATATTATGATTGGCTTTTTCAAAAACTTATATAACTGCCTTTGAGCTGTTAAGATTATATCTTCTAAATTATTAGTTCTTTCTAAATCTCTACTTGCCTCTAATAATATATTTGTTCTATTGGCAATTACTGCTGATACATTTGCTTGATATTTAACTTTATTAGTAAGTGTGCTTGTAACCAATGCAGATGTAAGCATTATAATAAATGTAACTAAATATCCTGGATCATAGAAATTAAGAGAAAATCTAGGATCTGTAAAAAGAAAATTAAATAACAGTACACTTGCTAATGAAGCAACTCCACCATAAATAATCCCATCAGTTTTATTTGATATTAATAAAACACCAAGTATAAATACTGTTATTACATTAGCTTCACTAAATCCAAGCTTATATAAAATTGCACTTATTCCTACAGCTAATGCTAATATTACTAGTGTTTTCACTACATCAGAGCTTGATAGTTTTATATTTTTAACTTGATACTTCCTTTTAGCAACAATATCTTCACTATCTGGTATAACATAAAGATCTATTTCAGGAGCTAGTTCTACAATTCTATCTACATATCCTAGCTTAGACTTAAAGAATAATTTTCTCCTTTTTGTTCTTCCTAGAATTATCTTTGATACACCACTTAATTTTGCAAATTCTGCAACTTGATACGGCACATCATCACCATATACAGTTTCTACATTTGCCCCTAAATCTTCAGCAAGCTTTAAATTTTCTCTAAGCTTTTTAATATTTTTTTCATCTAGCTCCTTTGAAACTATTGTTTCTACAAAAAGAGCTGTAAACTCAGCATGAAAGGCTTCTGCCATTCTAGCTGCTGCTCTTATAACTTTAGTATTAGAAGGTGATGAGCTTAAACATACTAGTATATGCTCATTTGTATGATATATTCCTTTGCTATAGCTCTTATTGACGGTAACTTCTTTATTAACTCTATCAGCAGTTTCCCTTAATGCAATTTCACGTAATGCGGCTAGATTTTCTCTTGTAAAAAAGTTGTTCAGTGCCCTTTTGGCTTGCTTTTCCCTGTATATTTTACCTGCATTTAATCTATCTATAAGATCTGAAGGCTCTATATCAATAAGCTCAACTTGAAATGCATCATTGAAAAATCTATCTGGCACTCTTTCCTTTACTACAACATGAGTAATTGATGCAATTATATCATTTAAACTTTCTATATGCTGAACATTAACTGTTGTATAAACATCAATACCTGCACTTAACAACTCTTCTATATCACTATATCTCTTCTTATGCCTTAGTCCATGTGCATTTGTATGTGCAAGCTCATCTACTAATATTAATTCTGGTTTCCTTTGTAATGCTCCATCTAAATCAAACTCTTTTAAAGTTATACCTTTATATTTAACTTCAAGTTTTGGTAAAAGTTCTAATCCATCTAAAAGAGCTAAAGTCTCTGGTCTTGTATGTGGTTCTATATATCCAACTACTACATCTACTCCAGCTTTCTTTGCAGCATGAGCAGCATCCAGCATAGCGTAGGTTTTACCTACACCAGCTGCATAACCAAAAAATATTTTTAACTTTCCTCTTTTATTTTCTAATTCTTCTTCATTAATTTTTTTCAATAACTCTTCTGGATTAGGACGAGTTTCATTCATTTATAGCACCCCTGTTTTCAATTGTTATAACTTTCCATATAAAGCAAGATTAACTTGTAACACATTTACAGTTTCTTCTCCAAATACTCCAAGTGTTCTTCCCTTTGTATATTTTTCAATTATTTGCTCTACTTCATCAGTACTTATATTACGTGCCTTTGCAATTCTTTCTACTTGATATTCTGCTGCTGCAACTGAAATATGAGGATCAAGCCCACTTCCTGATGATGTAACTAAATCTACTGGAATAGGTTCATCTTTTTTATCAGGATTTGATGCTTTTATTTTTTCTATTCTCTCGCTTACTAGCTTTTCATACTCTTCACTTGCTGGACTTAAATTTGAAGGAGCTGCATACATTAATACTTCTCCATTTTCATCTGTAAATGTACTTGTATCCAAGTTCATTACACGTCCCCATAAATACTCATCTCCAGTAAATTCTTGAGCAAGTAATACACTACCATATTTTTTTCCATTAACTTCTATAATACTACCATTTACTTTATCTTTAAATAGTAATTGTGAAGCACCTGTTATAAAAACTGGATATATTAATCCACATATTATCATAAATACTAGTATAAATTTAAATGCTTTACTTATAACTTTCATAATTTATACCTCCTATTATACTAAACCAAGCATAGTTATTATTATATCTATAATCTTTATTGCTATAAATGGAGCTATTATTCCTCCAAGACCATACACTAAAAGATTTCTTGATAACAACTTACTAGCTGGAACTTCTCTATATTTTACACCTTTTAATGCTAATGGAATAAGTGCTATTATTATTAAAGCATTATATATAACAGCTGAAAGTATTGCACTTTCTGGACTACTTAATTTCATTATATTTAATTTTTGTAGTTCAGGATAAAGCCCTAAAAATAATGGTGGTATTATAGCAAAGTATTTTGCTATATCATTTGCAATACTAAATGTTGTTAGTGATCCTCTTGTCATTAAAAGCTGCTTACCAATTCTAACAATTTCTATAAGCTTAGTTGGTGATGAATCTAAATCAACCATGTTTCCAGCTTCTTTTGCTGCTTGTGTTCCTGTATTCATTGCAACAGCAACATCTGCTTGTGCTAAAGCTGGGGCATCGTTTGTTCCATCACCTGTCATTGCAACTAAATGCCCTTTCTTTTGGAAATCTTTTATCATATCTAGCTTTCCTTCTGGTGTTGCCTCTGCTAAGAAGTCATCAACTCCAGCTTCTGCTGCTATTGCTGCTGCAGTAAGTGGGTTATCACCAGTTATCATTATGGTTTTAATACCCATTTTTCTAAGATTTGCAAATTTTTCTTTTACTCCTTGTTTAACTATATCTTTTAAGTGTATTATTCCAAGTACTTTATTATTTTTAGCAACAACTAAAGGAGTCCCTCCAACTTTAGCTATTTCTTTAACCTTTTCTTCGCATTCCTTTGAAAAGAAACCACCTTTTTCTAAAACATATTTCCTAACTGCATCTGAAGCTCCTTTTCTTATTTCATTTCCATTGAAATCTACTCCACTCATTCTTGTTTTAGCTGTAAATTCGATAAAGGTTGCATTGAGACTACTCATATCTCTTCCTCTAATGCCAAACTGTTCTTTAGCTAAAATTACTACACTTCTTCCTTCTGGAGTTTCATCTGCAAGAGATGCTAATTGAGCTGCATCTGCTAATTCTTTTATATCAACTCCATCAACTGGTATAAATTCACTAGCTTGACGATTTCCAAGGGTTATTGTTCCAGTTTTATCTAACATTAATATATCAACATCACCAGCTGCTTCAATTGCTCTTCCACTCATTGCTAATACATTTGCTTGATTTAATCTACTCATTCCAGCTATACCTATTGCTGATAAAAGAGCTCCTATAGTTGTTGGCGCCAAGCAAACTAACAATGCAATTAATGAAGTAATTGAAGTACTATTTACCATACCTGCTTCATTAGAAATAAATACTGAGTAAGTGTACAAAGAAACTGTTACTATAAGGAAAATTATTGTAAGTGCTACTAATAATATTTCAAGTGCCTTTTCATTTGGTGTTTTCTTTCTAGCTGCACCTTCTACCATAGCTATCATTTTATCCATGAAGCTTTCACCAGGATCATTACTTACTTTAATTATAAGCCAGTCAGAAATTACTGTTGTTCCACCTGTTACTGCACTTCTATCTCCACCACTTTCACGGATAACAGGAGCTGATTCTCCTGTTATTGCACTTTCGTCAACTGAAGCTGCACCATCAATAACATCACCATCTGCTGGAATTTGTTCTCCAGCAAAAACAATAACAATATCACCCTTTTTTAGTTCTGTTGAATTTACTTTTACAACTTTATCTTTTTCTTTTGCTGATAATATTTTACTTGCTACAACATCCTTTTTTGCTGAACGTAATGCATCTGCCTGAGCCTTACCACGCCCTTCTGCAATTGCTTCTGCAAAGTTTGCAAATAAAACTATAAACCAAAGTAAAATTGTTATCCCCAATATAAAACCTGGAGAATTGTCTTTAATTCCAAGTAAAGCTACAAAATATAAAATAGTTGTTATAATAGAAGCTATATATACTATAAACATTACAGGATTGTCCTTTTGTATCTTAGGATTTAACTTTACAAAGGAGTCCTTAATTGCTCTTTTTACCATTTTTTTATCAGATAAAATACTATTATTATTTTTCATATATTATCCCCCCATTCTATCCTATCATTTGGAAGAATTCAGCTATTGGTCCTAATGCAAGAGCTGGGAAAAAGCTTAATGCCCCAACTAAAAGTACTACAAACACTAAAAGACCTACAAATAATGCATCATGTGTTGGTAATGTTCCTGCACTTACTGCTACCTTCTTCTTTTGAACCAATGAACCCGCAATAGCAAGTGTTGCTATCATTGGAACAAACCTTACAAATAACATAATCAATCCTAAACTAACATTTATAAATGGTTTATTTGCTGCAAATCCTGCAAAAGCTGACCCATTATTTCCAGCTGCTGATGAATATGCATAAAGCATTTCTGAAAAACCATGTGCACCTGAGTTACTAAGACTATCTAATACACTTGGAACTAATGCTGCAATTCCACTTCCTACTAATGCTGCAATTGGTGTTGCAAGACAAACTAGCATTGCCATCTTCATTTCAAATGGTTCTATTTTCTTTCCTAAATATTCAGGAGTTCTTCCAACCATTAAACCTGCCATGAATACTGCTATTATCGCAAAGGCTAACATTCCATATAATCCACATCCAGCTCCACCAAATATTACTTCACCTAGCTGCATAAGTAGCATAGGCACCATTCCCCCTATAGGAGTATAGCTATCATGCATTGAGTTTACTGATCCATTAGCTACTGCTGTTGTAAATGCTGTCCATGTTGCTGATGAAGCTATACCAAATCTGGTTTCTTTACCTTCCATATTTCCACCAGCTTGATTAATTGTAGATATATCTACTAATCCATTTTGTGCTAATTGAGGTGTTGCATTAGCTTCGTTTACTGCTATTACTCCAAGAGCAATAACTAGCATTAAAAACATTGCAATAAATACTGCTCTACCTTGTCTTTTATCCTTAATATTTCTCCCAAATGTAAAGCATAAAGCTGCTGGAATTATTAGTATTGATAACATTTCTACTGCATTTGAAAAAGGTGTAGGATTTTCTAGCGGATGAGCTGAGTTAACTCCAAAGAATCCACCACCATTAGTTCCTAATTGCTTAATTGTAATTTGGCTTGCTGCTGGTCCTTGAGGGACAACTTGTTTTGTTATAACTGTTCCATCTTCAAGAGTTATAGGTTGTAATAATTCAACTTCTTGATATGATGAAAAATTTTGCACAACTCCTTGAGATGCTATTAATAATGAAACAACTATTGATAATGGCATTAAAATATGAATTGTACTTCTTGTAGCATCTACCCAGAAGTTTCCTATAGTCTTTTCTTTTACTCTAGTGAAGCCTCTTATAAGTGCAAATAAAACTGCTATACCAGCGGCTGCTGATACAAAGTTTTGAACTGTTAATCCTATCATCTGAGTTAAATAAGTTGCCTGACTTTCACCTGAATATGATTGCCAGTTTGTATTAGTTACAAAACTTGATGCTGTATTAAAACTTAAATGCCAACTCATTCCCTTAATGCCTTCAGGATTTAAAGGCAATATACCTTGTACCATTTGTAACAAAAATAAAATTACAAATCCTATAACACTAAAAGCAATTACTGAAATTGAATACTTCTTCCAATCCATTTCCTCATCTTTATCTATTCTTAATATCTTGTATATAAAGTTTTCTATTGGATTTAATATCTTACTTAAGAAAACTTTTTCTCCATTCATTACCTTCCCAATATATTTTCCTAACGGAATAGCTAGTACAACTAAAATTATCAAATATAATGCGTACTGTATTATTGAGTTAATCATTCATTATCACCCCTTAGTAAAATATAAGTTAAATAAACAAATAGCGCTAAGGCTACTAAACCAATTAAAATAGTAACTACTGTCATTATTTTCTTCCCCCTTTCATCTAAAATTATATAAAAATCCATATAAAGATAGTGTTAGGATTAATAAGTATGACATTAAGATTGTATAAAGATTATTTTGTTTATAAAAAAAGGAGGTCGCGTTTCGCGACCTCCTTAAAAAGTACTTATTATTTTTGGTATATTACTTTTCCAATTTTCCTTGCTCTACTCACAAAGATAATTGCCTTCTCTATTTCTTGGAATCTTATTAGTGTATTAATAATATAATTTATATCTTTATCTAATAATCCATACATTTCCTATAATTCCTTCTCTAATTTATCATGCATTCTTTTCAGTTCTTTGCTTCCATCTTATATTTTTAATTTCACATGTGGTTAAATACTCCAATATAACTAAAATAAATTATCATTAAGCATATATATTATCATATCCTATAAAATTCTTAGTTAAAACTAAGATAATATAAATGATAATTTATTTTAAATTCAAGGATATAACGAAACGTGAGACCCTTAAAATATTATTTATTTTATATTAATTATAAGGGGGGCGCGAAACGCGACCACCTTAAAAATGTATGTTCTTTTGTGTATTTTTAAAATAAATCAGGCAAGCTCGGACTTTTATCAGATGCCTGTGGAGTTATTATATTAACACTCTTTGATAAATTACTAAACTTAATTTCATTTGTTAGTGATTGTGACATTGAAAGCTCATCTTTAACCCTGGCTTGATATATAACTAATATATCCGATTCTGATGTCTGGTTGCTTTCTTTAATATTATTAATAGATATCTTAAAATTATTATCGCCTTGACTCTCTATAGCTCTATTTCCATTTGTTATCTCTGTTAATATGCTATTGCCTGATGAATCTTTTAAAACTTTATATATCTTAATATCATTTGTACTTACAGTTTTGAATTTATTATCTATATTTAAATTAAAATCAACATTGTTTCCGCTTAATGTAAATTGAGCTCCGAAGGTTACTGTTGAGTCTTGTGCTATTTCAAAAGCTTTATTGTCGTTTTCTTGAATACCTACCTCTTTATCTATGACCCCATTGTATAAGCCATGAATAAGATTTTTGACTTCTTCTTTTACTGTAATTATTGGAGTTTCTATATTGGTACTTACTGTATTGTTAATAATACTTTTATATATCATTTTGTTATCTGATGTTGTCCCGAAGTTATAAGTTCCAGGCTTAAGATTTTTAGCTTTTAACTTAATTTCTATTGCCTTACCTTCTGCATGATAATTATTATTTTGAGTTAAATTATATACTATAGTTGGAATTTCTACTATTCCTATATTTTGCTTACCACTTTCTGTAGATCTTACAATTCCTGCTACTGGTTCAAAATTACTTCCTAAATTTAAGTTTATAACTGGTTTAAATTCATAAGAAACATATTTTACAGAACTCATAAGCTTTTCTGTTATAGTTTTAAAATTTGAATTTCTTATATTATTAAAATCATTTTTAGCATATATAATATCTTCATCACTTCCTCCTAATGCTTTATGAAGATTATATAAATTGCTTTTCTTTTCTTCATTATTGAAAGAAAGAGTTATTATTCTATATCCCTTATTAATAATATTTTTATAATCATTACTGGTATAGTTAACATCTTTATTTGAGATTATAACTATACTTTTAGTGGTATTTGCTCTTGCTGAATTAAAAGTTTCATTTACTAAAGCCAAAGCTTTTCCGATATCTCTTTTATCACCACTTTCATCTATTTTCTTAATATATTTCTCATTGATACTATTTTCATAACTTCCTGTATCTTTATCAGGTAAATAATTAAAATCAAAAAGCCTTTTAGCATCACTATTAAAAGTTATAATTGAATATTTAGTATTAGTTTTTATTAAATCACTATTATTAATAGTATTATTAAATATGCTATCCGTAACATGAGTATCTATCATGTTTAAATATTCTCCATTATCCTTTTTATTTTTTGATATATCAATCAAGAAAACAACATCTTTTTCCCCTTTATTAGAAGAATTATTATAAACAAAATCCTCTGGATTTATTTCATATTTAATAGTTATTTCATCATCCTTTTTAATCTCTTGTATATTTTCACTTACAAGCTTTGCTGAAATATTAGGTAATTCATTTGATACTATATCTACCTTTACATCAGCTTTGGATTCTACAGTTAAATTTTCATTTTCAAATAAAAATTTAATATCTATATTATCTAATATTGATTGTGATTGTCCCACTTGACTACCTTTTACTATAAAACTAAAATTAATTGGATCTGCATGATATATAATTTTCCCTGTACTCTTATTTTCAGATATTTTATTATAAACTATATTCCCAACCTTCACTTCATTTCCTCCTAAATTCAAAGCAAATGATTGATTAAGATTTATATCTAGAGACACATCTTTTAATTCATAACTATTTTTTATATTTTCAGCTATTTGATTAAATATCTCTGTTATTGAACCATCACTTTTAGAAAAAAATCCATCCTTTTCTTTTATATCTGTATCATCAGGCAAGTTTTTCATGGATGTATGTATTTGCTTTAGATACTTGGTTCCGTTACTATCTAGTCCATATCCAATTGAATAAGCATTATATTTCCGAGCTCCTATTTGATCTTTAGCTAAATTCTTAGTATATGTCATTGTATCGCTAGTCGTTGAATTACCAGTACCATATGGGGTAGGATCAGTATCATCTAATTGATCATATTTAGAATAATATGTTGGATTTCCATCAGTCATTAAAACTATAGTTTTATTTGCATTGTTATTTTCTCTACTTAATAAATATGTTCCTTTTCTTAATCCCTCTCTTATATTAGTACCACCATTTGCTCTAAGTCCATTGATAGATTCTATTAATGATATATCATTAGCATTTTTCAAGTCGGATACTTTCGTTGCATTTGATGCATATTCCACTATACCAATTTTTAAGTTAGGAACATCCTTCATTTTTTCAATAAATGATTTTGCTGCCTTTTTTAATTCATTTATCCTTGTTGTATTATGCTTTCCATTGGTTTCATGTTCAAGACAGTAATCATCTACCCAAATATGAGATAATATAAACTTATGATGATTTGGATCACTACTATCATGTCTTGTGCAATACCTTAACCTATCATTGGTGCATGTATTTTTTATTTCATCCCTCATACTCCCAGAAGTATCTAATACTAAAATTATCTCCTTTTGCTGTGCAGATGTCTCAAAATTCCCAGGTACTATTTTCCCTGAAACCAATATATCCTCTCCAACCTTTGCAGGATTTGGTGATGCATTTAAATTAGTAATCGTAAAATTTGGTTTTGAATTTACGATATTTGCATTTGCATTCAAACTCTTAAGGGATATTAAAGTTGATATAACAAATAAACTTGTTATAATACTTATTATCTTAAACTTTCTTTTACTAACCATTTTATCCCTCCCCATATTATTTATTTCTAAACTTAACTATGACACTTAATGGTATAGTCACATCTGAGTATCCTTTTTTCTTATTTAAAACTAGCGAAATTTCCAAGCCTGTAGTTTCTTTAAAATTCCCTTTTGGATTCATTCTATAATCTAAAGGCCTAACTTTAAATTCTGTAACATTAGATGATAATATTTTAGGAAGATTTAATTTAGAGTCTGTAACTTCATCCCCATCTTTATTAACTTTCTTTAAAGTTAATTTATTATTTCTCTTATCATATATAAATGTAAAATACTCTTCCCCAATTTTAAACCTTAATTCTTCTACTTCTAGCTTTCCATTATCATCTAGTGATCCTTCATAATTATATTTATTAGTATCTTTAATAGTAACATTATTTAGCTTACTTATTCCTTCTGCTTGTGTCCCATATAGTAATAATTCCTTTTGAATCGCTTCTGATTCTAATTGCAAATCAGAATTGATTTCTGTTTTTGCTAATGTTTTGCTATTACTAAAGAAAAAGGTGTAAACTACTACAAGCACTACAACTGTTAGACTTAATGTAAGTATAAGTTCTAATACAGTAAACCCTTTTGCCTTTTTTCTCATAATTCCACCTCTTCTATTTAACAATTCTCCATAATGATTTTGTAAGGAATTTATCAACACTATAAAGCTCTGAAGCTGAAGTAACTTTTACTTCTTCTCTATCACCTTGTGATTTTACAAATATGTCTTTTAATAAATCATGATTTAAAGCTAAAATACTTCTTACAACTTGTGGATCATAAGTTATATTTTTTTCTCCTTCACCTTTTAAAATTATATTTCCTGTGGTAATTATATTTCCTGTAAAATTAAACTCACCTTCTATTGTTATATCTCCATTAGTTATTATTAACCCCTTATTTATAGTTTGTCCGTTATATTTATTATCTTTTATTTTAATATTGTCATTTTGCTTACCTTTTAAAATTACTATACCTTCACTTGTATTGAAAGGTTTATTCTCAACACTTGAAATCTTACTGAAATCAATTTGATTATCAACAGTTCTCTTAACTTCTTGTCCATCATACAGGTTTTCATATCCTGTAGCATCCCCCATAGCAAATACATTTCTTGCAAATTCATTTCTTTTCTCATTTACTATACTTATATCACTATCACTTATATTAGATTTTTGAACGTTTCCTTTACTATCTTTAACACTTGCTCCAACAGATTTAACTATTCCTTTAAGCTTAACACCACCATCATTAAAACTATAAGAATTATTTTTAGAATAATAATCTGAGAAATAATTTGCCTTCATAGCCGCATCAGATTGTCCATTTTTACTTTCTAATAGCTGTAACGGTGAATAATATTTTAAAGTAACATTTGTAGCTCCATTTAATAAATCCTCAACATCAGTATAAGCTAGATAATTTCCCTTTACTGCTACTGATTCTCCTGTTTGATATTTATTTCCACTTTCATCTGTTGCATTTAAATAAGCAACTCCCATAATATAAGAATCCTTATTTACTGTAATTGTAGAAGTTTTACTTATATCATTTACAATAATACTACTAGAATTTAAATCTTTATCTGCTGTTGAAAAATCAACTACTTTCTTAACTGTTTTATCATTAATCCCATAAAAATTATTTTTTATTACTATATTGCTATTTGTAGCATTTAAAGCTAAATCATTATTTACAATAACATTATTTCCAAAGGTTACATTATTTGATTTTGAAACATTTGAATTTATAGACTTTCCTACATAAATATTTTTAGCAAATATATCTCCATTTACTGTGCTTTGTGCATTATTATTTAAATGATAAGTATTTGCTGTGTATATATCTCCATTAATATTAAAGCTTGTATTATCTAGCTTTATTCCTCCTATATACTTTTCAAAAGTGTACTCTGGTTTTTCTCCTAAATTATTATTTCCCTTTATCCATATATCACCACTTATATTTACAACGCTTTTATTTACTAAGCTTTCAATATTCATATTTCCATCTGCTATTATTGCTTTTCCATCAAAAATAGGATGAATACTTATTAAAGTTATTTTAGAATTGTATTCTGGAGCTACCACTTTAAAAGTAGTAGAAATTGTTTTTTTATTTTTTAATTCTCCTTCAGCACTCTCAAAGATTGAATTAACTTTTATTGTAATACTGTCATCTTTCTTAAACTCGTAACCCTTCTCTGGTATCTCTATTTTAAATGTATCTTTTTTATTATCTACTGCAGACTCAAATTCTAAAGTTCCACTTTCTAGTATTGATTTTATATACTTCTTTTCAATTATTAAGTATTGTAAAATATCCAAATCTACTCCACTAAATTTCTGTTTGTTTTTTTCAGTTAAGAATTCAAAAAAATACTTACTAAAAACTTTATTTAAATTTTCCTTAGTCCTATCTTTCTCTTCTAACTTTGTAAATTCCTTTTTAACTTCTTTATCTGCATATTTTATGGCTTCTTGTGAGGTTTTTATTATTATATTTTCAACTACATCTAGACCTGAATCTGCTTCATAAAGGTTTTGAATCTTTTTACTTTGATTTATTCTCATCTTATAATCATTTGCTGTAACTGCTAATATAGTAGTTCCTGTCATAAATATAATTGCCATTACTACAACTACTATTACAAAGGTAGATCCTTTTTTCTTTTTTCTAGCCTTCATCTATAATTCACCTCCATAAACCTATTTTATATTCACATTTTTACTTGAAGAGCCTTCAAATAAAGTATTATTTTCACTATCTTTAACTATAACTTTATAGTTATACATATCCGCTACTGGATTTTCTTCTATTTGCTTTTCTTCATATAAAATAACATCCCCAATGCTTGAGTATATCTTAAACTTAGAATAATTATTATCACCACTTATTAATTGAATTTCTACTATTTCTTCTGTGTTATTTTTGAATTCTATGTTTACATTTCGAGAAAATCCTTCTTTAATATATAAAACAATAGTATTATTATCTGCTTTCGTTTTATTAACAGTTACTAAAGGTGTAGATTCATTTTTTTTATATACAATTAGGTTATTTGAGTTCTTATCTAATTCCATTATTAATTCATTTGAAACAGCATAACTATTGTCAGGGTTATCTTCTATTTTAATTACATTGTTGTTACTACTATCTCTAAGAAAATTAAGTATAAAAGCTGCATTATTATTTTTATCTAGGTTATTTACATTTTCATATTGAAAATTCAAATCCTTTTCTAGCTTAACTTCAACATTATAAAGATTGTCATCTTTTCCTGCTGACTCAGAAGCACCTCCATATATAGTTCTATCAAAGCTTCCTTTAAAGGTATTCCCAGTTGAATCCGCCTTTAAATCCTGAATTATTTCATCCCCATCTAAAAGTTCAAAATATTTTTTTCCAGTATCATTCTTTAAAGTTATTTTATCGTAAGCCTTTAGCTCTTCTAAAACCTTTTGTCCAATATAACTTGCTTTTTGTCTGTACTCTGCACTTATATTATTTTTTAAGCTAGACATTACTAAACCTGATAAAGGCACTATTAATATTGATAAAAGGGCAACACTAATTATTACCTCAATTAATGTCATCCCTTTCTTTGCTTTTACTTTATTATTTTTCATATTAACACCTACTTCTTAGTAACATTTACAGTATTACCTTCACTTGTTACTGAAACTCTAGGATTTGAAGTATCATCATCTTTAACTATGATTTCAACCTTTTTAGATGTATTATTAACTACTTTTAACTTTATTCCTGAATTGTCTGAGCTTTCTCCCCTTTTTTCACTCATTATTTCAAAAACTATATCATCAGATTTTGAGGTAAACTCTTTCCCCTCTGAAGAATTGTCTTTAGGATAATATGAATCAGCTGTTTTATACTTATAATATGTTTTTCCTTCTGCTTCATCAAAGATTATTTCCACTTCTTCAACCTTATCATTATCTGAATAAATATAACTTTCCCTTGATTCATCCTTAGCTCTACCAATAGTTACTGTAGGTAGTTCAGATAAAGATGATCTTAGCATCATCACAAAATCATTAATATCTTCTTTATTGTTTTGTTCCTCTATAGTAGATGCATAAGCTCCACTTGCTTCTCCACTACTAAATAAAATTTCTTTTCCATATACATTGTTTAATGTCCAAAGTAAATATTGCATGTCTTCATCTGATAATTTAGGCACTGCATGGAATTCTAAGTTCATGCCTCCAGTTAGCTCTTCTTGTGATTTTGATGATATTGATATATTAGTAATTACTATTTTTCTCTCATAGTTTTGTACTGATGATATGAACTTTTTTAAGGCTTCATAGCTTCCTGAAAAATTTATTGCAACTTTAAGTTGTTCTGATGTTGCACCATTTTGTTCAGGTGATACTTCTTGAGAATCTTGAGATGCTTGTCCTCCATTACTTTCAGTAGATGTATTATTTTCGTTATTAGCTTCTACATTACTACTTTCATCTTTTGTTACATCTCCTGAATATTCATCTACTATGGCTTTTAATGAACTTTCTTCCTTTTGAATTTCTGGTGATACCATTTTTTCTACAGATGATACTTCTATAGGGCTAAATGCAATATTTCCCTTAAGACAACTATCATTTAGTAATTTATCTAGTTCAATTATTATTTTTTCTTGCATTATTGTTGGGTATAAATTTTTAGATTTATCAAGAACTGTTGATTTTAATATCTTTAAATTTTCTTCTTTAGAATCTAGATTTGATATATTCTCCATTACATCTTCATATCTTTGTTCAACTTGATTTTTTTCAGTTCTTTTAGTAGCTAATTTCCCAACTTGCTTAGTATAGATAAATTGATAATAAACAAAACATATTAATACAGTTAATAAAATTCCTATTAAATATTTTTCTCTCTTACTTATATTCATTTTACTCAACATCCTTTAATACACATTTTATATCAAAAGTATAAATTTCATCCCCTGATATTCCCCCAATATACCCATCTTGTATATTATCTAGTTTCTTTAAGTTATGTTCTATTTCCCCTATTGCAACTCTACTTGTTGAAACAGCTTGAATAGAAATTTCTGTATTAGTTATGTTTATACTATTAAATGTTACTTCCGTTGGTAATGTTGCACTCAATTTATCTAATAATTCTGTGGTTACAACTTCTCTAGTTTTTAATGAACCTACTATTTTACTAAGCTCATTATCATATCTATTTAAGATATCATCTTTTCTACTAATATCATCCCATTTAGCTATCTTTTCTTTGATATCCTCTTGATTTAACTTTTCATTATAATTTTTTATCTTACTATTTAATAAAATTATATTTGTACTATTCCAAGCCAAGCTTCCAACTATAACTACAGATAAAAAACCTACTAAGGAGTAAACATAAATATTCTTATTTTTTTGTTCTTTTTTCTGACCTTGATAAGGTGCAAAAAAGTTCATATCTTTTATCATATAATGTCCTCCTTACAATCTTATAATTGCGCCTATGGCATTTAAATATTGACCAAGATTTTCATTTATTAAATCCTTAGATGTTATATCTATATTTCTTATTTCATCTATTTTAACAGTATCAATTGATAACTTACTTTTCATATATAAATTAATATTATTTAAATTTGATAAGCCTCCATAAATATATATTTTATCTATACTTGTATTAGATTTATTACTATAGAATTGCAGTATTCTTTCTAATTCTTCTAATATTTCATCAACAGCTTTTTTTATAGTTATGTTTGAAATATCTTTATCATCATCACTCAAAAGATTTCCTTCCTTTATCTTTATAGATTCTGTTGATTTTATTGACATATTCAAGCTTTGGCTTAAGGCATAATCTATATTATCCCCACCAGACTTTATCATTCTTGTAAAATCTAATTTACCATTTTTAAATATTGCCACATTAATAGAGGTTGCTCCCATATCAACAAAAGCAACAGTACCTCCCATAACTTGTCCATTATTTGATGTGTAATCAGCATAATTAGCTATCTTATTTACAGAATTATAAGTTACATCTAATGCATATGGATTTAACTCTAATGAATTTACTACACTGTAATATGCAAAAGCCATTCTTTCTGGAAATGAAGTTACATTTATTTTTAGCTTTGCTCCTGCATCATCAACAATTTCATCTAAAACTATAAATTGAATTATGTAATCATCTAAATTTATAGGCAAATATTGTTGTATTTCATATCTAATTACAGTTTCCATTTCATCTTCTTGAACTAAAGGTATTACAATATCTCTATTTATTATTGAAGATGAATTAGTTGTAAACACTACATCCTTAGCTTTTATACCGTTTTCCTTTATTATAAAATCCAAAACATCTATAACACCTTGAAGATTCATTACTTTTCCATCTGCAATACATCCTTCAGGCGTTGGTATTTGAATTGCTTTACTTAAACTAAACCTATTTTTTTGAAACTTACCTTCCACTAATTTTATAGAGTTAGTTCCTAAATCTATAGATAAAACAGCCTTTGATCTTTCTTTAGACTTACTTTTCTTTTCAGTTTTATTTCCTTCATAAGAAGAATTCAAATTCTCAGAGTTTTCCTTCTTAAAAAACTTTCCTATGTCTTTTACATCCATACTACTTATTTCTTTTAACTTTGATAAATTGAACTTTTTACTTGGCATTAAATCACCCCACGATACAATTTATAATGGACAATGGATAATTGATAATTAAGGTTGATTTTTAGTTGATCTAAAAATCTTTTGTATGGGCAAAATGCAGATTTTGTCTGCATTTTGCTTTTATTATATTAAGTATAATCTTATTATGGAGTTGTTGTAGCTACAACTTCTGGAAATAACTTTGTACCATTTGCTTTAGAATAAACCTCTACATTTCCATTTTTTACTATAACAAAAAATTCAGAACCCTTATCATACCCTTCAGTCTTTGGAATATTTTGTAAATAATCAGAAATGATTTTTCCATTTCCAGTTGAAGATGCACTAACTTTATCTCCTGTTGTATCGTTATTTACAGTTCCTTCTGAAATAAGATAAGTAGCTGCATTTGCTATAGTCTTCGCATTCGCTATATCTGATTTGATTGCTGCATTCTTTCTTACTTCCCCAAACTTAGGAATAGCAAAAGCTGCTAATATAGCTATAATTGCTATAACGATGATAAGTTCGATAAGTGTAAATCCTTTCTTTTTTTTCTTGTTTTTTAAATTTTTAACCATGTAAATTCCTCCTTGATTTTTTAATTTATATTAAATCTTTCAATTTAAATCATTTTAAATATATATTTAAGATTAAAATAATTGCTTTATCTTTTATTTTTTCAATTGTAATTTAAATGCAAATATAAGTTGGCGAAGATAAATAGACTGTGAAATAAGCATATAGCCAGTAGTTAGAAGTACTTGGTGAAGGAAGAACTACTATGCCTTAGTGTTGCTTACTTGTTTTAGCGTAGCGAGTTAACCAAAACTCTTGGCATAGTAGTTCTTACAAGCCTAGTACTTCTTCACGCAGCTATTTAGCTTATGTAACATACCTAGTTATCGCAGCCCTTATATTCACAATTTATTACATCTGTGTATACATATTAAACATCGGTAGCATTATTGAAATTACTATTCCTCCAATAACTACTCCCATAATGACTATCAACAATGGTTCTATCATTGATGTAGTTGTTTGAATGGCTTGTTCAACTTCATCATCATAGAAATCTGCTGTTTTGTTTAAAATATCATCTAGTGAACCTGATTCTTCTCCTATTTTTATCATTGATGAAAGCATTTTAGGGAAGATATTATTTTCTCTTATTGGAGCACTTAAGCCATCTCCTCTTACCACTCTTTCTCTTATTTTTAAAATTGTATCTTCTGCTATTTTATTTTCTAGCACTCCTGCAACTGTTGGCAAGGCATGTACTAAAGACACTCCAGATGCTAGTAAAGTAGATAATGTTCTTGTAAACCTTGAAACAATTATCTTTTTATTTAAAGCCCCTATTATGGGAAGTTTTAACTTTAACTTACTTATATTCACTATTCCACTTGGACTTTTTTTGTAAATATTAAATAGTATAACTATAATTGCTACAGCTATTAATATAAAAATTAAGTTATTGCTTAAAAACTTACTTGTCCCAAGCATTATTTTTGTTATTAAAGGAAGTTCTATTCCCTCTCCTTCAAACATTTCTACAAATGTCGGCATAACAAATGTCATAATAAACACAACAGCTACCACAGCTACTATACTTAAGATACTTGGATATGTCATGGCTGATTTAACCTTATTATTAATCTTATTTTCTTTTTCAAAATGTACAGACATTCTAAGCATCATTTCATCAATATTTCCACTAACTTCGCCAGACTCTACCATACTTATTAAAAGCTGTGGAAAATACTTTTTATGTTTCGCCATTGATTCTGATAAAAGTTCTCCTTTTTTAACATCATCTTCTATTATAGATAGAAGTTCTCTTAACTTTTTATTGGGAATTTCATTAGACAAGATATTTAAACAAGTAGTTATTGTAACTCCAGCATCTAGCATTGTGTAAAATTGTCTACAGAAAATTGCTAAATCCTTTGTTGTTACTCTTTCAAAAAATTTAAACTCAATTTGTTTACTTTCAATTATTTCTTCTATTATTAGGGGATAATATCCACTTGAAGTTATCATATTTATTACATCATCTCTGGAACTCCCTTCAAATTTTCCTTCTATCTTAGTTCCATCATTTTTCATAGCCCTATATTTAAATTTTTTCATAACTTCTTATCACCCCTTATATATCCCTTAATAAAGTTATAGTTGCAAGTTCTTCTATAGTAGTTATTCCATCCAAAACTAGCTTTTTACATTCATCCGCAAGTGTTGTCATTCCATGTTTTATAGATATATCCTTTAAGATATTTGCATCCCTAGTTCTATTTATTGCATCTCTATGTTCTCTTGTTATTTCCATTATTTCATATACACCTATTCGACCATTATACCCAGTATTATTACAATGGCCACATCCCTTACCCCTATATAATTTTAAGGTATCATTATTTCTTATATTAAATGTATGTTTTTCGTAATCTGAAGCTATATATTCTTCTTTACAATTGTTGCATATTTTTTTTACTAATCTTTGAGCAATTATTCCAGAAATTGAAGTTGCAACTAAGTAAGGTTCAACTCCCATATCAACTAATCTAGTCATAGATGATGGAGCATCATTAGTGTGGAGTGTGCTTAAAACCAAATGTCCTGTAATAGCTGCTTTTATAGCTATTTGAGCAGTTTCCTCATCTCTTATTTCCCCTATCATCACTATATCTGGATCCTGTCTTAAAATACTCCTAAGTCCACTAGCAAATGTTAATCCAGCCTTAGTATTTACATTAACTTGATTAATACCATTTAATGTATATTCAACAGGGTCTTCTATTGTAACTATATTTACATTGTTAGAGTTAAGTTCACTTAAAATTGTATAAAGAGTTGTGGATTTTCCACTTCCTGTTGGTCCAGTAACAAGTACTATTCCATGAGGGCTAGATACTATATTATCTAGCTTCTTAAGATTATCTTTACTTAAACCAAGCCTTTCTTTACCTAACCTATAATTATCCCTATTTAAAATTCTTATAACTACTTTTTCACCATTTACAGTTGGTAAAATGGACACTCTAAGATCTACATCTGTCTTTCCAACCTTAGTTATTATTCTTCCATCTTGAGGTATCCTTTTTTCGGCTATATTTAAATTTGCAAGTATTTTTATTCTAGTTATTAATGGTGCTAAGCTTTCTATTCCAAGAGTATTTATAGTTGTAAGCTCACCATCAATTCTATATCTTATTCTTATTTCCTTTTCATATGGTTCTATATGTATATCTGATGCCCTCATTTCAATTGAATTTCTAAATAAATGCTCTATCATTTTCACAACTGGAGCATTTTTTACATCATCAATTTCTTCAACATCTAACGATATACTTTTTGACTCTAAAGTTTCCTTTAACAGTTCTTCTGCCGCCTTGTTAACTTCTTCAGTACTATAATTTATTTGAACAAATTTATGAATGTCTTTTTTAGGTGCAATAAATGTCTTAACGCTTAAACCTGTTGATATAGAAATATCATCTATTGCAAATATATTTAATGGATCTGCTAGTGCAACCATTATTTTTTCTTCTTCAAATCCAAATGCTATTAAATTATATTTATTACAAAGATTTTGAGGTACTATCTTAATGGCCTTTTTATCAAAATTAACATTATTCAAATCAATTTTCTTAATTCCAGTTTGAGTTTCTATAGCATCTATAATATCTTCTTCTGAAACAATTCCACTTTCAATTAGAACTTCACCTAATTTTTTACCTAAAAGCTTTTGTGCTTTTAATGCATTTTGAAGTTGAAAAGGAGTTATTTTTTCTGCCATTACTAAAATATCTCCAAGTCTTTTCTTTTGAACTATAGCCATAAACTCCGCTCCTATGTTTAATTTTAATTTTATTTGTTAAAAAATTTCCTTTTTTGACCATTTAGTTTACTTATTTTAATATTAATATAGCTATATTGCTTTTTCAATCAGAATATAAACTTAAATTAAATTCACTTTTTAAAATAAAAAATTTAAATATAACGACAATAATTCCTTTCCTATGAAAATGTACACAATTGAACCAATAGCTATGTATGGTCCAAAAGCAATTTCTGATTTTCTATCCTTTAATTTAAATAATAATATTATTGCTGCTACTAATCCCCCTAGAATAACAGCTATAAATAAACTAACTAAAATACCTTTAATTCCTAAAAAAAACCCACAAAATCCTGCAATCTCTGCGTCACCTTGTCCCATCCCTTTTGTGACTATTACTATCAAATATATAATTCCATATCCAATAACTCCACCTAATAGATTATTAACAATACTTGCATCTTTAGTATATAATCCTATTAATATATAAATAGCAGCAAGTACTACTCCAAAAATAGTAGTAGATGAATATATATATTTACACTCTAAATCTATATAAGATATAACAATTAATAAAGAAGTTAAAAGACTATAAAATACAAAATTTAAACTTAGCCCAAATTTTAGAAATATTAATAAATATAGCACTCCATTTAGTAGCTCAACCAAAGGATATTTTATAGATATCTTTTCCCCACATTTTCTACATTTTCCTTTTAAAAATAAATAACTTATTATTGGAATAAGATCTATTGCTTTTAGTTCATATCCGCAACTTGTACAATGAGACGGCGGAAAAGCAATGGATTCCTCTCTAGGTATTCTATAAATGCATACATTTAAAAAACTTCCTATACACAACCCTATTATTAATATCAAAATTTCCATAATAACCTCCTTAAAGTTATAAACTAATATATTTATTTGTCATTATATAAGCATTTCTTTTGCGCTTTTAATTTTAAACTTTTTAAGAATTAAATAAATGAATTATACTATTGAATTATATTATACTTATAAGTTATATAATGAGTTTTAAAACCCTCATGTTATTCAAATATTATCCATTAATTGTATTTTTTAGTCAATATTAAATTTTTATTTCGGTTATAAAACAAAAAAATCGGATAAAAGTACTATTTTATACTTAATATCCGATATCTTTATATTTAATATAAGCTAAATTCCCCTAATTCTCTTTTATTACCCTTAAAAATTGTCCATCTTTATTGATTTCAAAGTCTAATTCATTATTTATAATTTGATTTGCTTCTTCTATAGTTAAATCTTTTATTTTATTTAAATCTTCTGGATTATTTATGTATTTATTTATTGAATCTAGCTTTTCCTTATTATTTGCTTCTATAGTTTTTATAGAGTCTGTATTAGAAAATTCAACTTTATCACTTATTTCAGTTGTTTCTACTGCTAGAACAAATTCCCTCATAATAGATTTTACTTCAGCCTTTTTTGAGTCAATAGAATACTTTTTAAAACTAGGTACTAATATAGCTACTAATATTCCTATTATTACTACTACTGCAATTAAATCAAATATAGTAAACTTACCCTTTCTTTTTCTATTCATATTACCTTCCATATTGTACCTCCAAAGTTTTTTCTTTATTCCTCTTTTTGTTTATTATACATTATAAATTATAATATCTTAATGCACTTAAAATCAATATAAAGGTTATATTTATTATATATCAAATATATTTTGAATTAACTTTAAAATCTTGAACTTTAAAATCTTGAACTTTGTACTATTTTAAACATAAAAAAAGGAACTTAGAATCCCTAAGTTCCTAAATTTAAAATTTATTAGTACATTCCGTCCATTCCCATTCCTGGTGCTCCTGGCATTGGAGCTTCTTTTTGAGGAATTTCAACAACAGCAGCTTCTGTTGTTAAGAATGTTGATGCTACTGACGCAGCATTTTGAAGTGCTGATCTTGTAACCTTAGTTGGATCTACTATACCAGCTTTAATCATGTTTACATATTCTCCATTTAATGCATCATAACCCATTCCAGCTTCACAGTTTTTAACATGTTCTATAATAACTGAACCTTCAACACCTGCATTAGTTGCAATTTGTCTCATTGGTTCTTCTAATGATCTTGTTATTATATTAATACCAACTTGTGTATCTGGAACATTTGAAGTTACCTTAGCTACTTCATTAATTATATTTGCATAAGCAGCACCACCACCTGGTACTATACCTTCTTCAACAGCTGCTTTTGTTGCTGCTAAAGCATCTTCTATTCTTAATTTCTTTTCTTTTAATTCTGTTTCTGTTGCTGCACCAACTTTAATTACTGCAACTCCACCAGCTAGCTTAGCTAATCTTTCAGTTAATTTTTCTTTATCAAATTCTGAAGAAGTTTCTTCGATTTGAGCTTTTATTTGTGATACTCTTTCTTTAATAGCTTCACTATTTCCTCTTCCATTAACTATTGTAGTATTTTCTTTTGTAACTTTGATGCTTTCACATTGTCCAAGCATATCTAAAGTCACTTCTTTTATGTCTATTCCAAGCTCTTCTGATATAACTGTTCCACCTGTTAATATAGCTATATCTTGAAGCATTTCTTTTCTTCTATCTCCAAAGCCTGGAGCTTTTACAGCTACACATGTGAAAGTTCCTCTTAATTTATTAACTACTAATGTAGTCATTGCATCGCCTTCAACATCTTCAGCTATTATAAGTAATTTCTTTCCTTGTTGAACTATTTGTTCAAGTATTGGAAGTAACTCTTGAATATTTGAAATCTTTTTATCAGCAATTAATATTAATGGGTTGTCTAAAACTGCTTCCATTTTTTCTGTATCAGTTACCATGTATGCTGATACATATCCTCTATCAAATTGCATTCCTTCAACAACGTCTAATTCAGTTCCCATTGATTTTGATTCTTCAACAGTAATAACGCCTTCATTTCCTACCTTTTCCATAGCATCAGAAATTAGCTTACCTACTTCTTCATCAGCTGCTGAAATAGCTGCAACTCTAGCTATATCTTCTTTACCGTTAACAGGCTTAGAAATCTTCTTTATTTCTTCAACAGCCTTATCTACAGCCATTTTAATACCATTTCTAATTAGTATTGGGTTTGATCCAGCAGTAACATTCTTTAAGCCTTCTCTTATAATTGCTTGTGCTAAAAGAGTTGCTGTAGTAGTACCATCCCCTGCAACATCATTAGTCTTAGTTGCAACTTCTTTAACTAATTGTGCTCCCATATTTTCATATGGATCTTCTAATTCAATTTCTCTTGCTATAGAAACACCATCATTAGTTATAAGTGGTGCTCCAAACTTTTTATCTAAAACTACATTTCTTCCTTTTGGTCCTAATGTAACCTTAACTGTATCTGCTAACGTATCAACACCAACTTGCATTGCTCTTCTTGCGTCTTCACTAAACTTAATCATTTTTGCCATTATTCTTTCCTCCCTTATTCAACTATTGCTAAAATATCATCTTGTTTTAAAATAGTATATTCTTCACCCTCAACCTTAACTTCTGTACCTGCATATTTTGAATAAAGTACTTTATCTCCAACTTTAACTTCCATTGCTATTCTATTTCCATCAACTATAGCTCCTGGTCCAACAGCTACAACTTCTGCCTCTTGTGGTCTTTCCTTTGCTGTCCCTGTTAAAACTATTCCACTTTTAGTTGTTTCTTCTGCTTCTAACTTCTTTATTACTACCCTATCTGCTAGTGGCTTAATGTTCATAAAAAAATCCCTCCTATTTATATCTATAAATTTAATTACCCTTTTATATTAGCACTCACCATAGATAAGTGCTAACAAATTTATGATAATCTTTTAGTTTGTATTTTTCAAATGTTACCTAATATATTATTACCCTATATATTATAAATATTACCACTTCTCATTAATTATTTTCCATTTTCTCAAGCTTTTATTTATTTTCTTCATTTTATACATGTATTTATTTAAATTATTTTTTCATTTAATTCAAATTCTTTTTCTTTGACACAGAATCCTAAAAATATCCAAAATATTGGTGCTACCATTATTACACTAATATTAAAAAATGATTGTACTAAATACCCTATTAGCGTTAGTAAGAGTAACTTAGATAAATCATTTCTAATACTTTTAATCAGATTATATATTATTACTCCAATTAATAATAGGTAAGCTATTAAATTAAATATCCCATTACTAACTGCATATTCTAAAAATTCATTATGTGATTTATCTATATAAGCACCATGCTTATTTATATACTCTCTATGACTTTCACTATACTGTGAATCCAATCTATATTTTAATGTATCAGGCCCCCACCCTATAAACGGATGATCTTTAAATGCATTCCATGATATGTTTAATATTTCAATTCTACCACTATCCTCAACTTTTGTTATACCAGTTTCATCAATTACAATGCTGTTAGTTGCACGCCCAATAATCTTACAATTAGTAGATAAATTTAATAATAAAAAAATACTTAAAAATGATATAAATACAACCACTGATTTTTTTATTCTCTTTTTATCTTTTATTATAAAAATTAATCCAATAAGTGAATAAACTAAAAAAGCTAGCCACCCACTACGAGTTAATGTAGTGATTAATGACCCAAATAATATAATTGAATATATTAAATATCTTTTTCCTTCATAAAAAATATAAATTGCCATACTTATAAATAAAAATATACATAAATATGATGAAAAAAAGTTTCTATTTCCTATCATTCCAATAGAATCACTTACTGATATAAATCCAAACATCCAAAACTGTACAGGATCTATGTTATAAAATTGAAGTATCCCATATATACCCATGACACATGAAGAAATTAATACTAGATTTATAAGTTTTTCATTTATAACAAAATATTTAGAAGATAGTATAAAAAGTAGAATATAAATGCAATACATTACGAAGCCTTCATTCCGTTGAATATTGCCAATAAAAGCTACATATTTCTGTGGTGATAATATACTTGGAATTAACATAGTTAACATAAACACTAATGCTATCTTATGCTCAATATTAAATTCTGTTACCTTTAATCCAATTAATGCAATAATAGAAATTACACCAACTACGTAAAGAAATATCATCTTACCAATTACATATCTAGGTGATGATACATTTACAACTATGAATGGCATTATAACTATCACAGAATATAAGATTATGTTCACTAAAATTTTAAAATCAATTTCTTTTGTAAGAGCTCCCCTTACTTTTTTATTTATACTTTCCATCCTAACACCCACTGGTAGAGATTGCGAAAATAAAGCCTACGATAACTTATATTTTCCCACTTCAAACCATTAAACTAAGAATTATCCTCATTAATGATATGTATTAAATTGGAGATTTTATTATAATGAGAAACTACAATTCTTATTTAAGATATCTAAGATGGCGTTAAGAATTTTTATTGTCTGAGCGCAGCGAGTTATAAAAATTTAGTCATCTTAGATATCTTAAATTTAGAATTGTATTCGAAATTATATAAAAATCGGAAAGTTAATACATATCATTAGGTTTAATTCTCAATTTATAACTATCTTTCTAAGTTTACATTCTTATATTCATCAAGGGTTTCATTATCTATTACAGCTTTCTTTGTAGCTTGAGCATTTATCTTATTGAAAACACCTTTAGCCTTAAATGGTGTCACTAGGGCTCCTGCCCCATTTATACAACCACCTTCACACATCATACCTTCAATAAAGTTCCCTTGTAATTTACCTATTTTTGCCATAGTCATTGTTTTCTTTATTTCTATTCCTCCAGATACTTTTACTGGATTAAAGTTTACTTCTAACCCTTGGCTTCTTATATAATTTTCTATAGCTGCAGTTAATCCTCCATGTGCTCCGAATCCTCTTCCATATATAGAAGCATCATCAACTACATCTTCATCACAACTATCTATATCTACTTCAAAAGCACTAAATAATGCTAGTAATTCTTCAAACGTTAAAACATAATCTACTGCATCCCTTACAGATTCTCTAACAGCTTCACTCTTTTTAGCAGTACATGGTCCAATAAATACAACTTTTGCATCTGGATCATTATGCTTTATAAATCTTGCTGTTGCTATCATTGGAGAAACTGTACCTGATACTTTTTCTACTTCTGATGGGAACATCTTCTCTACATAACTTAAGAAACCAGGGCAACAAGAATTTGTCATATAATTTTGTCCATTTTCTAATCTTTCTAAAAATTCTCCGCTTTCATGAACAGTCACAGCATCTGCTCCACAGGCTGCTTCAATCATATCTACAAAACCTAATTTCTTAATTGCATTTTTTATTTTTCCATATGGCGTTTTTGCTCCAAATTGACCAGTTATAGCAGGTGCTACTACAGCATACATCTTTCTTCCTCTTGCAAGCCTCTTTGCTATAGGAACTATTAAGCTCTTATCAGAAATAGCTCCAAAAGGACACGCGCTCATACAACTTCCACAATTAACACATGTTTCTTCCTTTATCATTGCTCTTCTATCATCTGGATTTATATCTAAAGCTCCTGTAGGGCATACTCTCTTACAAGGTCTCATAACTTCTGCAATTGCATCATAAGGACATGCCTTTTTGCACATTCCACATTCCTTACAAATTTCTTGGTTTATGTATGCTCTTCCAGCAACATAAGTTATAGCTCCAAAATTACAAGCCTCATGACATTTATGAGCTAAACAATTTCTACAAGAATCTGTAACACTGTATTTATTTATTGGGCATCTATCACAAGCTGCTTCAATAACGTATATTATTTGATCATCTTCTTTGATATCAACAAATTCATCTTCCACATTATCTCCATTAGCTAAATATCCTGCAGCCAATTTTGCTCTTTCTAAAACAATAGCTCTTTCCTTATATACGCAACATCTATACATAGCTTTATCGCCCTTAATAATTTCATAAGGAATCTTTTCTATTGATTCTGTGGTTAAATTACCATCTTTAGCTAACTTAGCAACTTCTGTTAGCACCTCATGCTTAAGTTTCTTTAACTGAGTTTCAAATTGAAACATACCAAAATCCTCCTATCTAATAAAATAAAACCAATACTCCCCAGTACCATTATACCAGTAAATTTATACCAATTCGTTAAATTCTAAATATTCTGAAAATTATTTTGGATAAAAACACTTATATATGAAAGAAAATAATATGTCAGCATACGCCTTCATATTATTTCCTCTCAAATACATTATTACATTTTTGTCTAAAAGCTAATTTAATTAAGCTTTTCCATTACTTCCACAAACCATTATTTTATGAGAAACTATATTCTTCATTGCTTCTTTCCCAGGTGTCATATATTTTCTTGGGTCATTAGCATCTGGATGATCATTGAAGAATTTTTTTACTGCATCAGAAAATGGTATTTTTAAATCTGTTGCTACATTCACCTTACATATTCCAAGAGAAATTGCTTTCTTTACTAAATCGTCTGGTACATCTGATGCCCCATGTAAAACTAGAGGAACATCTACCATATCTCTTATTTCCTTTAATCTATCAAAATCAAGCTTTGCGCCACCCTTATATAATCCATGCGCTGTTCCTATTGCTATTGCTAATGAATCTATTCCTGTTTTCTCAACAAATTCTTTTGCTTGCTTTGGATTAGTGTACATAGCATCTTTTTCATCTACTACTAAATCATCTTCTTGTCCACCTAATCTTCCAAGTTCAGCTTCTACTGTAGCATCAAATTTATGAGCATATTCAACTACTTCTTTGACAATCTTTATATTAGTTTCATAATCTGAATGTGATGCATCTATCATTGTTGATTTGAATCCTAAATCTACATAATGCTTTATTTCTTCTACATCTTCAAAATGATCTAAATGTATAGCTATTGGAATATTATATTTTTCTGCTGCAACCTCTGCCATAGATACTATATATTCTCCACCTGCATAAAGTATTGTTGATGGTGTTCCCGCTAAAATAACTGGTGATTTTAATTCAGCTGCTGTATCTACAACTACTTGTAGAGTTTCTAAGTTATGAATATTAAATGCTGGTACAGCATATCCTTCTCTTTGAGCTTTTTTTAACATTTCTCTTGTTGATAATATTTTCATAATCTACCTCAACTCCTATTAATAAATTTTTATATTCTGTCTTCTTGATTAAATTCATCTTTAGTTTTTGTTTTCATAAAAAAAGCTTATTTATTATATTTATGAATGACTACACCTTTAACAACTCTGTTAACTGTTCCATCAGGTCTTGGATTGTCAGGTGAAATTCCTAATTTAAGTGAATTAAATAATCCAAACATTTGTCCAAATAACATATAATTAAATACTGTATAAACTTCAGGAATTACTTGTCCATCTATTTCTATATATTTATCACATATATTATTTAACTCTGCATTCTTTTCATAACTTATTACAGCTAATTTATGATTTCCTGAATCAGAGTTTATTTCTCTAATAAGGTCCATATCATAAAGATTTGTGTATTTATTAGTAGAATTCATAAATATCACTAAAGTATTATCATTTATTATTGATTTTGGGCCATGTCTAAATCCTAATACTGATTCACAAACTGTAGTTATTTTACCACTAGTTAGCTCTAGATTTTTTAAAGCCATTTCTTGGCATAATCCTTTTAATATACCTGATCCTAAATAAACTACTCTTGATGCATTTAAATCAACTAACTCCTTTATATCCTTCCACTTATTGTTTAAAATTGAATTTCCTTGATTAATCACTATATCTAAATATTTTTTATTTTCTTCTAAATTATTAATATCAAATACTAATAATGATGCTAATAGCATACAGCTAAAAGAACTTGTCATTGCAAAACTCTTATCATTTGAAAGCTCAGGCATTAATATACAAAGGTTGTTATTACTTCCTTCTGCTTTCTTAGCAAGCTCTCCATCCTTATTACATGTAATTACTAACTGTGATATATCTTTTACATTTTCCTGAAATAAATCAAAAGCTCCAACACTTTCAGGACTGTTTCCTGATCTTGCATATGATACTAAAATTGTTGGTATATCTTCTTCAATAAATTCATAAGGATTTGATACTAAATCTGTTGTAGCAATTGCTTCTACTCTTAAGTTTAATTTTTTTGCTAAATATAGATAAATTGTATCTCCAACATAATCTGAAGTTCCTGCTCCAGTTAAAATTATTCTAGTATTATCTTTTAATCTTCTAGTAAAAAAACTTTTTATTTTCTCTTCATTTTCTTTTATTATATTGTACGTTTCTCCCCATAACTTAGGTTGCTGACTTATTTCTGTAGCTGTATAAGTTGCCCTAAGCCCCTTAAGTTTTTCATTGTCCATTCCAAAAAACATTTTAATACCTCCTGCACCTGTTAATGTAATCATTAATATTCATGTTATTTTTTATTTTTATCATTTAATGTACACTTAAAATTACCCACTATAGATATATTCACATGTACTTTATTACCTATCACCTTTAATAAAAACACTTACATTTTAAGCTTTTTTAATTTTACTAAAGGCAATAACATTTATAATACCTATATAGAGGCAATATACTGCACCTAATATACTTAAAGCTAGAAATATTACGTTAAAGTTTTGTTGTATTGCATTTATTACAATAAGAACACTTAATAAAGCATAAGCACAAGCTTTCATCACTATTTTTTCTTTTTCATTGCTTCTGACTATACTTTCTAGCATTGATGTCTTACGTTCTCTCTTAAAGTTTTTAATTACCTTTAATTGTTTTAAAAAGATAAATCTAAAATATAGTTCTACTATCGCTACTACTCCAATACCAATTAAAAAAGTATTTTGTAAAGATTTAAAATAATCTCCTAATAAAATCATAACGATAAATATAATTGAGTATCTATGATAAAATACCTTAAACTTTTGCTCTATTTGTTTAGATACAATATATCCATTTTTGTCAAAGAAATTATAATAAACTGCTTCTCCGTAAAGATCCAAATATATATTATTCCCAGCTAAATTAACAAAATCTTTTTTCACTATAACATCGCCTTTCCTAAACAATATGTTTGATATACTGAATAGTCATCATTTATAATTACTAAATCACTATCATATCCAACCCCTATCCTTCCCTTGCGCTTATCAACACCTAAGCATTTGGCTGGATTAATAGTGCATGAATTAATAGCATAATTAAACGGTACCATAGCTTCTTCAACTAATATTCTTAAACCATCATTCATCCTCAATGTAGAGCCCGCTAGACCCTTTGTTTCTATTAAATGTGCACTTCCATCTTCATAAATTTCTATTTCATTTCCACCAAAAATAAATTTAGTACCTGGCTCAAACCCTTTTGCCATTAGAGCATCCGTAATCATAATCCCATAATCAGGTCCCTTTGCATTAAAGAAATTATACAAAGCTGTGGTAGTAGAGTGATTTCCATCACAAATTATTTCTCCATAAATTCCTTTAACCCTTAGTGCTACTCCAACTAATCCATTTTTTCTATGATTAAATGGAGTCATCCCATTATATACATGAGTTTGTGACCTAGCTCCATGAGCAAAAGCAAATATTGCATCTTCATATGTAGATGCCGAATGGCCTATACTTACCACTATGTTATTTTTAAATAAATATTCTGTAAGTGAGTAATCCTCATCTATTTCAGTAGCTAAAGTTACATATTTTATTAATCCTTTTGCTGCCTTTTGATAGGATTGAAATTCTTTAATGGTAGGTTTAACTATATATTCTTTGGGCTGAGCACCTTTGTATTCCATATCAAGATAAGGACCTTCAAAATGAATTCCTAATATTTCTGCTCCTTCATATCCATTTTCAACTACATTTGCAACATTTCTTAGAGCTTCAAGAAGTACTTCTTTACTTTGAGTTATAGTAGTAGGTAGTATCGAGGTAACCCCTTCGCTTACTATACCCTTTGTCCAATTTCTCAAACCTTTTTCATTTGCATCATTTGTATCAAATCCATATGCCCCATGACAATGAATATCTATAAAACCTGGTAAAATCCTCTTGCTGCCATAATCATAAGCATCTACCTTTTCATTGTAAGCATAGATATTGACTATTTTATTATCATCAATCTCAATTTGAGCTGGAATAAATTGATCAGCAATCCATACTTTTTTACTTTGTATTAACACATGGCATACCTCCTAAATTAACTTAATCTCATTATACATAAGTTTATCCAGCTAATATTTGCACTTTTGAACATATATCTTATATCTTTTACCACACTTATTGAATTTAAATAACTCTACATTATAATTATAATTATCAATATGTACAAACTATTTTGGGAGATGATAAAATGATAGGATTAATAATTAGCGGACATGGTAACTTTGCATCAGGATTGCACACCTCCTTAAAGTTAATTGCAGGAGAACCTTCTAATATAGAATACGTTGACTTTGAGGAAGCAGATTCTATAGAAGACTTAAAGAAAAAATATTATACTTCATTAAAAAATTTAAGTAATTGTGATAACGTTTTAGCCCTTAGTGATTTACCTGGGGGATCACCCTTTAAAACATTAGTAGAAGTTAAAATGGAAATAGACAAGCCCATGGAAGTAATTTGCGGTACTAATTTACCTATGCTTCTTGAAATATCCATGACTAAGGATATTATAGATGATTTATATTCATTATCTGAATCAGCTATAGATGTAGGTAAAAATGGTATTATAAAATATGAATTCATAGCTCATGAAGATAATGAAAGTGAGGATGGTATCTAAAATGATAAATTGGGAAGTAGTTATATGGACATGTATCACTGTTGCTGTATTATTAGGGATTGGAGCCTTAATACTACTATTTATATCTGCTAAAAACATAAAAAAAAGAACCTCTGAACTAAAGGAAGTTCATCTTGAATTAAAACCTGGAATGAAAATAATGTTCTGTGGTGGAATTTATGGAAAAATAGTATCTGTAAAAGAAGAACAAGTAGAAGTTGAAATTGCTAAAAATACAGTAATAACTATATCTAGATATTCAATTCAAAATATTCTATAAAATAGAAGCGCTGTATCAAAATAAATTTTTATATTAGACTATAAAAATGGAAGTTCGAATTAGAACTTCCATTTTTTTGCACATATAAATAATATACAAAAATTTCTTTTCAAATTTGAAAGTGCCCTGAAGTAAGTAAAAATCAATGGTTTAAAAGGCGGTCGCGAAACGCGACCCCCTTTATAAAAATAAGAGATTAACTTTTTAAAGCAATAAAAAACTTACTTGAAATTGGATAAATCTTATATTAAATAGATTTTTCAGACTACGCATTTTCTTCTTATTTAAATAAAGTTTGCGCATATTCGCTAGGACTTATTTCATAATGTTGTGTAAAGGCTCTTGAAAAGTAATGTATTGAGTTAAATCCTAACATAAATGCTATTTCACTAATAGTATATTTATTTTCTTTAATTAACTGCTTACTCTTAGCTAATTTTAAATCATTGATATATTTCTTCGGAGATATATTTAAATTATTTTTAAATAAAGTTTGCAATGATGATCTGGAAACTGAAAATCTTTCGCAAAGTTCTCCTATACCTATTGGAGATTCAACATTCTTATTTATATATTCTATTATTCTTTCCAATAGTTCATCTTGAAAATGCTGATATGATTCTTTGGGCAATTTGCTATCATCCACCTCTAAATAATCGTATTGAAACAATCTAATTATAATTTCATGAAAATTGCTCAAAATAAGATTTTCTGAATATGGTATTGTATTTGATGATATATTTTTTGCAAAAGTTCTTACTGCATTATATAATTCCTTTCTACAATGAAATATCCTATTACATATTGAGCTATCATCATCAGATTCCATATCAAAAATAATTGTTAAATATGAACAAGATGAATCGCTATTTACAGATTGAGTATGAAATTGATTCTTTCCATATATAACCAAGTCATATGGATTTAATGTATAATCAACGCCATCAATAGATGTATTTAAAACTCCATTATCCACAAATGTTAATTCATATAAATTATGCCTTTCACCCTTAAATTTATAATTTGGACTTTTAATTGTATAGTAATATGCTATTATTTCTGGAATATTTATAGTCGGTAATATTCTATTATAAACATATGGTTTATTTAAAAATTCAAGTTTAAGGTTGTACCCTAATGGTATTATCAAATTAAAAGTAGTTTGAGATGTCATAGAAATAACATTAAAATACATATTAGGCTTTATCTCCAGCTTTCTATGAATTGCAAAAAGCTTGAAATTACCATTACTTGAATCACTTATTAGTATAGCCGCCATTCCTTCAACAACTTCTATATATACTGCTTCTGAAAAATTATATAAACTAGAAATAACCTTATCACTAGTTACAATTTGCTTTAATATCAAATTTTCCTTCTCTACATCTTTAGCTTCATCATAAATAAAACCATACTTTTTAAACTCAACATTTGTTGTTTTATCATACACAATAAATCACCTCACTATAAATTCATAACTTCATTTTAAATGTAACTTTTTATTATTTTTAATCAATATTAATTTAATATAGTAGATGTATGTAAAAAATAGGATATAAATTTTACTATTTTATTTAGAGAAGCATCTTAAATTTCAACCATAATGATTAAGACCTTAATCAAAATACTATGTGCTTTCAATTTTGCTTATTTACTTAGATAAATCTATTAACTTTTAATCATATAACAGTATAGTGATAAAGATAATTAGTTGAAACATATATAAATAAATATATGTATATATTACCACTTAAATTACACATTTTCAAAACCCCTGTGTAAACGTTGTTAAAAAGAATAAATTAAACACCAAAAAGTATAAAGATTATTATTTATATTAATTATATAATATCCTTGTATTCAATCAAAATAAATTGTTTACATAAAAGGGGGTGAGAATATGCCAAATATTATATTAACAAGAATAGACAATAGATTAATTCATGGACAAGTTGCAACTCAATGGTGTGGTTCTATTGGTGCAAACTTGATTCTAGTTGCAAATGACGTTGTGGCTGAAGATAAATTAAGACAAGGCCTAATGGATATGGCAGCACCATCTTACGCTTCAACTAGATATTGGACAATTGAAAAAACTATAACTACTATTCATAAAGCTAGTGCTAAACAACTTATATTTATAGTTTGTGAAACTCCTGCAGATGTATTAAAACTTGTTGAAGGTGGTGTCCCAATAAAAAAAGTTAATATTGGAAACATGCACATGGCAGAAGGAAAAAGACAAGTTGCTGGCTCTGTTGCAGTAAATGACAAAGATGTAGAAGCATTCAAAAGGTTAAAGGAATTAGGAGTAGAGCTTGAAATAAGAAGAGTCCCTACTGAAAATTCAGAAAGTACTGATAAGATATTTAAATAATTAAATAATACGGGGGAATGCTAAATGGATTTTAATATTATACAAATTCTATTGGTTGCAGTATTTGCATTTATTGCAGCTATTGACCAATATAGTTTCCTAGAATCATTGTATCAACCAATTGTATCAGGAGCTGTTATTGGTGCAATTCTTGGAGACTTACAAACTGGACTTATTGTAGGTGGTACTTATCAATTAATGACAATCGGTAACATGCCTGTAGGTGGAGCTCAACCTCCAAATGCAGTTATCGGAGGAATAATGGCTGTAGTATTTGCCATTTCTTCTAAATTAGATCCAGCTGCCGCAGTTGGATTAGCAGTTCCATTTGCATTAATAGGACAATATTGTGTTACATTATTATTCACAATCATGTCACCATTAATGTCAAAAGCTGATAAATATGCTGATAATGCAGATACAAAAGGCATCGAAAGACTTAACTATGGCGCAATGGCTGCTTTAGGATTATTCTTTGCACTTGTAGTTGTTATAGGTTTAATAGTCGGTAGTGCTGCTGGTGAGTGGCTATCCGACTTCTCAACAAAATATGCTTGGTTCATGGATGGACTTAGTGCTGCTGGTAAAATGATGCGTTATGTTGGATTCGCAATTTTATTACGTATTATGTTATCAAATGACTTATGGGGAGTTTACTTTGCAGGTTTTGCACTTGCAACTATTATAGGCAAAATTGAAGGTTTAGGTAGCTCAGCTTTATTATTAATTGCATTTATTGGACTAGCAATATGCATTTACGACTTCCAAATTAATGTAAAAATGAAAGCTGCTTCAGCAAATATAGGAATGGGAGGAGATGACGAAGATGGAATCTAATAACACATTATATAAAGATTTGACTCCTGCCAAACAACTTGATAAGAAAACTTTGAATAAAATGGTTTGGCGTTCATTATTCTTACAAGCTTCATTTAACTATGAAAGAATGCAGGCTGCTGGATGGCTATATGGAATATTACCTGGACTTAAAAAAATTCATACTAATAAAGAAGACCTTTCAAAATCAATGAAACACAATCTAGAATTCTTTAATACTCACCCATTCCTTGTAACTTTTGTTATGGGTATAATTATGTCATTAGAGCAACAAAAGGCTGATACTAATACTATTCGTGCTGTCCGTGTTGCTGCAATGGGACCTTTAGGTGGAATTGGAGATGCTATCTTCTGGTTCACATTAGTTCCAATTACTGCTGGTATCACTGCTAACATGGCTATTGGTGGATCCTTAATTGGTCCAATACTATTCTTGCTAATATTTAATGGTGTTCAATTTGGACTTAGATATTGGTTAATGCATTGGTCATATAACTTAGGTTCAAAGGCAATTGATATCTTGACAAAAAATGCTAAAGAATTTACACGTTCAGCTTCTATGTTAGGAGTATTCATAGTTGGAGCTCTTACTTCAAACTATGGTGCAACAAAACTAGCTATTGAAATACCAAATGGAGAAGCTCCAATTAATATACAAAATATATTAGATGGTGTTCTTCCTCAAATGCTTCCACTAGCTCTAACATTAATGTTATTCTACTTAATTAAGAAAAGAAAATGGACTCCTGTTGCATGTATAGGTTTATTACTTGTAATTGGTATAGTTGGTGGATTCTTTAAAATTTGGGCTAAATAATTTACTTCAAAAAGAGGACATGCTATTTATTAGCAGTCCTCTTTTTAATTATTAATATAATTATAGTATTCTCAACTTTATAAACATATAAACTTTTCTATCTCAGTATAAAAAAGAACAAATTCTTCTTTAAAATCCACTTACTTATTTATATCTTATATATTTCAAAAATACCTTTTTATAATTTACTTAAATATTTCTTTTACATTATCAGGTACTGTATTACCAGCTAAAGTATATGCTAATAAAACAGATCCATTCCAAGGATCAAGTGCAGGTTCTTGTAAATGGCACTTTAATCCTGATTCATTTATCATTTCTTTAAGTGGCTCTAAAACATGTTTACCTGATTTAAACACACCACCAGTGTATGAAACAACGAACTCCTCTTTGAAATTTAATTCTTTTGATATAGCAGATATGTGTTCAAATATAGCTTTTGCTGCATCCTTAAATATATTTTTACAAGCTGGGCATCCCGCTTCTGCTGCTAAAAAGCATATTGTTGAAAACTTAGCTAATTCTGTTCTATTAAATTTCAATCTATTAAATGCAATATCAACAATTTCATATCTATATGTTATATTATATTCTTTTTCTAGTATATCAACTAAAACCGTTTTTTCACTTCTTCCATCTTTTTGTTTTGTATATTCATTAATCGTTCTAAGTGCAATCCAATAAGCACTTCCATCATCGCCTATTCCTGGTCCAAAACCACCACATCTTGCTAGCTTTCCTTCTGCATTTCTACCATAAGCTATGCTTCCTGTACCTGCTACTACATTTATACCTGGCTTACAAGCAGTTCCTCCTGCCCAACCATTAACAGCATCGTTATCAATTGAATACGGTATTTCCATAACTTCTTTTATAGCTCTATCAATTTTAACCATATCATCTAAGCTTTCACCATATCCGGGTACCCCTGCAAATGCGTATGAGATATCCTTTACAGAAATGTTTGCTTCTTCACATATCTTTGAAATATTTTCTCTTAGCTCACTCTTAATGCCTTCTACTCCAACTTGATGAATGTGTATAGTTGCTCCTTCTCTTTCGCATACCTTTTGTAACTTTTCATCTACTAATAGATACTTTGTTTTAGTGCCTCCACCATCAATTCCTAAATAATACATTTTGTTTCCCCCTACTACATTTATATATGTGATTGGATGTATTACACGTATTATTACTAACCTTATTACCTATAATCTGTATTTATTACTTTATATATTATATTAAAATCCATCAATTTAATTATATATTCATTATTATTAAATTCCAATAGTAATAAATTGCGAATATAAAGACTACGTAAACATAATGATATGTATTAATGAGACTAATTCTTCATTTAATAATTTTAAGTGGAGAAATATAAGTTAGCGAAGATAAATAGACCGTGAAATAAGCATATAGCAAGCAATTAGAAGTACTTGGCGAAGGAAAAACTGCTAGGCCTTAGTGTTGCTTAATTGTTTGAGCGCAGCGAGTTAACCAAAACTCTTGGCATAGTAGGTTTTCCAAGCCTAGTACTTCTTTGTGTAGCTATTTAGCTTATGGAACATATCTAGTTATCTTAGCCTTTATATTCTCAATTTATTAAAATTCTATACTTCAATTTTGTTTTCTCTTGCATAGTAGAATAAATATTGCTGAGCCATTCCTGATAAAGCTCCAAATTTATCTCTTGCAAATACTCTCATTTTGTTTAATGAAACATCTGGTGCCACATAAAAATGAATCATAGCTCTCTTTACCCATACATCTACAGGGAACGCTGAGTGTTTTGTCATTGAAAATAGCATTATACAATCTGCTACCTTAGCACCAACACCCATAAATTTTTGAAGTGCTATATGGCATTCATCATCATTTAATGACTTTATATATTCTAAATCAAAATCTAATATTTCCGGTCTTTCAGCATACTTATTAGGATTTAATTTAATTTCTTCTTTAACTTCTATAGCTTCATTTACTTTTTTAATTGTATCTAATATGTACTTACTTCTAAAAGATGCTCCTGTTTCTTGGATTTCTTCTAATGTAGCATCTTTAATTGCTTGTGGAGTTGGAAAAGTATAATATTCATTTTCTTTATACTCTATCTTTTCTCCCCATTTTTCACATATCTTCTTAACAGTTTTCTTTATTGAAGGAATGCTATTTCTTGCAGATATTATGAAACTTATAAGAATTTCAAAAGGATCTTGATTTAATATTCTTATACCATATCCAAATTCAACACTCTTTCTAAGTATTTCATCTTTTGCAAGTTCATCTTTTATTTCATCATAGTTTCTTTCTAAATCAAAATAATTTTTCCATATATTATTAAAATCTTCTTCATTTGAATTTAATATAATAACTTCATCATCATTTTGAACTACTTCAATAACTCTTCCATAAGCAACTATGATATAGTTATTATCTTCTATCTTATCCCATCTAAAACATTGTCCACACTCTAATATTTGTTTTATATTAAAATTCTTTGTACCTTGTATTATTACTTTATTATCTTCAAATAAAACATTTTTAAAATCCATTTTTTCACCTCATATATATCATTAATATATTATTTATCCCCGAGATATTAATAAACTATTCTTATTAGGTTGCCTTTTCCCCCTCAACGGATAACTTAATATTAAAAATTTACTCTTTATAAATTATATCATACTATAAACAAAATGGATAATTGATATCCAATAATAATATTTTCTCTTAATTTTATTAAATAAATATACTAATCTTCTAACATATTAATGTTTTAATGTGGCTATTATCATTTTAAATATAAAAAATAGAGGAATTAAATAAACTCCTCTATCTTAATAAGCTAAGCAAATCAAATCCTATTTAGATTTAACTTTTAATAATTGTAGAATCCTCTTCCACTCTTTCTTCCAAGATATCCAGCTCTAACATACTTTCTTAAAAGATTACTTGCTCTATATTTAGTATCTCCTGTTTCATTATATAAAACATCCATAATAGCTAAACATACATCTAAACCTATAAGATCTCCTAAAGCTAAAGGCCCCATTGGATGATTTGCACCATATTTCATAGCTGTATCTATATCTTCAACTGAAGCTATTCCTTCTTGAAGAATAAATGATGCTTCATTAATCATTGGTATAAGTATTCTATTAACAACAAATCCTGGTGCCTCTGCAACTTCTACTGGCTCTTTTCCAATTGCTACTGATAATTCTTTTATAGTATCAAAGGTTTCATTTGATGTTGCCATACCTTTTATAATTTCTACTAGCTTCATTACTGGAGCTGGATTAAAGAAATGCATTCCTATAACTTTATCAGGTCTCTTTGTTGCTGAAGCAACTTCTGTTATTGATAAAGATGATGTATTAGAAGCTAATATAGTAGATTCTTTACAAATTCCATCTAATTCAGCAAATATACTCTTTTTAATTTCCATATTTTCAACAGCAGCTTCAATTACTAAATCACAATCTTCTGCAAGATATAAATCAGTAGTTCCAGTTATTCTAGAAAGAACAGCTTCCTTATCTTCTTCAGTCATCTTTCCTTTAGCAACTAACTTAGTTAGCCCTTTATTAATCCCAGCTATACCTCTTTCAACAAATTCGTCTTTTATATCTCTAACTATTACTTCATAGCCCTTTTGAGCAAAAGCTTGAACTATACCTGCTCCCATAGTTCCAGCACCTATAACAAAAATCTTTTCCATATTAAAAAACCTCCCAATTTTAATTCTCTTTCATTGCCTTTACTTGAGCTGTCATTTCTGGAACAACTTTTAACAAGTCTCCAACTATTGCATAATCAGCTGTTTTCATTATTGGAGCTGATGCATCTTTATTTATAGCTATTATTAAATCTGAATCTTGCATACCTGCAACGTGTTGTATTGCACCTGAAATACCACAAGCTATATATATAGTAGGTCTTACTGTCTTACCTGTTTGACCAACTTGATAATCTCTTTCTATCCAGCCATTTTCAACAGCTGCTCTTGATCCTGCTACTGTTCCACCTAAAGCTTCTGCTAATTCTTCTAAAATAGCAAAGTTTTCTTTTGCTCCTACTCCTCTACCACCTGAAACTATAAAGTTAGCTTCACTTATATCAACAATATCCTTAGCTTCTTTTACTATTTCAACTATTTTAGTTCTGATATCTGAATCTAAGATTTTTACTTCCACTTCTTCTACAGTAAAGCTTCTATCTTCATCTGGAAGCTTTTCAAATACTCCAGGTCTTACTGTTGCCATTTGTGGTCTGTGATCTGGGCATGCAATTGTAGCCATTAAGTTACCACCAAATGCTGGTCTTGTAGCTAATAAATCTGCTTTTTCAATGTCAACATCTAAAACTGTGCAGTCTGCTGTTAATCCTGTAGATAATCTTGCAGCTACTCTAGGTCCTAAATCTCTTCCAATGAAAGTTGCTCCTATAAATAAAATTCCTGGCTTTCTTTCATTTGCTAAGTCACAAATAACCTTTGTATAACCATCAGTAGTATAGTGCTTTAATAATTCATTTTCTGCAACTATAACTTCATCTGCTCCATGTCTTCCTAATGTATCAGCTAAATCTCTTATATTATCTCCTAATAAAAGAGCTGTTAATTTTACACCTAATTTATCTGCAATTTTTCTTCCTTCACCAAGTAACTCTAAAGACACCTTTTGAAGCTCTCCTTCTCTTTGCTCTGCAAATACCCATACGCCTTTGTAATCTGCTAAACTCATCTTTTTTACCTCCCATATTTCCTAGATGTAGTGTTTTTCTTTTAATTTACCTAATACATATTTTACAGCTTCACCTGGAACTTCATTTATTAATTCGCCTGCTCCCTTAGCTTCTTTAGTCATTGACTTTTTAACCTTTGTTGGTGAACCTTTAAGTCCTAATTCTTCTTTATTTACTTCTAAATCGTCTGCTGACCAAACTTTTATTTCTGTATTTGCAGTATCAAAGATATATCTAACATTCATATATCTTGGCTCATTTAATTCTTTTATAGCTGTTAATAAAACTGGTGTATTAACCTTTATTAATTCATAGCCGTCCTCTAATGCTCTATTTATTAATAATCCATCATCCTCTACCTTAACATCTTGAACATATGTTACTTGAGGTATATTTAAATGTTCTGCAATTTCTGGTCCAACTTGAGCAGTATCCCCATCTATAGCTTGCCTTCCAGCAAAAACTATATCATATTCTAAGGTTCTTATTGCTCCTGCTAAAGTCTTTGAAGTAGCTAATGTGTCGGCACCAGCAAAAGCTCTATCTGTTATAAGTATAGCTTCATCAGCCCCCATACATAACGCTTCTCTTAATGCATTTTTTGCTTGAGGAGGTCCCATACTTATTACTGTAACCTTTCCACCTACATTATCTTTTAAAGTTAAGGCTGCTTCTAAAGCATGCTTATCTTCTGGATTTATTATTGACGGAACACCATCTCTTATAAGAGTTCCTGTCTTTGGATCAATTTTAACAGCTGTTGTATCTGGAACTTGTTTTAAACAAACTACTATATTCATTTATAAATCCTCCCCCTATTATCTTAAAGCATTTCCTGAAATAACCATCTTTTGAACTTCTGAAGTTCCTTCATATATTTCAGTTATCTTTGCATCTCTCATCATTCTTTCAACTGGGTATTCTTTAGTGTATCCATATCCACCAAATATTTGAACTGCCTTAGTTGTTACATCCATAGCAACTTCTGCTGCATAAAGCTTAGCTCTTGCTGCATCTACTGAATATGGAAGTCTATTATCTTTTAACCAAGCAGCTTTATAAACTAAATGTCTTGCAGCTTCAATTTTAGTATCCATTTCTGCTATCATCCATTGAAGTCCTTGGAATGCTGATAATGGTTTTCCAAATTGCTTTCTTTCTTTCATATAAGCAACTGCTTCATCATATGCACCTTCTGCAATTCCTAAAGCTTGAGCTGCTATACCAATTCTTCCACCATCAAGAGTTTTCATAGCTATACCAAAGCCCTTACCTTCTTGTCCAATTAAGTTTTCCTTTGGTACTACACAATTACTCATAACTAATTCTGTTGTTGAAGATCCTCTAATTCCAAGCTTATCTTCCTTTTTACCAATTGAGAAGCCTTCAAAACTTTTTTCAACTATAAATGCTGAAATTCCTCTTGTTCCTTTACTTCTATCAGTCATAGCAAAAATTATAAATGTATCAGCTACTCCACCATTTGTTATAAATATCTTTGATCCATTTAATATATAATTATCTCCATCTAACACGGCTACAGTTTGTTGTCCTGCTGCATCTGTACCTGCTCCTGGTTCTGTTAATCCAAAAGCTCCTAGCTTTTTGCCACTTGCAAGATCTACTAGATATTTTTCTTTTTGCTCTTTTGTTCCAAATTGTTCTATTAAAGAAGCACAAAGAGAAGTATGAGCAGATACTATAACCCCTGTAGTTCCACAAACTTTTGATAGTTCTTCTACTGCTAAAATATAAGAAAGAGTATCTCCACCAGCTCCGCCATATTCTTTAGCAAATGGAATTCCTAACATTCCAAGTTCAGCCATCTTTTTAACATTTTCCATTGGAAATCTTTCTGTCTCATCAATTTCAGCAGCAATTGGTTTTACTTCATTCACAGCGAATTCTCTAACCATTTGTCTTACTAATTCTTGTTCTCTAGTTAATTGAAAATTCATTTATTATACCTCCTCGATATTGCACCCTTTTTACTTAAACACTTCCGTTTTAATATTGCGATAATTCGTTATATTTTATTTTTTCTGACTATTTATTCAAAAAATTTTTAGCTCTCTTTTCCATGAAAGCTGCCATTCCTTCTTTTTGATCTTCTGTAGAGAAGCATTTCCCAAAATCCTCAGCTTCAATTTCTACAGCTGTATCTATATCAACTTGCATTCCCCTATTTATAGCATCCTTACATAACTTAACTGCTATTGGAGCATTAGCTATTATGGTATTTGCCATAGTTTTTGCTTCTTCCATTAAATTTTCAAGAGCTACAACTTTATTTACCAAACCAATTCTAAGTGCTTCTTCTGCTTTTACAGTTGCACATGTATAAATAAGCTCTTTAGCCTTACCTTCTCCAACTAGTCTAGCTAACCTTTGAGTTCCCCCAAATCCTGGTGTTATTCCAAGACCAACCTCTGGTTGAGCAAATCTTGCCTTTTCTGAAGCTATTCTTATATCACAAGCCATAGCTAATTCACAACCACCACCAAGAGCAAATCCTGATACTGCTGCAATTACAGGCTTGTCTAATTTTTCTAATCTTCTGAAAACTCTGTTTCCTAAAAGGCCAAATTCTTTTCCTTCTTCCTCTGATAAATCTTTCATTTCTGAAATATCAGCTCCTGCGACAAAAGCTTTTTCTCCAGCTCCTGTTAATATAACACAATAAATATTACTATCATTTTCTAAGTCTTCTAATACTACGTCTAAATCTTTTAATGTTTCTGAGTTTAATGCATTTAATGCTTTAGGTCTATTAATTGTAACAATCGCTAGATTTTCTTCTTTTTCAAGAATTATATTTTTTAATTCCATTATAGAATCCTCCCTTTTATCCATGCTTATATTAAGTTTTTTCAATAGACATAACCCATGTAGTATCTTATAATTGCATTTAAAACATATTAAAAATTATATTAATGTTAATATGTATCATAAAACAACAAATTTGTTAATCTTATAACAATCATAAGCAAAAATAATTGAAGCAGATGCTTCAATTATTATTATAAACTTTAAAATTTTCTTTTGCAATAACTATTTCTAATTTAATCCAATTATCAATTTAGTTATTTATTTTCATTTTTATCATGTAATAAATATATTAATGTCAATAAACTTTCTGATAAATGAACATTTTCTACTGTTATATCTTCTGGTACTATTAAATCAACAGGTGCAAAATTCCATATACCTGTTACTCCATTTTCCACTAAAGTATCGCATACCTTTTGTGCATTAATTCTTGGAACACAAATTATACCTATATCTATGTTATTATCTTCAAGATAATCTTTTAGTATATCTATATCTTGTATTTCTATATCTCTTATTCTCATTCCTATAAGTTTTGGATTTGCATCAAATATTGCTTCTATATCTAATCCAATTTGAGAAAATCTACTGTAATTTGCTATTGCCTGACCTATATTTCCGGCTCCGATGATTACACCCTTATATTCTCTATTTAATCCTAATATAATGCTAATTTGATTATATAAGTCCTTTACATTGTATCCATATCCTTGTTGACCAAAATCACCAAAACAATTTAAATCCTGTCTTATTTGTGATGCCGTAAATCCTATTTTTTCTCCAAGTTCTTTTGAAGAGATTCTATCCACATCGTTTCTTAACAATTCTTGTAAATATCTATGATATTTTGGTAATCTCTTGATTACAGCCATTGAAATATTCTTTTTCTTATCCATACTATATATTCTCCTACTTTCTCTTATCTTATATATTAAAACAATATTATTCTTATTTATAATTATTATTTTACCACTTTTATCATAATTTTAAAACAACTTAGGTTAACTATTTAACAAGCTAAAATTCATATAAAATAGTTAATTTTTTCTCAATCATATAAGTTTACATACTATTATTATTGCCAATTTATACATTTCTTATATATTTTTAACAAATTTTATTTTCATATAAAATTTAGTGTAGTTATATTACATAAAAAAATTAAGACTTATGTATAACGTAGCAGATCCGTTATACATAAGTCTCAAATTTATACAAAGCCTTATTAATATGCTCTGTAAACAAGATAATGATCTTGTATGCTTCCCTTATGCCTGAAATGTTCTCAACCTAGTTTATTATATTGAATATGCTGAAATTTGTCAATAAAAATAGTATTTGAAATTATTTCAAGCATCTTGTTGAGTTTATTACTGCTATTACTGTAACTCCAACATCTGCAAATACAGCTTCCCACATATTAGCAATACCAAAAGCTCCTAAAAGTAATACAAGAACTTTTACTCCTAATGAGAATAATATATTTTGCCATAATACTTTATTGGTTTTTCTTGCAACTTTAATAGCTGTAACTAGAGCCTCTGGATCATCTTTCATTAAAACAACATCTGCTGCCTCTATAGCCGCATCTGATCCAATACCACCCATAGCAACTCCAATATCTGCTCTTGCTAAAACTGGAGCATCATTTATTCCATCACCTACAAATATAACCTTTCCTTCAGTTGAATTATTTTCAATTAACTCTTCTACTTTATCAACCTTATCTCCTGGTAACAATTCAGCAAACACTTTATCAACACCTACTAATGATGCTACCTTTTCTCCTACGGATTTATTGTCTCCTGTTAACATAACAGTTTGAGATACACCTATACTCTTTAAACCTGCTATTGCTGATTTAGAACTTTCTTTTATTTCATCTGAAATTACTATATTACCTTTATATTCATTATTTATTGCTACATGGACTATTGTTCCAATTGAATTTATATTATTATATTTTATTTCGAACTTTTCCATAAGCTTATAGTTACCAATTAATACTTGTGAATTATTAATAGTTACCTTAATTCCATGTCCAGATATCTCTTCGTAATCACTTAATTCATTAGAATCTATTTCTTTTCCATATTCCTTAATTATAGATTGTGCTATTGGATGATTTGATAAACTTTCAGAAATAGCTGCAACCTTTATTAGCTCTTCTTTAGGTATATCAATATTATTTACTTCGGTTACTTTGAAAACACCTTTTGTTAATGTTCCTGTTTTATCAAAAACAACTGTATTAACATCTTTAAGTGCCTCTAAGTAATTTCCACCCTTAACTAATATACCTTTTCTAGAAGCACCACCAATTCCAGCAAATAATCCAAGAGGGATTGAAACTACCAAAGCACATGGACAAGATACTACTAAGAATATCAATGCTCTATAAATCCAGTCATAAAAACTTGCATCCTTTATCACTAAAGGTGGTATTATTGCCAATGCTAATGCAGAGAAAACAACTATTGGAGTATAAATTCTTGCAAATTTAGTTATAAACTTTTCAGTTGGTGCCTTTTTATTAGAAGCATTTTCTACTAATTCTAAAATTCTAGAAACTGTTGACTCCTTAAAGTTCTTAGTTACTTTTACCTTTAAAACACCATTAGTATTTATAAAACCAGCTAATATATCTTCTCCTATTGAAATTTCTCTTGGAACTGATTCTCCAGTAAGCGCTGATGTATCAACAAAACTCGTTCCATCTAATACTGTACCATCTAATGGCACTCTTTCTCCTGGTTTTATAATTATTACATCATCTATATTAACAGTTTCTGGGTTAACTTTTTCTTCTTTCCCATTCTTTAAAATATTTGCATAATCAGCTCTTATATTCATAAGAGAAGTAATTGATTTCCTTGATCTATTTACTGCATATGATTGGAATACTTCTCCTATTTGATAAAATAACATAACAGCTACACCTTCTGGAAACTCTCCTACAAAGAATGCACCTAAAGTAGCTACTGTCATTAAGAAATTTTCATCAAAAACTTCTCCTCTTAAGATATTTTTTATAGCAGTTAATACAACTTCTCCTCCAACTAATACATAACTAAGCGCAAATAATACTACAGATAGAATTGATCCTTCAGTTGAAATCAAAGCAATTGCATATACTATTGCTCCTATTATTAGCCTCATGTTTTCTTTCAAACTCACTGCTTCTCCGTGAGAATGATCATGTGAATGTCCATGTGAGTGTTCATGAGAATTCTCATTGGATTCGCCTCTTAAATTGCTATGAGAATGATTATTGTCATGATTATGATTTTCTTTATCACTTTTATTTTCTATTGAACACGTACCACTTGTACACTTATTAACTTCTTTAGTAACAATATTATTTTCATTTTTATTAAATACTTTGACACCTGGTTCAAGTTTATTTATTATCCCTTTTGCTTCTGCTATAACATCATCATTATGTCTTTCCCCATTTAATTCTATAATTAAAGTTGATGTTGTAAAATTTAAAGTAGCTTCTTTAACACCATTGATACTATTTACTCTTGTTTCAATTTTGTTTGCACAATTTGCACATGTTAAACCTGATAAAATTAATTTTATTTCATTACTACTCATATTTTTCACCACTTTCCTATTCAATAATGTGCTTAAATCCTTCATTAAATATATGCTTGATATGATCATCTGATAATGAATAATATATAACTTTCCCATCTCTTCTAAACTTAACTAATCTATTTGATTTTAATACTCTAAGCTGATGTGAGATTGCAGATTGTGTCATATTCAATAGTGCAGCTAAATCACATACACATAATTCTTCCTGGAATAAAGCACATAATATTTTTATTCTTGTAGAATCACTAAAAGCTTTAAATAAATCAGCTAAATCGTATAATTTTTCCTCATCTGGTATAGACTTTCTAACTTTATCAACAACATCCTTATGAATTATTGTACAATTACAACTTTCTAATTTATTCTCTTCCATAATTCCCTCCCACAACATATGAACAATTGCTCATATGTTTATTTAATAATATTATATGATATTCCCATCAAATGTGTCAACTTTAAATAAAAAAATTTTCCATAAATCTACTTTTCAAATATTACACTGTTAAACTTCTTATATAATAAGATTTTCGAAATCTTATGCTTTTATACTGACCTTATATAAAAAAATAGAGAGTCTATTGACTCTCTATATTACTAAAGCTATATGCTCTTTTAACTTTTGATTTAAAAATACTTCGTTTAATACCATATTCACAACAGTACTACAAATATGACTAGCAAAAAGTAAATCTTTCTCGTATGAGGCTATTCCTTCGTATTCTTTTTGAAGTTTCATTATATACTTCCCAATTTCTTCTGATGTTAGGTGGAAATTCATATCTCTTTTTATATTATAATCCTTAGAAAATTTATTTAATTCATTTTCATATAATACATGTTCCTTCATAGCATTAGCACTTTTAAATTCCCATCTTTGAAAATGTGGAATACAGAAAAAGTCACATAAAAAATGACAAACAACGCCTAGCTCTTGATTAAATTTTTTAGATGAATATCTACTATAGATATCATCTAAAGTTAATGAGGATAAAAATTCTATCTTTTTAACAACCATATCAAAACTTTCATCTATATAGTGTTTTTTAAATTTATATTTTGATACAGAATCAGGTTTTAAGTTTCCCCATATAAAATGTCCATCATTTATTATAAAGACTTTATCCTCTTCTACATTGCTTATAAATTGTTGTGCTAAAGCTTTGTGAGTATTCATCATCATAATTTCCTCACCTCGCTTTTCTTATTTAACTATATGATAATACTATAGATGATAAAAGACAAATATGTTTTCTTGTATATAGCCCCACTTATTATCATATTAGTAATTGCCTTCTCTCTTAACCATTATAACCTTAAATCTATAATTTGTTAATATTCACCTTTAATACTTCTTTTATTTTTTCGAATAATTTAGGTTGTATATCTGGATAAGTTAAATTTTTAGGTATATTATCAAATTCTTTAATTTCTCCTATTTCAAAATCCGGCAAATCTCCTAAAGAATATATTTCAGCAAAGAATAATGCCGCGTAACTTTTCTTTCCATTAATCTCTAAAGAATAATCGTTCATGTATAATATTTCAAATTCCTTAGCTCCTGTTTCTTCAAATAATTCTCTTTTTGCCGTAAAATTTATATCTTCATTAATTTCTCTATGTCCTGCTGGAATTTCCCACGTATCTCGTTCTTTATGTTTAACAAATATCCATTTATTCTTATATCTTGATACAATTATTGCATAAAGTAATTTTTCATTTTCTACTATATTTTTTTCATAAAATTCAATTTTCATATGCTACTCCTATTTATAAAGGTATTATTTATAAAATAATAGATATATTCAGTATAATAATCTATACTTTCATATATCTACATCTTTTAATAAATATTAATATATCGTTTATTCACTATCTTTTAATAAATTACTTAATTCACTTTTAAATTTTCTTAAATAATAATTTTTATTGTCTTCCTATTTAAATATATGTATCTTTCCACTATCATTTAAGTTTTTTAATATTATAACTATTATAGGTAATACAAATAATCCTAGGAATCCAAATATTTTAACTCCTATAAACATACACATCAACATTATTATAGGATGCAACCCAACTTGCTGTCCTACAACTTTTGGTTCTAAAACGTTTCTTACTATTGTTATAACAACATAAACTATAGTTAATCCTATTGCTAAAGCTATATTACCTCTAATTAATTCTATTATAATCCAAGGTATAACTATCCCACCTGTTCCAAGTACAGGAAGTACATCTACACAAGCTATTAATAATGCTATTGTAATTGCGCCCTCTATCCTTAATATAGATAGCCCTATAGCTAGTTCTATAAAAGTTACTGTTATTATTATTGAATAAGCCTTTACAAATTTAAATAAGGTACCAACTATATAATCTTTAACATCAAATATCAAACTAGAAGTTTTTTCAGAAAATTGTCTTGTTATAAAACTTGTTATATTTGTATAATCCATCGCAAAGAAGAAAGATGCAATAATGGAAAATATAACTATAATAAAAAATGTTGGTACAGAAGTAACTGTTGATGATACAAATACAACAACTCCTGATGATATACTAGAAATTACAGCTCCTAATGATTCTGTAAATGAGGATATAATATCTCTTATAGCTTGCACTAAAGTAGGATCTAATTTTATCAATATATCTTCAAATCCGCTAGATAACTGAAATATTGCTGGTTCTATAGAAGTCATATAAATGCCTGGCAATTTAATAAATAATTCCTTTAATGCAACAAATACCTTTACTATAATTAATGTAAATAAGGCTCCAACTGTTGTATAAAAAATTAAAACTGTAATACCAGCAACCGCCTTCCTATTTACCCCAGATTTTCTTGATATTAGATTTATCAATGGCTTTAATATAAATGCTATTCCAAATCCTATTACAAATGGTAAAAACCAAGCTAGCCCATATCTAATTGCAATATATATTATTGCAGAAACGATTGCTAAGTACAGCGTATTAATTATAAATTCTCTTTTTTTCTCTACACCCATCATCTTAATCTCCTTATATTTTATATTGATTATACAATAAATAAATTTAATTTTAAATTTATAATTTCAATATTAATTTAAAATTCAGAATTCATTTTCTATAAAATAAATTATTATCCATAATATAGTAAACTATTCCTATATTATGGATAATAGTATTATATTTGCACATTATGAAGGAGTTAAGCTATGTTACATATTAAACCTATTATTAAAACTGTGTCTTTATCTATATTTTTATCATCTATGATTACAATTAATTCATTTGCTCACTCAGGAAGAACCGATTCTTCATGAGGCCATAAAGATAATAAAAATGTATCTGGCTTAGGAAGCTATCATTATCATCACGGCTACCCAGCTCACTTACATGAAAACGGTTGTCCTTACGATGGACAAACACTTCAACCAAACTTAGATAGTGAAATAAATAATATTCAAGAATCTAAATATGATATCGGCTATACTGACGGATATAATGGTAATAATAAAAATACGTCTCATTCCTCAAATGAAACTTATATTAATGGATATAATGATGGATACCAAAAACTCCAATCAGATAAAAGTGAAAGTTATTCCTTAGGTTTTAATGCAGGATCTAATGGAGCTCCTGATAACAATTCATATTCTAATGAAATTTTAAAAATAACCTATAAAGATGGTTATGATAAAGGATATAAAAATTACATAACTCAAAATAAAGAGATTTATAAAAAACAAGGAATATCTGATGCTGATAAATTTATTACCCCTTCAACTTTCTCTGATAATGTAAATCAAATTTTTATTAAAGAATACTTATCGGCATATGAAAATAGACAAAGTCAACTTAAGGATGAAACTAAAACTCTTGGATTCGAAGATTCTATCAAAGGATTTGAATATAAATCTCAAGGATTCTCAAGTCATATACAAGAAGACTGGTATAAGGAAGGGTATGATTCTGGAATTGACAAATTAAATGTAGAATTAAAAAATGCATATGATAAAGGCTATAAAAATGAAACCTATGAAGTTCCTACGGAGTTAAAATTAGCTACTAATATAATAGAAGAAGAATTTAATAAAGGTATAGAAGATAAAAAAATCTATATCACCAAAACTACAATTTTATTCATAATAACTTCTATCATTATAATTTCTATAATTATTTTATTGAATAAAGCATACAAAAATAAAAGAAGCTCTCAAGATAAATAACTAATAGCAAGGGTCATAGATATCTATGACCTTTAATATTAGTTATTTATATAATTCTTAAACACATCAGAAAAATCTTTTTTAATGTAATTTTCTCTACTTATCTTTGTCCAATTAAAAGCATACTCATTTATATCTTTAAATATTTCTGCTGCATTTCCTTCAACAACCTTACTTGATGCACAAACACTGGATGCTATTTTTAAAGTTTCTTCAGATTTAGCAAGCATAATATCATTTTCATGTATTATATGAGATATTCTAATTAATGATTTATATAAATCCTTTAATTGTTCTATTTGATTTTTATCTACATCTATTGAAAAAGCTGTTTCTCCAATAATAAATTTAATTTCACAATCCAGATCTATAGTCCCAGCTGTTTCTATAGCAACATTTCTAATTTCATTTCTATAATAATCATATCTTGTCACAAGTCTCTTTTTACTTACAGCAGATGTACCATCTACATGGATAAGAGCTAAATTAGTGAAGCAATACTCATCAGTTCTTGATTTTATAAGGAAAAATATTTGTTCTCCATCTTCATGCATTATATAATCATCTGCATCCACCTTATTAAAATCCTTTTTATCAATTATTTTTCCTATATCACTTAGTCCTAGAGCATCTGAAGCTAATTTTTTTAACATATATACCCTCCTAAATCCTTATAATTTTTTTATTTATATAGTAACTTTTTAATAACACATATATATTTTATTTTATCGAATTATTTATTATTAAAATTTACTTTCTCATTTAAAAGAAAATATTCATGAATACATTTACAAAAACTCATATAAAAATATAAACTTTTTTTGCTTTCTATTAATCCCAAAATATACTTCTAGAATTTTGTAAATGCTCGTAATTACAAATTGGACATCTACTGTTAACTATCTCATCTTCACTAACTACCTTATATTTACTTCTACATATTTCACAGCTATACTCTAATTTGAAAATTTTATTATCATCATAATTAATTTCTACGTAAGGAACTGTTGCTAAATTTCCACACTTATCACATTTTACATATGCATTATAATAGCTTATATTATTAATATTTTTCTTACTTAATATAAAGTCTATACTGTCATTTCTTTTCTTAGTAAGCTCTCCTCTAAACACTTCGAAGTCTTTAGTCCTAGAACCAATCCCTTCAAATAACGTTGCACTATAATCACATCTCTTACACTGAATGCTTACTCCTTTACCCAAATCCAATCCTCCTTAATTAATTTAACTATTATATGTATATTTTATCATAAAATTAATAGAATATTACAAATAAAATAGGGAAGATATCACTTCCCTATTTTATAAACCTAGTCCTCTAATTCTATTTCAATTGATTCATCAAAAATATATTCTCTATCTTTTATCATTTCATCAATAGAATCATATTTTTTATATGACACTTTATATGGAACAATAATAATTTTATTTTTCAATTCACTATCTAAAAACATATTAGCTTCCATATCTCCTGTTGTCATATCCCCTGTTATATTCATCCCATTTTCTTTTACTATCACATTCTTATCAGCATCCATAATTGTGAATGATATATCTCTAGAATGATCTTCTCCATTTATTATTTTTTCTTCATTCATTAATGTAGTATTATATTTTAATATTACATCTACTGGAGATATTACAATACTATTTATGTTATAAGAATATTCATTTCCAATATTAATATCCTTATTTATATATATCTTCTTAGTATCTCTAGCTATCTTTTCACCATTGTAATTAATACTAAAAGCCCAATTTCCATTTAATCCTCTTTCTATTCCATACTGCTTATATTCTCCACCTAAATATTCTATATCGATTTTTAAATCTTTATCTATATCTACATCTTTTATATTTACTATATGAAGCATTTCATATGTTCCATCTTCATTATAATTTAAGCTTGTTGACCCACCTTCACTAACCTTTTCACCATCTACATATATATCTGGAAAAATTGTTATCGCTTGCTGTGATTTAAATTTTCTATTATCAACCTTAACATTAATTATCGCTTTATCTTTCTTTATTAATAATTCATTTAAAGTAAATGTGATTTTCTTATCTTCAATACTGCTCCCTATAACAATTTTATAGTCATTATATGCTTTATTATTGCTCATACCGAAGAACTCTTCTAATTTATTACCTAACTGTTCTATTGTAGCTTGTACAGGTATTATTTTTATACCGATAGTTCCAACTATTAATATGACTGATGCAGCAATTATTATTTTTTTAGTAGATTTCTTTTTATTCTTTATTTTCCCTTTTAGCCTCTTCTTGATTTTTCTCCTTTCTAAATCATCAATTTCAATATTATCATACTTATTAAAATCAACTTTAACTTCGTTCAATAACTCATAATCACTCTTCATCAACTCATCTCCTTTATTCAGCTGTTAAATTTCTATATTTTTTTCTTAATTTTTTACGACCTCTGGATAACCTATTATAAATTATCTCTTCTTTAATCCCTGTCTCTAATACCAATTCTTCCATAGATTTTTCTTCTATATACCTTTTTATAAAAATATCTCTATCTTCTTGTTTCAAACAACGTAATAACTCTTCTATATCACTTCTTAGTTCATCTTCAGTAACACTATTATCTATAAAAGCTTGATTTTCAATTTGATTTATATCAATCTCTTTATTAAGTAATTTTATATATTTACGTTTATAATCAATAGCTCTATACTGTGAAATTGCAGCTATCCAATTTTTCAATGTATTTTTTGAGTTATCAAAACTATCAATATTATTCCAAATTGATAATAGAACATCATCAATACATTCCTCATGTTTATCATACAGATTATATAAGTGTTTCTTTATGATAGAAGTAATTAAACCACTATAAGCATCAATTAATAATTCTAATCCCTTCTCATTTCTTTTCTTTATAAAATAGACTATTTTATCATCATCCATATTTTCCCTCCCACAAAATCCTTTACACTTATTAATACGTGTAATTAATTCTTTTTCTATCAAGAAACAATATTTTTTCCAAAGCATCCTCTACAACTTCCATATTACCCTAATTACAAATATTTAAAATATATATTTCAAAATAAAAATACCACTAGATATAACTCTAGTGGTACCATTTCTTCATTTCTTCACTTTTTCATTCTTTCACTCTAAATGTAGTCTTCATATTCAGGTTTATTAGTCAGATCACTTAGTAAATGTTTTATTTCCTGATCCTTATTCTTGTCCATTATAAGAATAACATCTCCAGCATCTACTATAACTAAATCTTTTATTCCTAATCCAATTATTAAATTTTTATCTCCAAATATAGAGCAATTTTCACTATCTTGCAAATATACATTATTACTTGTTTTATTATCTTTCTTTTCTTCTAAATATCTACTTAGTGCTGAAAAGCTTCCTATATCATCCCATACAAAATCACTTTTTATAACGAAAGCCTTTCTAGTTTTTTGCATAACTCCAAAATCTATTGATATTCCATCTATTAATGAATATTGCTCGTTAATAACTTCTTCTTCATCTTCTTCCCCAATATGCTTATATATTTCCATTAATGATTTATATAGTTGTGGAAGATATTTTTCTATTTCTCTTAATATTACATCTGCTCTAAAAACAAACATTCCTGAATTCCATAAATAAGTTCCTTTTAATAAAAAGTCTTTTGCGACTTCCACATTAGGTTTTTCAGTAAACCTAGCTACTTTATAAGTTGGTATCTCTGATGATTGTATTCTTTGTCCCATCTCGATATACCCATAGCCTGTTTCTGCTCTTGTTGGAGATATACCAAGTGTTACTATTCCCCGTCTTTTATTTGCGATATCCACAGCTTGTGATAATGTTTCTATATAAACCTTCTCGTTTTCTATATGATGATCAGAAGGCAATACAACCATAACAGCATCTCCATCTTTCTTCAAAAGCTTAACAGCAGATAGACCTATACATGTAGCGGTTTCTTTGTTAATGATAAAGGCTATTTTTATAATACTTATATATTACTAATTACAACTCAAACTTTATATTTTATTACTAAACTTAAAATACACCTCAATCATTTTTTCTTGCTTTTCTTTATTTTCTGTAACAATAATTTTATCTACTACTGCCTCTATAAATTCTCTGTCTATTTCTTTAAGCTCTAATATCCGCTTTATTTTATTATTGTATATTTCTAAGCTATTATTATTAATACTATTATTAATCATTGTATGCAGTTCTTTATTTCTTTTAATTAGTTTTTCTTGTTTATCTTGAATAACCTTAACCATATTATTAAAATTTCTTTCTGTAATTAAATTTGTTAATTTATCCTCATATAACTTTTGGAATTTATTATCTAATGTGGATAACTCATGTTCAACTGTGAGTAATTCTTTCTCAAAATTATTGTCTATCTTTATATCTTTTATTAGATTATAATATTTGTTTTTGTCTATATTTTCATCTATTAACTTTATTAAATTTTCTTTTATGATTTCTATTAAATAATCTTCCTTTACGCTATGAGCTGTACACCTACTCCCACCCTTTTGACTATTTGAACATTTATATCCTTTATATTGTGCTTTATAAGTCATTGAGCCGTTACAATCCCCACATTTTAAAACTCTTGAAAATGGGTGCAAAACCCCATTTTTATATCTATATCCACTACTTCTTTCGCTTAGTAGCCTTTGAACATTATTAAATGTATTCTTGTCTATTATTCCATCGAACTCCCCTCCCCATATCCATTCACTTTCATCTGTAGCCCTAACTTGATTTATTTTATAACTTACCTTTTTCCATCTTTGTTGTGCCATATATCCGCCATACTTAGGATTTTTTAATATAGAAAATATAGTATTGCTATTCCATAACCCAGTCTTTTTATTTTTAAAGTTTTTTAATCTTGCTGATGGTGGCTCTATGCCTTTTTCATTTAAATAATTAGCAATTTTTCCTGCTCCCCATCCACTTATATATAATGTAAAAATTTCTTTTATAACCTCTGTAGCTTCTCCACCTTCTGGTACTAATACTATAGTTTTTTGATTTCCCTCATAGTATTCCTCAAATTTATAGCCATATGGAGGCTTGCTGGCAATAGATGAACCTCTTTGCATTCTTTCTAATAAGGCACTTCTTACTCTTTTACTACAATCCTTAATATACATTTCATTCAAAATATTTTTAAATGGAATGATATCATTAAACTCATTTTCTGTATCTACATTATCTAAAACAGATACAAATCTTACATTATTAACTTTAAAATAATCCTCTAGATAATATCCTGCTAAAACATAATTTCTTGAAAATCTTGATAAATCACGTGTAAGAATCATGTTAATCTTTTTATCTTCAATAGCTTGTTTCATCCTAATAAAAGCTTGTCTTTCGAATGTAGATCCAGATGTTCCTTGATCTTCATAAATATCGATTAAATTATATACAGAATTAATATCACTTATTTCTTTTTCTAAAAGCCATTTTTTTAAATTACCAACTTGTGCCGGAATAGATTCACTTTGATCCTTTTTATCTGTTGAAACCCTTGCATATATAGCTACATTCCATATCTTTTTCATTCTATTTATCCACCTCTACTTTATCTTCTAAAGATGGATTTAACTTTTTATCCAAGATAATACTACTATCTCCGTTTTTTATATCATGTGTCACCTGTAATAATTTATTTTTAATTACTTCATAAAGTAATTCCTCCAGGTTTTCCTCTCCAAAATAAACTTTATTATTAATATTTACCAAGCCAATCCCTCATAATAATTGTTTATATAGAATTTTATTTATAACATTTTGTGGATATGCTTATATTTTATTTTATTAAAGTAAAAAGGCCGTATCTGGTGATATGATACAGCCTTTTTATAGTGCAATAAAAAAAATTAATATATTATTTTATAAATGGATTTTCTGTTTTATATAGCATTCCTTTAGGTTGATTAAAGCCTATTTCCTTAACTCCTAAATATCTAAATAAATTATGGATTGCCTTACCAAAGTGTCCAAATGCAACTGCTCCATGATGAGGATATCTTCCTTCTATTAACACATGTCTATAGAATCTTCCCATTTCAGGAATTGCAAATATTCCTATTGCCCCAAAAGATCTTGTTGCAACTGGTAATACTTCGCCTTCTGCAACATATGCAGTAAGCTCTGCATCTGCATTACTTTGTAATCTGAAGAAAGTTATTTCTCCTGGAACTATATCTCCTTCAAGAGTTCCTCTTGTAATGTTTGGCTCTTGATTTGGCTCTAAAGCTCTTGCCATAATCATTTGATTTTTCATAGTACAGCTTGTTAATTTGCATGCTGCTGTATTACCACAGTGGAATCCCATAAATGTATCTTTTAATGTATAGTTAAACTTTCCTTTGATATCTGACTCATACATATCTTTTGGAACTGTATTATTAATATCTAGTAAAGTTACAACATCTTGACTTATGCAAGTTCCAATATATTCACTTAATGCTCCATAAATATCAACTTCGCATGATACTGCTATTCCTTTAGCTGTTAATCTGCTATTAACATAGCATGGAACAAATCCAAATTGAGTTTGGAATGATGGCCAGCACTTATTAGCAAATACTACGAATTCTCTTGACCCTTTATGTCCTTCCATCCAATCTAATAATGTAAGTTCATATTGTGCAAGCTTAGGTAAAATACCAGGCATTTTATTTCCTTCGCCTAATTCTTTTTCCATATCTGCAATTACATCTGGAATTCTAGGGTCATCTTTGTGGTCATTAAATGCTGCATATAAATCTAATTCAGAGTTTTCTTCAATTTCTACTCCTAAATTATATAATTGCTTAATTGGTGCATTGCAAGCTAAGAAATCTTGTGGTCTTGGTCCAAAAGAAATTATTTTTAAGTTTTTAAGTCCAATTAAAGCTGTTGCTACTGGAATAAATTCTTCAATCATTTCTGAAACTTCATCTGCTGTTCCTACTGGATATTCTGGAATATATGCATTTACATTTCTAAGTGCTAGATTATAGCTAGCATTTAACATTCCACAATAAGCATCTCCTCTTCCTCCTATTAAGTCATCTCCAGTTTCTTCAGCTGCAGCAACAAACATTACTGGTCCATCAAATTCTTTTGCTAATAATGTTTCTGATGTTTCTGGTCCAAAGTTACCTAAATAAACTACTAAAGCATTTACACCTGCATCCTTTATATCTTTTAATGCTTGTCTCATATGAACTTCATTTTCTACTGTTACTTGACATTCATATATTTCTCCGTTATATGCTTCAACTACAGCTTTTCTACGATTTGCTGATAATTCCATTGGAAAACAATCTCTACTTACTGCTACTATTCCTAGCTTAACCTTTGGTATATTATTCATTTATATCTCCTCCAAATAACTTTTGTAAATTCTAAACATTAAATATTCTTATGAACTAATATATATTTAAATTTATCTATTTTTAATAATACAATTTATTGATTTCTCAACAACATTTTCTACTGTAAATCCAAATTTCTTAAATAATTCATTTGCATTTCCTGATTCTCCAAAGGTATCAAGGGATATTATATCTCCATCTAACCCTACATACTTGTGCCATCCAAATGAAGTTAAAGCTTCTACTGCTAATCTTGTACGTACTCTATTTGGAAGTACACTTTCTTTATAATCCTTATCTTGAGCATTAAATAATTCAAAACAAGGAATACTTACTACTCTCGCATCAATCCCCTGTTCAAAAAGCTTGTCCGAAGCCTTATACACTAATTCCACTTCTGAACCTGATGCCATTAATATAATATCTGGAACTTCTTTTTTAGATTCCTTAATTATATATCCACCTTTTAATGCTCTCTTTGGACACCCTTCATATAGTGGCAACTTTTGTCTTGTTAATACTAATGATGTTGGTGTTTCACCATTAGTTAAAGCATAATACCATGCTGCAGCTGTTTCCTTTGAATCGGCAGGTCTAAACACTGCCATATTGGGCATACTTCTTAGTGCTGCTAATTGTTCTATAGGTTGATGAGTTGGACCATCTTCTCCTACTCCAATACTATCGTGAGTTAAAACGTATGTTACTGGTAGCTTCATTAAAGAAGATAATCTCATTGCCCCCTTCATATAGTCACTAAAAACAAAGAATGTTGAGCAGAATATCTTAAGTCCACCATGAGCATATATACCATTAGATATCGCTGCCATTGCATGTTCTCTTACTCCAAAGTGAAGATTTTGTCCACTTCTATCTTCCGCTGAAAAATCTTCTTTATTGTTCATATAACTCTTATTTGAAGGAGCTAAATCTGCTGATCCCCCAATTAAATTTGGAACAATACTTGCTAATCTATTTATTATAATTCCTGAAGATTCTCTAGTTGCCATTTCTTTATCAAAGCTCCAGAATTCTTCATTATTTAATAATTCATCTTTATCTACTTCATTTTTTATCCACTTAACATATTCATCTGCTAATTCAGGATAAGAATTTTTATATTCATTAAATAACTCATTCCACTTTTCTTCTTTTTCTATTCCTTTATTAATATATTTATTCATATTTTCATATACTTCATCTGGAACATAGAAAGAAGGCTCAAGCTTCCATCCTAGGTTTTCTTTTAATGCTTTGATATTTTCTTCACCTAATGGTTCTCCATGCGCTGATGCTTTTCCTTGCTTTGCAGGACATCCAAAGCCTATTATATTTTTAACTATTATAATAGAAGGTTTTGAAGTTTCTGCTTTTGCTTCATCTATGGCACTTGAAATTGCATCTATATCATTTCCATCTTGAACTTTAATAACTTGCCATCCATATGCTTCATATCTTTTTGCAATATCTTCCCTAAAAGCGATATCAGTATCACCTTCTATTGAAATATTATTTGAATCATAAAGGGCAATTAATTTTCCAAGACCTAATGTTCCAGCTAATGATGAAGCTTCTCCTGAAATTCCTTCCATAAGACAGCCATCACCAACAATTGTATATGTGTAGTGATCAATAATATCAAACTTGTCCTTATTAAACTTTTGTGCTAAATATGCTTCTGCAATAGCCATACCTACAGCATTACATATCCCTTGGCCAAGTGGACCTGTTGTTATTTCTACACCTTTTGTATGTTTATACTCAGGATGTCCTGGAGTTAAGCTTCCAACTTGTCTAAAATTTTTGATATCTTCTATACCTATTCCATATCCAAACAAATGTAATAAGGAATATTCAAGCATTGAACCATGTCCTGCTGATAATATAAATCTATCTCTATTATCCCAATTTGGATTTTTTCCATTGTGATTCATTTTGCTCCATAAAGTAAAGGCCATTGTAGCTGCTCCAAGTGGTAATCCTGGATGGCCAGAATTTGACTTTTGTATTGCATCTGCTGATAAAACTCTTATAGCATTTATTGATAACTTATCTAATTCTCTATTCATATTTCCCTCACTTCCTTATAATCAATATCTTATTTATTTCCAAAAGCTTGTTCCCAATCTGCCTTAAATTTTTCAAGACCTTGATCTGTTAATGGATGCTTTAACATTTGTTTAACTAGTTCATAAGGAATTGTTGCTATATCTGCTCCTGCTCTAGCTGCATCTAAAACATGTATTGGATTTCTTACGCTTGCTGCAATTATTTTTGTATTTATTTGGTGTATGCTAAATATCTCTGAAATATCTCTTATTAAATCCATACCTGTCATTGATATATCATCTAATCTTCCAAGGAATGGACTAACATATGTTGCCCCTGCATTTGCTGCAAGTAAAGCTTGAGTAGCTGAAAATACTAAAGTTACATTAGTTTTTATACCTTCATTGTTTAAAACTTTAGTTGCCTTTAATCCTTCGCCTGTCATAGGAATTTTTACTATCATATTTTTATGGATTTTAGCTATTTCTCTACCTTCTTTTATCATTCCAGCAGCATCTTCACTAACTACTTCCCCACTAATTGGTCCATCTACGATTTCTGTAATTTCCTTTATTACTTCATTAAAATCTCTGCCTTCTTTTGCTATAAGAGATGGGTTTGTTGTTACTCCACAAATAACTCCCATTTCATTTACTTCTCTAATATGACTTACATTTGCTGTATCTAAGAAAAATTTCATTATTACTACCTCTCCTTTTATCTATAAATCTTTTTTATTAGTTATATAGTTGTAAATTTATATATTGTAGTATGTCTATACTCGTCATTTGCCTTAAGTAATGAAGTTTCAAAATTATTATCATTTATAGCATTAGGAACAAATTGCGTTTCTAAGCATACTCCACTTCTTTTTTCATACGCTACATTATTTTTACCTATTTCAGATCCATCTAGAAAATTACCACTATAGACTTGCACTCCTACATTCGTTGTATACATTTCCATAACTCGTCCACTTACTTCATCAACAAGTTTAGCTGATAAAACCGATAAATCTCCTTTTGAGTTTAGTAACCAATTATGATCGTAGCCTTGTCCAAATTCAATTTGCTCATCTTGATCGTTTATATTTTCTCCTATAGCTTTTAATTCCTTAAAATTCATAGGAGTATTTTCTACACTTCTTATTTCTCCAGTTGGAATTGAATATCTATCATTTACAGTGAAATTATCAGCATTAACCATTAACTTTTGATTTAAAATGTCACCTGAAGAATGTCCTCTAAGATTGAAATATGCATGATTAGTAAGATTAACTACTGTATCTTTATCACTAACAGCTCTATATTCTATCTTTATCTCATTATCTGCTGTAAGAGAATAGAATACATTTACATTTAAGTTTCCTGGATATCCTTCTTCTCCATCTTTACTTAAGTATGACAATTTTAATATATTGTTTTCGTCATCAATTATTTCTGCATCCCATACAACCTTATCAAAACCTTTTCTGCCCCCATGAAGATGATTTACTCCATCGTTTGCTGCTAAAACATACTCTTCATTATTAATTGTAAATCTACTATCTTTTATTCTATTTCCACATCTTCCTATTAAAGCTCCATGAAATTTCTTTCCATTTTCATATCCTTCAATACTGTCATATCCTAAAATAACATCGCTAAAGTTATCATTTTTATCTGGAGCATTAATTTCTACTATAGCTCCACCATAAGTTATTATTTTAACTTCCATTTTATTTTTATTAGTTAAGGTATAGCTTTTTACTTCTATGCCACTTTTTGTTGTTCCAAATGACTGTTCAACTATAGACATATTCTTCCCCCCACTTAATCTTATATTCATATTTATCTTATAATATACCTGATTCATGCTACAAGAAATTACTTATGTTTTTATGGACAATATTTATCCTATTGATTAATTTGAATTTCAATTTATATTTTTATAAAAAAAGAAGGATATACTCCTTCTTTAAAATATTATTAGTTTACATTATTAGAATCATCTACATTAAAATAGGAAACTGTATATTTTACCTTTTCTACTATTGCATCTAACTCCTTTGAAAAATCAGATACCTTTTCTATTTCTTTTATTTGCTCTTGAGTAGCACTTGATACTTCTCTAGTTGTTGCTTCTGTTTCTTCTGATATAGATACTATACTTTCTATTGCAGTCTTTGTAACTTCCTTTGACTCAACTATTCTCTCTATAGATTCAAAGACTTCTTTTAGTTCAATATCAATTTTCCCCATTGAATAGAAGATATCATTAAAAGCTGAACTAGTATTTTTTAAAGCGTCCATTTGTTGTATAATTACGCCCTTTGAATTATTTGCCATATTAGCAACTCCATCTGTTTTCCTTTGAATATTGCTTATTATATTAGATATTCTTATTGAAGATTCCTTTGACTTATTTGCTAAGTTTCTAACTTCATCTGCCACTACTGCAAATCCCTTTCCAGCTTCACCAGCTCTTGCTGCTTCTATTGCTGCATTTAATGACAATAAATTAGTTTGCTCTGATATATCTTTTATTATATCAACTATGTCTTTAATTTCTTTTACTTCATGATTTAAAGCATTTATTTGATTTACAATTTCCAAAGATATTTCATTAGTTTCTCCTGCCCTTAAATTCAATACTTTTACTGTATCTACTGCTCCATTTTGTAAATATTTTGCCTTTTCTAAATGACTTAATACATTGCTTGCTTTTTCATTAACTATATTTATCTCATTTGATAAATTATTCATACAATCTAAGCTTTCAGTTGCACTAGATACTTGTCCAACAGCTCCTGTTTCTATTTCTACCATAGTTGCTGATATTTCTTCTGAAACTGCATATGAATGCTCTGCTGCTATAGAAATTACTTTTGTTCCATTAGATATATTATCAATTAAGCTTTTTATATCTTCTATTAACACGCTTATTTTCTTAAGCATTTCTTTAAATGCACCATTAACTTTTCCTATTTCATCCTTGTAATTATCATTTATATTGATGTGTAAATCTCCGCCTTTAGCCTTATCCATATGATTAATTAAATCTTGCAATGATCTTGAAATACCTCTTGATATTAATATAGAAATAATCATAGCTATTACAAAAGAGATTAAGCCTATTATTATTATATTTATGCTAATCTTATTAGCTTCCTTGTTCAAATAACTATATGGGATAGTAGATAATAAATACCAATCATTAGCTTCTATACTTGCAAAAGATATTAATTGTTTATTATTTGAACCAGAAAATGTTTTTTCTATATTTTCTTCCTTTTCGCCTAGTAGGCTAATTTCTCTTTTAACATCTTCTATAATCTTTTCTTCTTTGTATTTCTGTCCTATGTTAATCTTATCAGTATTCCCTATAATCGTTCCATCTAACCCTACTATTGATACATTATATCCTTCTCCTAAATCTATATCTTTTAGTACATTTGAAAAAATATTAGGGTCTATTTCTTGAATTAATAATCCCATCTTTTTACCATTATTCGGAGAATTTATTGGAGTAATATTATAAATTGAATATACATCATCATTCTTTTGTAAAATCCACTTTTGATCATTGATCTCATTTTCTTTCAAATAATCTAACATACTTATTGCAGTATTTCCTAAGCTATTGTTCTCACTATCTAAAATACTTATATTTTCTAAGTTTTTATTTGCTAGAGCTCTAATTCTCATTAATTTAGATAAAGATATAGTCATTTGATATTTTTCATTATAATCCATATTCTTACTATTCATTAAGTAATTTTGAATGTCTGGCTCCATAGATAATGATTTAGCTAAATCTGAATGTTTATCCATTTCATTTGAAATATTTCTCTTAATTTGCGAAGTAATTTGCGAAGAAAACTTCTTACTTTTCTGATTAATGGCATCTCTATATTGAAACAAAGATGTTATACCTATAAACAACAATATAGAAAGTATCAAAAATCCATAAAAGAATATTAACCTATATTTTATGCTAATGTTTCTTGATAAGTTATAAAGATTGTTTAATTTGAACTTTTTTGTTTTTAAACTATCTTTATTTTTATCAAATAGCTTTAGTATTTTCTTTTTCATATTTTTCTCCTTATACCTATATAGTAATAAACAGCCCCTTATTAATCGTTTTCAAAAAAGATTGCATTTACTTTTATCATTATTCTCATAATACTATACTCTTTTTCAATCAAACAAGAAATTAATTATCTATATATAGACATATTTTGTCATTTTATTCTTTCTAATACTTTATCTTATTTCGTTTATACCGTAATGGCGTCATACCTTTTACTTCCATAAATCTTTTTATAAAATAATCCGTATTGCTATATCCAACCATTGTTGCTATTTCATATACCTTTTTATTTGTATTAAGTAGTAAATAAACTGCTTTTTCTATTCTAAATTCATTTAAATAATCCTTGAAGCTTTTATTATATTTTTTTAAAAACAATTGTCCTAGATATGCGCTATTAATGTAATATTTTTCACTTATTGATTTTAAACTTAGCTTGTCCATATAATTTTCAGCTACTTCTTTTATTACATAATTTAATACATTATCACTTATATTTTCTTTAATCTTTTTTAAATACCCTGATAATTCAAGTAAAAAACCTTTCAAGTATCTATTACTTCCTCTTCTCATTAAATTCTCATGTAAATCATAAGTAATAAACTCAATGATTTTGTTATTATTACATTCTAAATCTAAATCCTTAATAAGCATAATTATTCTATATGTTAAATAGTTAAAATCCATTTTTATAAATTCCAATGATACTGAATTAGTTTTAAAACTATCATATAGCAAATCTATATTTTCTATTATTTTCTCTTCATTATTTTCTTGAACTTGCTCTATTAATTCATCAATATATATTTTGCCTAATTTATATGAAGCATTGTTTTCATTAACTATATTATCATAATAATTTAAATCAGATGAATTTACTAAAAGTCTTAATATTTCTGCTGATTTATAAGATAATATTATATCTCTATTATTATTTACCTCTTTTCCTATATAAATATGAACCTTATGATTAATTTTTTGTTCTATACTTTCCTTTAAAAAATTTATATAATCCTCTTCATTTTCTCCATTCATTTCCATTATTTTTTTATTATATACAAACGATATATCGTATCCACTTTTTTGCTCTATCAATTTAAAACTAATATAATACTCATCTTCATTTACTATATCACTTATTATATTATTTAAATTACATTCCATTAGTTTCTTTTTATTGAGTGAAGCATCCTCAATATTGTAAACTTCAAACTCTATTATTAAACATCTAAACTTCAACTTTTTTCCTAAAGTATTTCCCATAAAACTCTCTTTATATCCTACTAACTCTTCCACCCAATCTTTCTCCTTACTTTTTAACCATACTATTTCTATAATCCTTTATAGATAATCCACTATATTTCTTAAACCAATTACTAAAATAATTAGGATCATCAAAACCTAACTTTTTCGAAATTTCATAAGCTTTAATATTGGGGTTTTCTAGCATCTTTAAAGCTATTTCCATTTTTGTTTTTATTATATATTCACCAAAATTCTCATTAGTCTTTTCCTTAAAAATCCTACTTAAATAAGATGAATTTATATAAAAATGTTGTGCTACACTTTTTAATGATAAATCTTTATTAGATATATTTTTTATTATATATTTTTTTATTTGGTTAATATTAACGCACTTATCGCTTTCACATTCTTCTAATTCTATTATTTCTGTAAGATCTCCAATAGTTTCTTTAATACTTTTTACTTCATTAATTTCTGCTTTTTCTTTTTCTATTTTTTCTTTTAACCTTAAAACTGCCTCTTTTAATTCTTCGTCATCTATAGGCTTTAATATAAAATCACTTATTCCTAATCTTATACTTCTTTTTGCATATTCAAATTTATCATATCCAGTTATTATTATTATTCTAATTTCTGGATATTTTTCTAAAAGATGCTGGCTCATGTCTAATCCATTAGTCAATGGCATATTTATATCAGTTAAGACTATATCAGGTTTATTTTTTTCAATTAATTTTAAGCACTCATGTGCATTAGAAGCTTCTCCAACTATTTCAATATCTATTTCATCCCAATCTATACAATTACGTATAAGATTTCTTATTAAATACTCATCATCAACAATGATTATCTTTGTTTTCAATAGAATCCCCCCTCTTCTATATAAGTTTTTCTTTTGGGATTTTTATAGTTATTTTAGTCCCTATACCAACTTTACTTTCAACTACAAATTTAAATTTCTCCCCATAGAAAATTCTTAATCTCTCTTTAGTTGCCCTTAACCCAACTCCAATTCCTTCATTATCATAAATATTCTTTATTTTATTCTCATCAATTCCTAATCCATTATCCTCAACACTTAAAAAAATACTTTCATCATCGTGGTATGTTGAAATTATTATCTTTCCCTTTTCATTTTTATTTCTTATTCCATGATAAATAGAGTTTTCAACTAATGGCTGTAAAACTAGTTTTATTATTTTATATTCATTACATGAATCATCTAAATTATATTCAACTTCTAATAAATCTCTATATCTCATTTCCTGAATTATTAGATAATTTCTTATTGTATCAACTTCTTCTTTTATACTTATTAGATTTTTTCCTCCATTTAAACTTACTCTATAAAATTTCCCTAAGGATTTTATCATTTTATATATCTTCTTATTTTCTCCTGATAATGCAAGTGAATTAATAGAATCTAAGGTATTATATAAAAAGTGAGGTTTAATTTGAGACATTAATAAATCTAATTCTATTTGTCTCTTTTTCTCTTCATTTTCTTTTATCTTTTTCATAAGTTCTTGAATTTCTATAATAAGGCAGTTGTACCTATTTTTCATTTGTCCAATTTCATCATTATAAGTTTTTATATTTACTATATTGAATTTTCCGTCTCCTACATCATTCATAGATTCACAAAGTTTATTTATAGGTCCTGTAATGAATTTTGATATTACCATAGATCCAAGGAATATTAGCACAAAATTTATTAATATAAAATATAGTAATATATATTTTACATATTTATTCTGCTCTAATAATTTACTGTACGAGGAAATTGATACTATATTCCAATTAATCCCCTCTACTGGAACACTTGATAAAATATAATTATTTTTTTCTATGTTCTTAGTTATAGTTCCATTTTTAATGCAATAATCTATATCTTCCTCCAACTGACTTAAAACATCTATATTACTAGGTCTTGTTATAAAATCATTTTCATTATTTTTAATTAATAGTTTTGTTGAATATTTATTTTCTAAATTTGTTCCCAAATCAAAGAACATATCTTCATCTATATTTATAATCATTATTCCTATTGGTTTTTGAGTATTTATGTCATTAATTATCCTAATAAATGACACATAATTTCTATCTACTTCATCTATCAAGCCACCACAATTGTATTTTAAGATGTAGTCTCCATTTTTATTAATTAACTCTTCATACCAATTTGAATGTTTTATATCATTTAAATTTAATGTCTTATATGAATAGTTATCAGAATAATATTTACTTCCTTCATAATCTAATATATATATTGATGATATATTTGACTGAAAGTTAGTAAATTGAATTAAGTATTTATTAACTTCATTTTTTAGTGAGTTATCCTTTTCCTGATATGGATTTAGAATGTTTTGAATTTGATATGAAGATATTATCATTTTGGAAACATTGTTAGTATTTCCGATTATTATATTCATATTAGATTTTGCACTTTCTAAAACCTCTAAAGAGCTTTGTTCTAATTTTTCTAGCGTATATCTAGTATTTATTTTTTCATAAACTATAGTTATAAATAGAATGGAAATTACAAAAACCATAGAAAAGTAAATAACTATTTTTTTCATAATACTTAAATTTAAATAATTATCTTTTATGGAACTAATTTTAAACTTATTAAGCATATTTTTATCCTCGTTTTAAATTACTCATAATATTTGAAAACTCTTCAGGGTTTATTTTGCCATTTATTAAATCATATACTAAACTTTTATGAACATTTCCCTTTTCTTCTCCTAAATAAATATCCCAATATAAAAAGTAATTTGAGTTATCTGTCAAATCTTCTAATTCTTTATTTAAATTGTTTACGTCTTCATACTCTTTAGCTTCATTCCAAGCAGGCAATCCAGCTCCAAACTCAAAAAATTCTCTTGATACTCTTTGGCATATAAATTCAATTGCTTCAACTGCCTCATCTTTATATTTAGAATCATTGCTTATCATCAAATAGTCTGTTGGTCCTCCTAAAAAGTCATTTTGCTTAGAATTAGAATCCTTCCCTGGAAAATTACCTATAATAATATCATCTTTTACTATTGAATTTTCTAAATCTCCTATAAACCAATTTCCAGTATAGTACATAGCTACTTCTCCATTTTTGAATTTCATTTCTAATTCATCTCGTGTTAAATCTAAATTATTTTGACTAAATGCTCCAGCCTGAACTAACTCTCTCATTTTATAAGCAGTCTTTAATAATAACTTGTAATTATTCCCTTCTAGTGCTTCTTTTACACCATCAACTCCTCCATCTTGAAGAGCTAGAATATCATAATACATCATACCTGTCCAATTATCCATTCCAGAAGCTCCAAGTGGAATTATCCCTATGCTTGAAAAGGTTTTAATAACTTGTAATAATTCATCATAATTTCTAGGTATATCAAGGTTATTCTCTTCAAATAGCTTTTTATTATAATAAAAGGTTCCTGTTGAAATTGTAATAGGTAGTCCATAAATTTTCCCATTGTACTCTATATTATCAAACATATTTTCCTTTACATTACTTTTTGTTTCATTATCTATATATTCATCTAGGCTTAAAATTTTTCCAGACTTAATAAATGGTTCACTAAATCCATTTCCCCAAGAAAAAAATATATCTGGTAATTCATTGGTTGCAACTGCTGTTTTTATTTTGGTTTTGTATTTTTCATTTTCTACTATTTCAGATTTAATTTGTATATGCGGATTATTCTTATTCCATTCCTCAATTACACCTTCTACTATACTACCGTTAGTATTATCAGATTTTTGTGTCCATATATGCCACATTGTTAACGTAATAGTTTCCTCTGTATCATTAACTTTCTTTTCTGTGCAACCATACATATTAACCATCAAAACTATAATTATATAAATTATGGATACCTTTTTCATAAAACATACTCCTCCACTTTTTATAAACAACCTTAATCTTGGAATAAATTAAATAATACTTTTATTATATTATACTACAATCAACATGACTTAAATTATTACAAATTCTATTTTCTAATATTGAACTATAGGATTCGTTAATTAGTCCTTAGCTTATTTCATCAAATCTATTAATTAAAAATACAATAAATCCATCACATTTTTTTAATTTATGATGGATTATTGTTTCTTACTCTTATGTCAATAATATTTTATTCAGTTTGTTCATCAGAGAATTGTTTTTGCTTTTCTGTTCCATAATTAATTATTTCATTTGCTTCTATCCATTTAACTTTTATTGGATAATTTTCTTCAACTTTTTCACCTTTTATTTGCTTATCTAAAACATCAATTACTGTTTTTCCTATCTCATATGAATCTTGGTCAACTATACCAGTTATTAATTTACTTTCTATACCATTTTCCCATGTAGCTGTGTAGTCAAATCCAAAGTGTTGTATTTTTCCGCCTTTACCTTGTGATTTTATAGCTTCCATAACTCCTGTATCTGGACCTTCTGAACCTAATGAGAATACAGCTACCATATCTGGATTAGCAACTATTTGACCTTCTAATTGTTGCTTTGAAACTGAAGACTGATCGTTATCTTGAACAGCTTCTAACCATTGGAAGTTTTTAGCACTATCTCCCATTACTTTTTCAAATCCCTTTTTAATACCTTCTTGTCTATAAGTCATTGTTGTTTGTGTTAAGTTTGTTGATACAAGTGCTATTTTACCACTTGTAACACCTTGCTCTTTTAATTTTTCTGCTCCCTTTTCACCTAATTGTTCTCCTGCTAACTTATTATCAGTACCTACATAAGCTATTCTATTATCAGATGTTTTTACATCAGCATCAAAAGTTACTACTGGAATTCCAGCATCCTTAGCTTCTCTTACCTTGTTATCAAACATGTCTGGATCCATTGGAGCAATAGCTATACCTGCAACATTTTTTCTTATTGCTTCATCTACAAACCCGATATGTCTTTCATTCTTTTGTGCTTCACTTGGTGGAGTTGTTTTTACTACTAATTCATACCCTAAAGCTGTTGCTTCAAGTTCTGCAGCTTTTCTTATTGGTGACCAATATGCTCCTGTATCATTTATTGGAATATAATATATTACCTTTTTATCCTTTGAATCACCATCTGCTACTTTTCCATCTCCACTTCCTGCTCCACAACCTGTTAATGCTGTTAGCATACATACTGTTGATAATAATGCTATTATCTTCTTCTTCATAATTAATACCTCCCAAATTTTAATGTTTTTAAGTTTTCAGTAAATTTATTTTCTATTTTGCCTTCTTCTTTAAGCTTCCTTTTCTTCTATAGAAGTCAACAACTATAGCCACTATGATTATTGCTCCAGTAACAGCTTGTTGTATAAATGAGTTTACACCTAAAATTGATAATCCATTTTGGAATACTTGAATAGTAAATATCCCTACTATTGCACCACCTATGCTACCAATACCGCCGCCAAATGCAACTCCACCCATTATAGAACCAGCCATCGCATATAATTCAGGTCCATTTATTTCACTTGGTGCACCTACATTGATATTTGACATTAATAATATCCCTGCTACTGCTGCTAAAAGTCCTTCAACTACATAAACTTTAATTATGTGCTTATTAACATTTATTCCTGATAATCTACTTGCTTCTCTATTGGAACCAATTGAGTAACAATATCTTCCATATCTTGTATTTTTCATAATGAACATAATTACTAAGAATATTAAGAAGAATATAACTGTGTTAGCATGAATTAATGGAGTTCCTATTTTTGTATTTGATATTTTATAAAACCATTCAGGTAACCCTTTGATGTAAATACCATTTGTTAAAAATAGTATTATTCCACGTATTAAATAGCTTGTACCCAAAGTAAGTATAAATGAATCTAATTTAAAACTAGTTATTAAAACACCATTAAGGCATCCCCATAATGCACCTACAATTAAAGCTGCTAATATTGAAATTATTGGATTAAATCCATTTACTGCTAGATATACTGCTACACATCCTGAGAAAGCAGCATTTGCTCCCATAGACAAATCAACATTTCCTGTTATTAAAATCATTGCATATGCTACTGTTAATATACCTACTGTTGGTATTTGTCTAAAGAAGTTTGAAATATTAGCCACACCTAAAAAGTCTGAACTAATTATTGAAAATGATATAATAAGAACTACTAATACTAAATATATTGAATATTTTACTGCCAAGCCTTTTAAATCTAGCTTGTTCTTTTTAGCTGTTAATTTATTTTCCATAACCTTTTCACTCATATTAATTAATACCTCCAAGTGTAGCTAATTTCATAATTTCCTCTTGAGTAGCTTCTTCCCTAGTAAGCTCACCAGTTACTTTTCCTTCACACATAACATATATTCTGTCTGACATTCCTAGTAATTCTGGTAATTCAGAAGATATTATGATTACTATTTTTCCATTTCTCACTAAATCATTCATTATTTCATATATTTCAGCCTTTGTACCTACATCTATCCCCTTAGTTGGTTCATCAAATATAAATACTTGTGAATCAGAATTTAACCATTTAGCTAAAACTACCTTTTGTTGATTCCCTCCTGAAAGAGTTCCTGCTGTAACATCGATATTAGCTAATTTTATTTGTATTGCATTTCGGAATCTTTCTCCAATTTGTTTTAATTCTTTATGATTTAATAAAAATGACTTTAAATTAGTTATTGTTATATTATCAACAACACTCATTTGTAATGATAAACCTTGGCTTTTTCTATCTTCAGTTAATAAGCATATTCCATTTTTAATTGCATCTATTGGAGCATTTATCTTTATATCCTTACCATTCATTTTTATTTTTCCATTCATAATTGGATCTGCACCAAAAACTAATCTCATTAATTCAGTTCTACCAGCTCCAACTAGCCCAGCAATACCTAAAATTTCTCCTTTTCTAGCTTTAAAGCTTACATTCTTTACTTTTCCATTAAAATCACATAAATCTTCCGCTTCTAAAACATATTCTTTGGCTTCGAAAATTTCTTTAGGAAATAATTCTGTTATATTTCTTCCAACCATCATATTTATAAGCTGACTTTCTTCTATTCCCTGCATTTCACACTCGTTTATGTAAGCCCCATCTCTTAAGACTGTAGCTCTATCACATATTTCAAATACTTCCTTTAATCTGTGTGATATATAAATAATTGCAACTCCCTCACTTTTTAAAGCTTTTATTACTTTAAATAAGTTTTCAACGTCCTTTTCTGATAAAGATGTTGATGGTTCATCAAATATTATTAATCTTGCATCCAAACTTATTGCCTTTGCAATTTCTATCATTTGCTTTTTTGCAGTAGGTAATTTTTCTACTAAATCAGTAGATTTAATGTCAACCTCTAATCTTTTAAGAATTTTTTCTGTATCTGAGTGTAATTTATCAAAATCTATTATTTTCAATAATTTATTTTTATAAGGCAATCTTCCCATATAAATATTTTCAGCAACTGTTAGAGTTTCTGATAAATTTAATTCTTGATGAACAAAGCCTATCCCTATTTCTTTAGCCTTTTCTGGAGTTATTACTCCATAGCTAACTCCATCAACAAGAATTTCCCCTTCATCTTGCTCATGAACTCCACCAAGTATCTTCATTAATGTTGATTTACCTGCACCATTTTCTCCTAATAATGCATGTACTTCACCTTTTCTTATTTTTAATTGTGCTCCTTTAAGTGCATACACTCCTGGAAAACTTTTATGGATATTTTTCATTTCTAAAAGCACATTACTCAAGTTGTAATCCCCCCTCTTTCATTAATCGTTTTCAATACTTATATTACAATATTGTAAACATTTATAATATGAAATATCTTTACTTAATTCTTTGATATTTTTACCTTTTAAAACATCTTGTGTAAAATAAAATAAGGTGGATTCTAACTGAATCCACCTTGTTAATTGATTAATATAATCATTAATTATTTAAATGTATTTCTTTTTCTAGTGGCTCTACGCCTACCAGCTCAATACTTCTTGTATCTGGTTGAGATATGCCAACGAATAATTTAAATCTTTTGCTATCTAGAATTCTATTACCTTCATCATTTACAACTTCGAATTCTTTTCTTCTTAATTCAAAGTTTACAGTTTTACTTTCACCTTTTCTTAAATTTACACGCTTAAATCCAATTAGGCTATGATTTAATACTGCATATTTAGATTCTAAATCCTTTAAATAGCATTGAACTACTTCATCAGTATCATATTCGCCTATATTTTTGATATCTATACTTACTTTCACATTATCAAAATCATTATTAATTTCTTCTATATTTAAATTGCTTAGTTCTACCTTTGAATAAGTTAAGCCATATCCAAATGGATATAAAACTTCTGATTCAACATATCTGTATGTTCTTCCCTTCATTGAGTAGTCAGTGAAATCTGGAAGATCATCTGTGTTTTTATAGAATGTTAATGGTAATTTCCCACTTGGTGAATATTCTCCAAATAATAAATCTGCTACTGCAGTTCCTCCATGACTTCCTGGATACCATGCTTGTAATATTGCAGCACATTTTTCTTCTAATCCATTAAGTGTAAGAGCACTTCCTGAACCTAAAACTACTATAACAGGCTTATTAGTACTTAAAACACTCTTAAGTAAAATTTGTTGGCTTTTTGGTAAATCAAGGCTTTCCTTATCTCCTGCTGCTTCACTATTTCCAGTATCACCTTGTTCCCCTTCAATTGTAGAGTCTAATCCTAAACACAATACTACTACATCTGATCTTTCTGTTACTGAAACTACTTCGTCTATTCTATCATTAGACTGAGCTAAATTTTCTACTCTATCTTTATATAAATGACTTCCTTCTGAATAGTACACTCTTGTACCCTTATTTACAGCTTCTTGTATTCCTTCAAGTATAGTTGTGTACTTAGATGCTGTTCCTGAATAATTTCCCTTAAGCATTATTTGACTATCAGCATTTGGTCCTATTACTGCAATAGATTTTAGTTTTGACTTATCTATTGGTAAGAGTCCATTATTTTTAAGTAATACCATTGATTTTCTTGATACTTCTAGTGAAAGATCATTATGCTCTTCACAATCATTTACTTCATATGGTATATCATTAAATTCACAGTTTTCATCAAACATTCCAAGTCTTATTCTTGTTGCCATTAATCTTTCTGCCGCTGTTGTTATATCTTCTTCTGTCACCAATCCTTCTTTATATGCTAGTAACATTTGAAGATATATATTTCCACAGTTTAAATCACATCCATTTTTTATAGCCAATGCTGCTGATTGTGTAGCAGTACTTGTTACTTGATGGTGTAAATGGAAATCTGCTAGTGCCCAACAATCAGAAACTACATGTCCTTTAAAATTCCATTTTCCTCTTAATATATCCTTTAATAAAGTTTTACTTCCACAGCAAGGTTCTCCATTAGTACGATTATAAGCTCCCATTACAGATTCAACATCAGCTTCTTTTACTGCTTCTTCAAATGCTGGTAAATAAGTTTCATATAAATCCTTTTCATTTACTACTGCATCAAATTCATGTCTTAAACCTTCTGGACCACTATGAACAGCAAAGTGTTTTGCACATGCTGCTGTCTTTAAATATTTTCCATCTCCTTGAAGTCCATTTATAAATGCTACTCCAAGCTTAGATGTTAAATATGGATCTTCTCCATAAGTTTCGTGACCACGTCCCCATCTTGGATCTCTAAATATATTTATATTAGGTGACCATAATGTTATTCCCTTATAAATATCTCTATCATCTTTTTTAGTATTTTCATTATATTTTGCACGTGCTTCTGTAGATATTACATTTGCAACCTTTTGTAGTAACTCATCATCAAACATAGCAGCTAGTCCAATAGCTTGTGGAAATACAGTAGCTGTACCAGCCCTTGCAACTCCATGTAACCCCTCATTCCACCAATTATATCTTGGAATATTTAGATGTTCTATTGGTGCTGCATTATATGTTAATTGTGATGCCTTTTCTTGTAATGTCATTTTTGATACTAATTCTTTTGCTTTAGCCAAGGCTTCTTCATGTGTCATTCTATTTTCTATACTCATTACAACCCATCCTTTTGAAATAAATTTTCTATTAAATTACCTATATCTATATGATAGCGACTACAATAAGAAGCTAACAAGAAATTAATTATCTATTTATAGACAATTTTTATCCTTTTGATAATTTTTATTTATACACACTTCAAATTCATAATTTAATATATTTTTTTATATGAATTTATTTTATTTACTATGGCATATCTTAAATTTTACTAATTACCATCGATATATATCTTGTAGATATAGTCATTTCATCTAAATAAGTGTAAAATAAATTATTATAGACAAAATTTATTATTAGGAGGATTATTATGTTAACTTATGAATCTCATCACTTTGGTGAAAATAATACATTATCTCACTATTATAATTATAATTTTAATTTTCCTAAGCATTTACATAGAAGCTTTGAGCTTATTTATGTAAAAAGTGGATGTCTTCAAGTTAGCGTTAATAATAGAACATTTGAAATAAAAGAAGACGAATGTATTCTACTACTTCCATACGAAATACATTCTTTTGTTACTAAGAATAGCTCTGAATCATATATTTGTGTTTTTTCACCTGAATACATAAAAACTTTTCATAATATGGTTCATGAAAAGTTCTTAAATAATCCTATCTTTACTTTACCTAATGATTTTAAAACTTTAATTATAGATAAAATTTTTAAAGGTAATACAAATTTATTAGAAATGAAGGGACTTCTATACCTTATTTGCTCCGAAGTATTAAACCATACTGATATAATAGAAAACAATAAAAATGACTATGAATTACTACATAAAACTTTAAATTATATTCAAGAAAACTTCACAAAAGATATTTCTCTTCAAAGTATTGCTAAAAAATTTGGATATAGCTACACCTATTTATCTAAATACCTTAATAACACACTTGGAATATCATTTGTAGATTTTATTAATGAAAATAGAATAAATTATTCAATGTATTTATTAAAAAATACTGAATATACAATAACAGATATTGCTTTTGCATGTGGATACTCAAGCATTCGCTCATTTAACAGAAACTTTGTTAAAATAACTAATTCGACACCTAAGATGTATAGGAAAAACATTCAGCCAAATAAATAACTGCGAAGTGAAATAAAAAAAATAAAAAAATAAAAGAATTTATGAAAAGTCCATAAAGAATTTTGAACAAAAGTACTTCGTACAATTTAAATTCAGTATTGCAAAGCAAAACAACCTTAACTTTTACTTTTAAATTTTAACTTCAAACAACTCTCTTGAGTTGTAACCACAATTCTTAATTGTCCATTTTCAATTTTATCTTATCTACGGACCATTGTCATCTACTAAGGGGTCTCTTTGTTCTGTGGCTCTGTAAAGATATTATTAGGATCTATATTATCAAGTTCTACTTTTATCTTATCCTTATATTCTTTGTTAGTAACCACATAAATATTTTCCTTCTTAATTAAAGGAGTAACTCTATCTACAGTGTTTTGGAGAAAACTTTTGTTATTTATTACTTTTAAAAATTGTTTAGGCTTACTTGATCTCGATAAAGGATAAAGTCTTGTTCCTTTTCCTCCTGCTAATATTAGCCCGTATATCAATAACTTTCAACTCCATGTAAATACTATGATATATCTTATGCTATTACCTTTTATTTTGTGAAATTTTTAAAATTGACAATTTTTTTATATTTATAATCTCCTATTTAGACAAATTTTATGTATTGACATTTTTTTTAAATAGATTTACAATTAATTTATAATATAATATTTCCATTAAGAGGGAGTAGTAGAAAATATAACATCAACATTCGCGGCCTATTGGTCTGGTGTTATATACCATATTGGTTACGAGACTTTTAATACAGTTTTTCACAAAGTGAAGATTGTATTAAGAGTCTCTTTTTGTTTGTAGGCTCATATATTTCTAGGCTAAATTTTTTATTACAACACAAAATATTATTATTAAATAAGTTTGGAGGAGTTATTATGGAGAAGTTTTTTTCAAAACCCCATGAGGAAGTATTAAAGAATTTTAATGTATCTAAAAGTGGTTTAACTGAACATCAAGTAAAAGAAAACTTAGACAAGTTTGGATATAACCAATTAACTGAAAAGAAAAAACAAACTGTAATGCAGGTTTTCTTAAGTCAATTTAAAGATTTGCTTGTAATAATATTAATTATTGCTGCAATTATATCTGCAGCTACAGGTAATCTAGAAAGTACCTTAGTTATATTTGCTGTTATTATTCTTAATGCAATATTAGGTACAGTTCAACACTTTAAGGCAGAAGCATCTTTAGATAGTTTAAAAGCACTGTCTTCACCATCTGCAAAAGTTTATAGAAATGGTAAGAAAGTTGAAGTTCAATCTAAAGAAATTGTTCCTGGAGATATATTGATATTAGAAGCTGGAGATATGGTTGCAGCTGATGGTAGAATAATAGAAAACTTTTCTCTTCAAGTTAATGAAAGTTCATTAACAGGAGAATCTGAAAGTGTAAATAAATTTATTGATGTAATAGAAAAAGAAGAAATAGCCTTAGGAGATCAAAAGAATATGGTTTTCTCTGGATCATTAGTTACATACGGTAGAGCTTTAATTATAGTTACTGCTACAGGTATGGATACTGAAATAGGAAAAATAGCTCACTTAATGGAAGAAACTCAAGAAAAACAAACTCCATTACAAGCTAGTTTAGATGATTTTAGTAAAAAATTAGCTATAGGAATTTTAGTAATTTGCGTTTTAGTTTTTGGCCTTAGTCTTTATAGAGGAACACCAATGCTCGACTCTCTTATGTTTGCTGTTGCTTTAGCTGTTGCTGCTATACCAGAAGCTTTAAGTTCAATCGTTACAATTGTACTAGCACTCGGAACTCAAAAAATGGCAAAAGAAAATGCTATTATTAAAAAACTTAGAGCTGTTGAAGGGTTAGGTTCAGTATCTGTTATTTGCTCTGATAAAACTGGAACATTAACTCAAAATAAAATGACTGTAAAAAAGGTTTATCTTGATAATAAATTAATTGATGGAGAAGATTTAGATTTAAATGATGAGCTTACAAACTACTTAGTAAATAGTTCAATTTTATGTAATGACTCTACATCAAAAGATGGAGTTGAAATTGGCGACCCTACCGAAGTTGCTCTTGTAAATTTAGGACATAAGTTATCTTTAGATGAAGTAGAAGTAAGAAAATCTCATGGAAGACTAGCAGAAATACCTTTTGACTCTGATAGAAAACTTATGAGTACTCTTCATAGATTTGATAATAAAAACTTAATGTTTACTAAAGGTGCTTTTGATGTATTATTAGATAGAATAGTAAAAATTAAAACACCTACAGGTGTAAGAGATATAACATATGAAGATAAACAAAATATAATAAATGCAAATAAACAATTATCACAAAATGGATTAAGAGTTTTAGCTTTTGCTTATAAGGAATTTGCAAATCCTGAATATTTATCTTTAGAAGACGAAAACAACTATACATTTATTGGTCTTATATCAATGATAGATCCACCAAGAGAAGAATCTGCAGAAGCAGTTAAAGATTGTATTACAGCAGGAATAAAACCAGTTATGATTACTGGTGACCACAAAATAACAGCATCTGCAATTGCAAAACAAATAGGTATTCTTAGAGATGGTGATAGAGCTATCGAAGGCTTAGAACTTGATAAAATGTCAGATGAAGAACTAGAAAACAATATAGAACATATTTCAGTTTATGCTAGAGTTTCTCCTGAGCATAAGATAAGAATAGTTAAGGCATGGCAAGAAAAAAATCAAATTGTTGCTATGACTGGAGACGGAGTTAATGATGCTCCTGCACTTAAACAAGCAGATATCGGAATAGCAATGGGTATAACAGGAACAGAAGTATCTAAAGATGCTGCTTCTGTAATCTTAACAGACGATAACTTTGCAACTATAGTTAAATCTGTAGCTAATGGAAGAAACATATATAAGAATATAAAGAATTCTATTAAATTCTTATTATCAGGTAATACTTCTGGTATATTATCAGTATTATATACTTCATTACTTGCTTTACCAATGCCATTCCATGCAGTACATTTACTATTTATAAATCTATTAACAGATAGTTTACCTGCTATTGCAATAGGTATGGAAAAATCTAAAAAAGATTTATTAAAAGATAAACCTAGAGCTAGAAACTCATCTATATTATCAAAAGACTTTGTATATGAAGTTGCAGCTGAAGGTTTAGTTATAGCAGTATTTACATTAATAGCTTTCTATATAGGATTAAAAACTGATAATAATGTTGCTTCTACTATGGCTTTTGCAACACTTTGCTTAGCAAGATTATTCCACGGCTTTAACTGTAGAGGCGATAGATCAATATTCTCAATTGGTTTATTCTCAAATAAATATAGCTGGGCAGCATTTGGTGTAGGTTTATTATTCTTAAATGCAGTATTATTTGTACCAGTTTTACAAAACTTATTTGAAGTATCTGTTTTAACAGGAGCACAAGTTGGTTATATTTATTTACTAGCATTTATACCAACTTTAATTATTCAAGTTGTTAAAGTTATAAGAGATGCTATTAAAGATAGAAAGCATACTAATACATCTTCTTCTGAAGAAAATGAGGAAGTTGGAAAAGTAGCATAATAACAATTGATAATTGATAATGGACAATTGTTAATTAAGATGGAAATTTATCGGAGATGAATTTCCACCTTTTTTTATATAAGATAATTTTAAATAAAAAACATAATTATATACGTTCTTCATTATATTAAAACGTTAAAAATATAATTAAAATATACTTTTTCTCCAATTCATAAGTTAATATATTCCAATTTTGCTCAACTTAAAAGTAAAGTTATAAAATAAATAATCTTAAATATACTTTTTTATAATTTTACTTTTTATTTAATAATATCAAATTTATATTTTTTCTAAATTTAATTTTGTATTTATTTCAAATTCAGGCATTCCAAATGCATATGGTGCTATTTCATAATAAGGAAAATGTATTATTAGCTTACCATCTTTTATATAGAAACTTTGATCATCCTTAATTCCTTGAAATCCTTCTTTACCTGTAAAATAATAATCTGGATTCTTATTTATTTCTTTTTGTATTTCTTCATTTATAAATTTTTTATAATCATATCCATTATCAAATAAATCTTTTAATTGTAATTTCTCTCCTTTCTCAATACTTACATTATAAGTTTTCCTAGTCGTGATTCCATGTGCTCCACCACTAAACTGATAATAATCTATATAGAAACTTAAAACTTTATTATTATTAGTTAAAGTATAATTCGCTTTCAATTCATATGGAACTGTTGGTTTAAAGTCTTCACTTACATCTTTTGTATCTTTTATCCACATAGTGGTCCAATCTAATATTTCCTTGTTGATAACTTTTTCGCCATTTTTATTGATTAAACCTACTATTTGAGGTATTTCGACATTTATATTTATAAACTCAGTATTTTCCTTAATAGTTTTATCCACAAGCATTGTATTTTCGACAGCATTACCATTTAATTTTATCAACATCCCTTGTGGATAAATGTGGACAAGATTTATTAAAACTATGATTCCAATCAATGCTCTTATAGCTTTCTTCATATACTATTTCTCCTATATCTATAAATTGTAGTAATTTTCAGTATTTTTTATAATTATCTATATATTTTATTATTTACAGTTGTGTGGATAATTATTAACACTACTTTCAACACAGTGTGCACAACTTATCCACATGGACATGTGGATTATGTGTGTAACATACAGATTTTTACTGAAACTTACTATAATTTTCTGCTAGTCAAAGTTGACAAGCCCTTTAATAAAGCCACTTTACAGCTTGTGGATAACTTTTCTATTTTTTTAAGCAAATCTTTAAATTACTAACAAAAAAGTCACAGATCACTAATAATATTAGAATCTATGACTTCCTATTAATCAAATTCCTTTGTCTTCCCAGAATTACTTATTAAACTATTTATTCCTTTAAGCTCTTTCGAAGTTAAATCTCTCCACTCTCCTATTTTTAAGTTTCCTAGATTTATATTCATTATTCTTATTCTATTTAACTTAACTACATTATATCCTAAAGCTTCGCACATTCTTCTTATTTGTCTATTCATACCCTGTGTCAAAATTATTCTAAAAGTATTCTTATTTTCTTTTGTAACAATGCATTTTTTAGTTATTGTTCCTAAAATCTTTACCCCATTAGACATAGATTTTATAAATTTTTCATCAATAGGCTTATCAACAGTAACTATATACTCTTTCTCATGATTATTCCCTGCCCTTAATATCTTGTTTACTACGTCTCCATCATTTGTTAGTAGTATTAAACCTTGAGAATCTTTATCTAATCTTCCTATTGGAAATATTCTTTTCTTATGATTTACGAAATCTACTATATTTCCTTTAACCTTTTTCTCTGTAGTACATGTAATTCCTACTGGCTTATTTAAAGCTATATAAACTAATTCATCTACCTTCTTTATAGGCTTTCCATCTACTTTTACATCTGCTGATTCATTAACCTTAGTTCCCATAACCGCCTTTATTCCATCTACAGTTACTCTACCATTTTCAATTAATTTATCAGCCTCTCTTCTTGAACAAAATCCAGTTTCACTTATAAATTTATTAAGTCTTATTTCAGGACCTCTATCATTATGTATTATTACAAATTTATCATCATTATTCTTTTGCTTCATCTTCTATCACCTTTATTAAATTTTAAGGACTTACTTTATGCTCATCTCCAGAGTTATTCAATCTAACTTGAATTTCTTGCTCTTTAATAAATTCTTCAGTTTTATTTAATGCATTATATCTCAATGGCTCTCCAGTAACAGTTATAAGAACACCATTTTCAGGAATCATACCATTATTAAATGCATAATCCAAGATATTCTTTATAGAATTATCAATATCATCGTTATCTACCTTTAATTCCTTTAACATACTAGCACCTTTTTCTGTTTTGCTATAAGAATCTATTATTCTATTAAATTTATTTACCTCTAGTGTTATTGATGACGTAGTTTCTATTACTATCGTTTTATCAATTGCTTTATATTTAAATACTCCTATAGTAATAATAACTATAAGTAAGCTCAGTAATATTGATATTTGAAGTTTATATTTCCTTAAAGTTATTCCTTCGGTGCTAATAATATCTTCACCTATTTTATTATCTTTTCCAGATTTAACTTTTATAAACTCACCTTTTGAAGTTAATATAATTGCGCTTCTAAGCCCTTTGTTAAGTATTAGTCCTCTATGTTCAGATATTTGCATTACTTGCGAGACTTCATCTACCCCTAAAATATTTATTGATTCTACAACCTGTATATATTCTTGCAAATACTTATAATTAGGATTCGAAAATATAACTACATATGCTATAATATACTCTTTCCAAGTTTGGAAGAATTCTTTTTCAACTGGTGTTCTGTTAAGAAGTCTATTTATAGGAAACTTCTTTGTTGAACTTAAATAATCAAATAATTCTACATCTTCAATTATAAAATACGCTATGTTTAAAATTTTATTTCTTATAGAATATGATGGATCTTCATGAGCTAAATCTTTTATAAGTATTTTATAAGTTAATAGTTCTTCTTTTAAATTTTCTATTTCCTCTGCCCTTTTTTCAATTACATCATCCATCGCCACACTTACTGGAGATTTAATTGAGAATTTATATTTGTCATTTTGATAACCACTCATTCTTCTCCTCCAATTAGTAAATCTTTAGTTTCTACAAGTTTTCCTTTTACTATAACTCTTTCTTTTGCCCCTACTGTACAAGTTATTAATGTTATAGTAGCCTCATCAGTATTATCAAGTACATCTACTCTACTTGGATCAACTATAAAATTCTCAGTTACTTCATATATATATTCCTTCTTATTTGCTTTAACTACTACCTTATCCCCAGCTTCAATCTTATATAAATTGACAAATGCCTCTGAATAATCTGATACTCTATGTCCTGCAACTGCAAAATTTCCTTTTTCTCCTGGTTTTGCTGAAGTCTCAAAATGCCCTAAATAATACTGAAGAATATCATCTGTTATTCCTTCAACCAATCCTTGGGATAAATTTATACTTGGAATTTCAACTAATGCAATAGGCTTATATCCATTAATTGACTTCTCTTCTTTACCTTCACTCCCATCTTCAGTATCTTCAGTTATAACCTGTTCTAAAATATTTTGAAGTTCTTTTTGTTTCTTTGATGTCTCTATCTTTTTGTAGACAATTGATACAATTAAAGCTAGTCCAATTACTATTAAAATAATACCTATCCCTCTTCTAATCTTTTCTTTCAAATCCCTCATCCCCTAATAAACATTTATACTAATTTATCATATATTATATCATAAACACTTAGAGACTTTTACCATAATATATATTTTTTCATAGTCTATTAATATTTTAGGAGTAACTTATGAATAGAAAAGTAATTTATGTAGATTTTGTATTTAAACGCAGAAAACTTTCCTCACGAACTATACATTTTATTTATAAGATTAAAACTAAATTTAGACTCCTTTATAATAAAATATTTAAAAATAAAAGAATAAAAAATAGTTCTAAAATATATCCCTTTAAAAAAGTATTATAGTAATCATAAATAAACATTTAATATAAAACCTATATTTATGGTAAAATAATTCTATACTTAATTTAGAGGTGATAAAGTGAGGATAGGATTAGGATACGATGTACATCGTTTAGTTGAGGGAAGGGATTTAATAATAGGTGGTGTTAAGATTCCTTATGAGAAAGGTCTGCTTGGACATTCAGATGCCGATGTATTAATTCATGCAATTATGGATTCACTACTTGGAGCTTCAGCTCTTGGCGATATAGGAAAGCATTTTCCTGATACAGATGAAAAGTATAAAGGAATTTCAAGTATAAAGCTTTTAGAAGAAGTAGGAAAATTACTATTAAGTAATGGCTATTCTATAAACAATATAGATTCTACTATTATAGCTCAAAAACCAAAAATGGCTCCTTTCATACAACAAATGCGAGAAAACATAGCAAATGCATTACACATAGATGTAATGCAAATCAATGTTAAAGCAACAACAGAAGAAGGATTGGGATTTACAGGAAGTGGAGAAGGAATTTCTTCACAAAGCATATGTCTATTAGTGCATAATTGATAATGTACAATTGATAATTGTGGTAATAACTCAAGCAAGTTGAGTTATTAAAAATGAACAGTTAAGCTTCAAATAGTTATAGTAATATTTCAAGCAAATTGAATTATTTTGAATGAAAGAATGAAGAAATGAAGATTTCATTTAAATATAATTTTAAATAGCTAATGAACTAATTGATACTATAATTTAGTCTAAGCTAAATTATGAAATTATATTATTTAAAAATTCGCCTTAACCGAATTTTATCATTAATTCTTTTATTCTTTTATTCTTTTGCTAAAAAAGTATGGCTCCCTTAGGAAAGCCATACTTTTTTTCTGGTTTATATATTAATTTTTACAACAGCCTTATTTATTTCTCCAATATATGTATATAGCTATTATAGCACATATTCCCATTAAATATGGATAAAATAAAAATTTCATTATTGAAAATGGTGATAGTGCCGCTAGTCCTGCTGCTGATATTAGTTGTGCACCATATGGTATTATTCCTTGGAATACACACGAAAACATATCTAATATTCCCGCAACTCTTTTTGGTTCTAAATCAAATTCATTAGATATATCTTTAGCTATTGGACCTACAGTTACAATTGCAACTGTATTATTAGCTGTACATATATCTACTAAACTTACCAGCATAGCAATTCCATACTCTGCTCCCATTTTACTTTTAAAATTCTTTAATCCCTTATTAAGAATAAAATCTATTCCTCCATTGAATTTAATAATTTCTATTGTTCCTGCTATAAGAATTGAAACTATTATAAGTTCACTCATTCCTGATATTCCACTAGATATAGAATTAAATAATCCTATTACATCAAAACTTCCAAATATAAATCCAACTATTCCTGAAGATAAAATTCCAAGTAATAAAACAACTATTACATTAACTCCAAGTAATGCTGTTACAATAACAATTATGTAAGGTAATATTTTGAATAAATTAAATTCTAAAGCTTCTAAATTAATTACTGCAGCATTTTTAGTTAATAACATAAATATTATAGCTGTTATTATAGCAGCTGGAAGAACTATTATAAAATTCATTTTAAATTTATCTTTCATTTCACATCCTTGAGTTCTAGTAGCTGCTATAGTCGTATCGGATATTATCGAAAGATTGTCTCCAAACATAGCTCCACTAACTACTGCACCTACAGCTAATGCAATTCCTATTCCAGTTTTATCTGCTATCCCAACAGCTATTGGTACCAAAGCAACTATAGTTCCCATTGACGTTCCTATAGATAGAGCTATGAAACATCCTATAACAAATATTCCTGGTATTAATAAGCTACTTGGTAGTAATGAAAGTCCTAAATTGACAGTAGAATCTACTGCCCCCATATCTTTTGCTACCTGTGCAAATGCCCCTGCTAATATAAATATGATTATCATAAGCAGAATATTAGTATTCCCTGCACCCCTACAAAAAATTTCTATTTTCTCATCAAACTTTAGTTTTCTATTCATAATCAATGCTGTTAAAGCTGCTGCTAAAAATGGAATAATTACAGATACAGCATAAAAATCCTTTGCTATCATTGATGTCCCTAAATAAACTAATAAAAATACTCCTAATGGAATTAAAGCTAGTCCATTTCCTTTGTTCTTCAAAGTCTTTTTTCCTCCTTCTATAAAAAATTATTTTGTATAATATAAATTTCAAAATAAAAAAGCTTCTGCAGAAATACAGAAGCTTTGATTACACATATAAAAAGTTATAGTTCGCCTCTTATCTATCAGGATTTCCTGCAGGATTTAGCACCATAAAAATTAATTAAAATTCTTGGTTGCTGGGCTTCATAGGGCCAGTCCCTCCACCACTCTTGATAAGACTTTTAAATTTTGCACTATTATATTATCAATTTAGATTATTATTGTCAACATAAAATTTATTCTTAATATTTTCTAATTTGAATATTACTACACTTTATTGTCAACAATTAGAATAGGATCTTAAAATCTCACTCCTTATGCTTGATAAAAGTGCCGTTGTGCACTTTTATTTTTTTTATTTATTTTGCGATATATAAATTCAATAAAAATATTGAAATTTAAACTTATGCTAACATCTAATAAACTTTTATATTTTTTCACGCAAAAAAAGAGATTAAAAACTTAATCTCTTTTTATTTGGTGCGTTATCAGGGGATCGAACCCGGGACACCCTGATTAAGAGTCAGGTGCTCTACCAACTGAGCTAATAACGCATATGGAGCGGGTGATGAGAATCGAACTCACGTAACTTGCTTGGAAGGCAAGGGCTCTACCATTGAGCTACACCCGCAAATCTTATTGACAATAACATTATATATTCCATAATTATTACTGTCAATAATAAATTTTTTCTTTAAATTATTTCCGTAAGTGATTTTAATAAAATATCTCTAAATTTCTCGCCATCTCTCTTATTCTTATTAGCTTTTTCACAAATATTTTTCCATTCAGAAATATTCACACCAACTCTTTCTTCAAACTCTCTTTCCGTTGTTGTCATATAGCTTGAATTTACTACAAACTCTCCTAAATCCTTTGGTGTATCAAAAATCTTTAAGTATAAAAACTCTCTGCTATCTCCATACCAAGTTTTGTTAAAATCTCTGGAAAACTTTTGAAGTGACCTGATTAATTTATCATTAGGTAAAAACCAACAATCCTTTACCATCTTTACATGCCTTCTCATATTATCTGCTTCTTCTTTAGATATCTTATTATTTCTTTCCCCATCTAAGATTATTTTTTCTACTGGAATGTTTGGAACACTAATAACCATTCTTTCTTTTCCATATATCCATTTATAAAATGCTTCTTGTAAAAATGAATATTGAATATATCCTAATAACATTTTTCCATCTGGAAAATACGACCATGTATTGTTAAGTCCATTATTTTTTGAAAAAACTAAACTATGGATATATATACTTTTTTCATTAGGTAATTTATCCATAAACATATGTCCTCTTATAGTTTTATTTTCATTAATCAATTCTTCCCAGTAATCAAATGAATCATAACTATGTCTCACTGTATCACCTTTCTTTCAGCTCAGTAATATAATATTCTATACATATATTATATAGTATATTATACCACCTTTTCAAGTATTTAAAAAAAATATAACAAAGTAAATTTAAACATTTTTAATTCATAATATTCTTAATATAATTTTATTCCTATTGTAAGTAAAAATATACCACTTTATTTTATATAAAATGAATCTATTATTTATTCATTATTTAAAGCTCATAATACTATAGAATATTCAGCCAAAAATATATATAATATTATTAAAGATATAAAAAGGAGGCATGACTTTGTACCACTGTGAAATTTGTGGAGCAACAGCGGATATTCATCATATAGTTCATAAACACGAAGGTGGCTACGATATTAAGTTAAATTATAAATATCTTTGTAACTACCACCATAGAGGAAAAAACGGTCCTCACAACTGTATAGAAACTGATTTGAGGTATAAGCTAGAATTACAAGATAAACTTTATAAATTATTACCCAAAGATTACTATACTGCTAAGGAACTTTATACTCTTTTAGGAATGTCTCATTCTTCTTTAAAAAAATTAATTAAAAAACTTAAATTATTTAAAGAAGGATATTCTAAAGAAGAGATAATTAAAAACCTCATGGGAGGTAAACTCTATTCACATGCTATGCTTCAAGAGCTTGAATTGGAACGTCTTTTCCATAGTATTAATATTAGCTAAAACATTCTTTTATATTCAAGCTACTAGCTATTTATTGCATAGATTTACTAAATTTATTTATTTAATTAAATTAGATTTATATAATATAAAAAGCTCTTAAATACTATACTATCAATCAGAACTTGATAACTATAGTTATTTAAGAGCTTTCTCTTATGTTAAAATAGCATTCTTAATAAACTCCAAATAAAAAGCTCTTCAAAAACCATATTATGTTCTTAAAAAGCTTTTGGAGCGGAAGACGGGATTCGAACCCGCAACTTTCACCTTGGCAAGGTGACACTCTACCATTGAGTCACTTCCGCATATAATTTTAAATATTAAAGTGGTGCAGATGAAGGGAGTCGAACCCCCACGCCAATGGCGCTAGATCCTAAGTCTAGTGCGTCTGCCAATTCCGCCACATCTGCATACCTTATATTAATATTATATAAAATATTATATTCTAAATCAATATACACTGTAAAATTTTGTTATTATTATTGATTAATAATCTTTTTAATTCTTTTAATAAATTTAATAATCACTAAGCCCTTAATATACAAAAGTTCTTAGTGATTACTAATTTATATTCTTGCTTTACCGCCTTATCATTTCGCGTATTTTTTCTACTTTGTTTCTATTAATATACATTAAATAGATAAAGTACTCCAACTTCATGGTTATCTTCTTGATTTTCATAAGTTATATAAATACCACAAAGCCCCACTTTTAGTTTAGACGTATCTATCGATATATTTCCATTTTCATCTATAGAATTTTCCACATCTACTTTTTCAGTACCCACCATAATTTCTTTAGGGTTCAACAACTCCCCATTTCTAGATACTACTCTTTCTTTAAGTGTAAGTCTATTATTTTCTACAGTAGCCATTCCAGCTTCAATTATTTGCAGTCTAGCATTTATCACTCTAAGATTTTTTAATGTCTTTAAAGGTGATAAATCTCTTACTTCATTTTGCTCTATATTAAGTTCTTCTAAATTTTTAGCATATTCTAACCCTTTTAAATTTGTAACTCTTCTGCTACTGCAATTTAGAGACCTAAGATTATACATATCTCCTAAAGTTATATCTCCGCTTAATCCAAGAGCCTTTTGAATATCTTGTTTTAAATACTTATCTTCAATTTCAATAATTTTATTTAAATCTATTCTTTCTAAATTATCAACTGCATCTTTCAATTCAGCTAACATTGATTGAATCTCTTGATAAGTAACCCCTTTATTTTCTATCATTTCTGTTGCTTTTACTATTGCTTGGTCTAATATACTTAAGCTTTCTTCAGTATAAACTTCTCTATCTATATCATTAGCACTTTCAACTGATTTAGAAAGTTCTGTATAATCTATAGATTCTGAGTTTGCATAATGAAGCTTAGCATCTCCCCATGTAGCGTGATCTGAAGCAATTCCGTTACCACCATCTTTTACTACAAGTTTTAATTCTTTTGCCCCATTTATATCTATTTCCACATATTTTTGAGGAGCTCTAGAGTTCATTAATCCACTATCAAATTTCTTTTCACCATCTACATACACTTCAAAACTTATTGATCCAACACTTCCATACATTGCTCTATCTACCCCAACAAAAGAAGTAAAGTAATCATAGTCTTTATCACTCAAATCATATATTATTGTAGATGTAGCATGTGTACCTATTCCTCTATCGTATGAAATAGATTGTCCCTCTTCATTGGTCAAAGTTAATCTATTGTTGCTTACAGAATTATCTTTTCTAACTGTTCCCCAACCTGAATTTGCAGATTTCCAATCATATTCTGTTAAATACTTATAGTCTTCCATGTTTACTACTGCTATATTTCTTGTTTTAACTACCTCATTGCCATCACTATCTATAACTTTATAATTTATTGGATATTTTCCAGGCTTATTAAAGTTTACTTCACCAGTTACTTCAACATTAGAAGTTAAATCTCCATCTTCTGAATCTATTGCGCTATACTCCTGATTTAAATCTATTTCTTGACCAACTTTAGTTGATATTGATTTTGGAATAGTTAATTTTGGTTTTGCATTTGTTGTATATAGTTTAGTATCTGCCCAAGAAGCAAAATCTCCAAGACCACTACCATCAGCATCATCTGCTACTAATTTAAGCTCTGTTACTCCAGTTACATCTAGATTTACAAACTCTGCTTCACTATCTTTCCTTATTACATCAGAGGTATAAACTTCCTCACCATCTGCAAATATCCTAAATATTATTGTAGTTCTATTATCATTATAATTTTTATCAGTACCCACATATGTTGAGAAGTTGCTATAATTCCCATCTAATTCATATATTATCTCAGCATTTGTTGCAGCACCTATACCTTTATCAAACTCTCTTACCTCGCCATTAACCTTAAGCTTTATTTTATTGCTTGAATTAACTGCTGAATCTTTATTCACAGTCCTCCATCCAGATACTGCTGATTCCCACTCTAAATCGGATAAATATGTGCTTTCACTATATACCACGATATCTCTATCTTTAGTTGCTACATTACCATCACTATCTTCTACTGTATAAGTTAATGTATATTTACCTGTTTTATTTATATTGAAACTGTTTTTATTAACTGTAACATAACTAGTTATATCACCATCTTCTTGATCATTTGCTGTAACTCCTGAAGATAAATCAAATTCACTATTTAACTTAACATAAGTTATATCTTCTACATTTAGTATAGGGAACTTAGCTATTATAATATCTTCAGCTTTCTTTAACTCTTCTTCAAACAAGTTAACTGCTGGATGGTCTTTTACCTCTTCTCTAAGAGCTTGTACCTTTTCTAAAGTATTATAACTTTCACTAACATCTGTTTTCGTGTTATCAGTAAATAAATTCTCTATCTTATCTGATAATATATCTTCCTTATAGAAAGACATTTCTCCAATACTAGCCCAATCCTGGTTAGCTTCTATGAACTTAAATTTTACTCTTCTTGCACTTGTTTTAGCTATTTTAAATTCTACAACATCATTAACATTACCACGATATTCACCTTTACCAGCTAGTATAAAATCATCACCTTCTGCTTCAGTAGATACATAAACTTCAAACATTCTAGCGAATCCTTTTCCACCATTTCTTGCTGCATATGCCATTCTACTTATTTCTGTTGTTTCACCTAGGTCAAAAATAACTTCATTTTTAAATGAACTACTATTTGGCGTTCCAGTTTCCCAATGTGTATTACGATTATTATCTATTGCATAATCTATAAGACTACTTGAGTATCTTCCTCCATTATTAGTTATTGAAGCTACTGGTATCTTAAATTGCTCGTTGTATTCACTTAAATTATCATATTGTCCATATTTTGATTTAACTATTGTGTAATCTTCATATACTGTAATATATGATTTCTTTTCTGTAGTATTGTTATCACTATCTGTTACCCTATATATAGCTTCAAATCTTCCTACTTTTCCTTCTTCATATGAATTCGATATTATTTCTATATTAGAAGTTAAATCTCCATCTTCTGCATCCACTGCACTAATACCTTCATTAAAGTCTACTGCTTCACCTATTTTATATACTTTATCACTAGCAGTTATAATAGGCTTAGCATTGTTTGTAGTTAATTTAGGGTTAGCTATTACTGCATGATCTGAAGTATTTCCATTTCCAGCATCAGTAACTTTTATTACTAATTGCTCCACACCTTTAACTGGTACATTTATATATGCCATATTATCAGCATGTTTTAAAACTTCTGTAGTAGCTAGAACTTTACCATCACCTTGTATTTCAAATTTTATACTAGAATTATTTTGTGGTGATATTCCTGCATCAATTCCTAGTAAAGCTTCAAATTTATCATAGTCTTTACCTGATAAATCATAAATTATTGTACCATTTGCATGTATTCCAAAACCTTTTTCAAAATCTTTTACTTCCCCATTTACTCGACCTTTTATATTAGAATTTCTTCTTGGAGTTCCCCATTGTGTTTCTACAGATGACCACTCTGAATCAGATATATACTCATAATCACTTACCACTTCAACTTCTACAATCTTTTCTACTGATATACCTTCATCACTTACGGTATATTTAACTTTATATATTCCCTTTTGGCTAGTATCTACATTATGTTCAACTTCAAGATTAGAAATTATATCATTTCCTTCATAGCTTAATACTTTTATATAATCTAGAGGATTGAACTCTTCCCCTAACTCTAGAGTTATCTTGTTTTGTTGAATATTTATGCTAGGTGAAAATGATTCTATTGACACAGAATCACTTGTACCTAAATTAATATCATAAGGTACTACTTCGTATTTAGCATTCTTAGTTATATCTGTATTAGTATCCACAAAAGTATTCGTAGAAGTGAATCCTATTATTTCACCATCCTTTAGTATTTCATATCCTAATAAATTTTCTTTATTCTCTTTATCTATTGAGAAAGAAAGTTTCATGTTTTCACCCGATAGACTCTTAGCTATGGATACCTTTTCACTTCCTGTAAATCCATCTCCCTTATAATTCATTGCTAAATCATTTAAATAATAAATCTTCTTATCAGGCTTTGGATATTTTGATAGTTCTTGTTTAACATCAGAACCAATACGTATACCGTGTCTAGCGAAGAATTCAGATAAATCTAATTTCATAGCATCTGATGCTGCTACAACCCATGATTTATAAATATCTTCCCTATTTTGATTTCTAAAGTCCTTTTCTCTATATTGCTGCTCAAATTTTCCATAAAAAGTATTATCATATAAATATAACTGCCATAATGGAGCTAATTGAGCTAGATGTGTACTATTAGCAGTATCATATAATTGGTTATTAGAATAGTCCTCTAAACACACCTTAGGATAAGTGTTATTTTCCCATATATTTTGTTCACTTATTCTTGTTTTAGTTTTAAATTGTGATTCAAAGAATAGTGGCATCATATTATTTGTAACTTCTACTATAGTTCTTCCATTTGTATCAAAGTTATGACCTAGCTCATGAGCTACTCCCCATCCTCTAGCTGCTCCAAGTATAGCATTTTGGTTACCTGGTCTTATCCCTATAACACCATTTGCTGCATTCATGAATGCTCCACCAGTAAGATTTTTAACCATAGGCATTATCCTAAAGTTAAAATCTGAATGTATTTCCTTTGAATTATCAAATCCCCAAAATCTCATTGCATCAGATATATATCTATCCCATTCTTCTGCTGTATATCTTGGAGTTTTATTATTTTGGTTATACCAATTTAATGCATAAGTAGCTTGTACAAAACTTAGTGACTTATTAGAGCTAACTGCAAAAATATTTGGAGTAGTCTCCGGATCTGCATTAATCTTAGCAACATATTCTTCTAATTCTTTCATTACTTCAGCTTCATCTGATTTTCCTAAGATAAATACAGGGTACTTACTTGCACCTTCTATTCTTACTTTTGGCGCTTTTGTTTGACTATTACTTTTGTAATTTGTAAAATATAACCCTCCACCTTGAATAACATTCTGTGGTATTCCATTACTTTCATAACTTACTTCGGGTATAGTTATTTCATTTTTCCCAGGTTGCAATTGAAAACTTATTGCTCCCCCATGTTGTGTTAATGATTGTTTATATAGTAACACTGGAGTAGGTTCTCCTTTTGCTACATCAACATATACATTTATTTTATCTCCGGCCCTAGCGGATAATCCAGTTACTTGCCAATCTTGGAATCTCCACATCTTTCTCTTCACTGACTCAATTACAGAGTCCCCTCTCATTTCCAATTCAAAAACATATTCTTGTCTTGGATTATCTATTAATGATTCAGCTAATTCTATATCAGCTTTAAAATCTTCATATAAAGGGTGATTCTTTGCACTTTCTTTAAATGCATTTATTTTTTCTATACTATTAAATTCCTCTGACAATTCATTCATTAATCCATTAGTAAATAACTTATCAACTTTATCACTTACTACATCTTGTTTATAGAATGCTATTTCTGATAATGTAGCCCAATTTTGATCCGAATTTTTAAATTTAAATTTTATTCTTTTAAATTCTGTTGGATTAAATTTTGCCTCAACTAATCCAGATACTTTATTATGACTTCCAGTTGCTACAAGTTGATAAGTATCTCCTTTGGATGTTGTAGAAGCATATATCTCAAATTCCTTAGCAAATCCCTTATTATCAGACTTTCTTGCTCCATAAACCACTCTATTTAATTCAACAGCTTCTTTAAATTCTACTTCCACTTCATTTGTAAAATCATTCGTATTTGATTTATTTGTTTCCCAATATGTATCTAAATTACCGTCAACAGCATTTGTTATTACTGCACTTCCATAATTACCTGCATTATTACGGATACTCTTTATATTTTCATTGTCCATTTTAAATAAATTTGAATATTCTTCGTTAGAATAATATTTAAATTGTTTTGTAATTGCTTTTGTAGCTTCAATTTGATTTTCTTGTAAAAGCATTTTTGCATCTTCTAAATGCTCTTTAAAATCTTCATAAAACGGATGACTTTTAGCCTCTTCCTCTAATGCTTGTACTTTTTCTAATGTATTAAATTCTTCACTCACAATGCTCATTGTATCATCAGTGAATAATCTATCTATTTTTTCTGCTATTTCATCTTGAGTATATAAACCAATCTCAGCAGCACAAGCCCAATTCTCATATCCTTTTTTAAATACAAATTTAACTCTTCTAAACTCAGTAGGATTAAACCTTATTTCTATAGAATCCTGTGTTACTTTAGATGAACCACTAGATACTAGTTCAAATGTATCGCCCTTAGAAGTTCTTGATGCATAAATATCAAATTGTTCTGCAAACCCTCTATTAGATCCACGAGGAGCAGTATATACTATTCTATTTAATTTCGTCAGTTCATTTAGCTCAATTATTACTTCGTTAGTAAAGGTTGTACTATTTTGTTTTCCAGAATGCCACTTTGTATTTACATCACCATCAATTGCTTTATCTATTGAATTATCTGCATATTGACCACCATTTGTAGTTATTGACTTTATTTTATTTGAAGTCACTTTATAAATGTCGTCATATATTGGAAGTGTCTCACTATTCATATCCTTAAATTTAGATACCTTAGCATCAATATAGTTGACTTCTTTATTTTCTACAATTAACTTTGCATTTTCTATATCCTCTTTGAATTGACTATATAATGGATGATTTTTTGCTTCTTCTTCTAACTCACTTATCTTTTCTATATTACTAAACTCTTCACTTACTTGACTCATTGTATCGTCAGTAAATAAATTCTTCATTTTATCACTTACCACATCTTGTTTATAAAACATAAATTCTGATGCTGAAGCCCAATTTTGATCCGCTTTTTTGAACTTAAATTTTATTCTCTTAAATTCAGTTGGATTAAACTTAATCTCTACTATATCTCCAGTGGAACCTGCATATTCTCCACTACTCACTAGCCTAAAGTCATCTTCTTCATCAGTAAGAGATGCATATATTTCTACTTCCTTAGCAAAACCTTTACCTTTAGTTGATGACTGCCTTGCTGCATATACTATTCTGTTTAAGGTTGTCACTTCATTTAATTTAACTACTACTTCATTGACAAATTCAGAAGTATTTGGTTTTCCTGTTTCCCAATGTGTATTAAAATCTCCATCTATAGCTTTATCAATAGTTGAGTTAGCATATCTACCACCATTATTAGTTATAGATATAATATTTTGATTATCCATTTTGAATACTTCATTATAAGCCTCAATATTATTGCTATTATATAAGTTAAATTTACTTATAATAGCTTGAGCCGATCCATTAATAGATGCTCCTTCTGTTATTAAAGTTTGATTTCTTGATAACTCATCTGCTAAAACCCCTAATGCTGGAGAAGAGAAATTAGTTATCAATGCCGCTGCTACTATAGCCGCTATTTTTTTCTTGTTCATAATTTACCCCCTGATTAGTTTTATTCTAGCCTTAGACGTACATTAAAAAAAGCTACTCTAAAAGAGCAGCTTTACACATCTTAATTTTAAATATTTATTATAATAAAATAAGTAATATTTAAAATTAAGCTTTGAAACAAAAAGTATAATGTACTCTTTGGCAACTGGCTGACATAGTTATACACCTTAGTCCCTATAGCTTTGCGTCCTTAAATTTCTTTAAGTTTGCCTATTTAATTTTACAATTTTAAAATAAATTCAAATATTTTAAATTTATTATCACTATTTTATCATAAAGATACATATTCATCCATATATTTTTATAATATTCTTACTATTTTTCTTCTTTTTTCTCATAATTTCAACCTATTATTTCCCCAGTTTAAGTAAATTATTTTAATTATCTCTTTATATTGACATTAACTAATTAGATAACTATAATATTATTTATAAATATTTTAATACGTTGAAGAGAAGAGTAAACTAAATTTCATTTTCAGAGAGAGATAAGCTTGGTGAAATTATCTTATTTGAATCTAGTTGAAGACCACCTCTGAGTGACTCTAATAAAGTCCGTTTAATATCACGTTACGATATATTAAGAGGTCTTATTATAGACAATTAAGGGTGGAACCGCGGGAAGTTTAGAACTTTTACTCTCGTCCCTTCTATTTATCATAGAAGGGATGAGAGTTTTTTTATTTTAAATTAAATTACGGAGGGAGTAATAAGTATGATTAAAATTACTTTAAAAGATGGATCAGTAAAAGAATTTGAAGCTGGTATTTCTGTTTTAGATATAGCTAAATCAATTAGTGAAGGCTTAGCTAGAAATGCTTGCTGTGGAATAATTAATGGAAAGGTTGTTGACTTACGTTATACAGTAAATGAAGATAGCGAACTTGCTATTTGCACATTTGACTCACAAGAAGGAAAAGATGCATTAAGACACAGTGTATCTCACGTTTTAGCTTATGCAGTTAAAAGATTATATCCAAATGCTAAATTAGCTATAGGACCTGCTATAAATGATGGTTTCTACTATGATTTTGATGTAGAAAACTCATTTAGTTCTGATGATTTAGTAAAAATAGAAGATGAAATGAGAAAAATAGTAAAAGAAAATCCTTCAATTGAAAGATTTGAATTACCAAGAGCTGAAGCTATAAAGCTTATGGAAGATGCTAACGAACCATATAAGGTTGAATTAATTAATGATTTAGGAGAAGATGAAGTTATTTCATTCTATAAAATGGGTGACTTTGTAGATTTATGCGCTGGTCCTCACCTAATTTCTTTAAAACCAGTTAAAGCTATTAAGCTTCTTAGAAGTGCAGGTGCTTACTGGAAAGGTGATGAAAAGAACAAAATGCTTTCAAGAGTATATGGAACTGCATTCTTAAAGAAAACTGATTTGGATGCTCATTTAGAAGCTTTAGAAGAAGCTAAAAAGAGAGACCATAATAAGTTAGGTAGAGAACTTAAAATCTTCACTACTGATGAAAAAGTAGGCCAAGGTTTACCTCTTATAATGCCTAAGGGTGCTAAGATTGTTCAACTTCTACAAAGATGGGTTGAAGATGAAGAAGAAAAGAGAGGCTATGTATTTACAAAAACTCCTTCAATGTCTAAGAATGACTTATTTAAAGTTTCAGGACACTGGGATCACTATAAAGATGGTATGTTTGTTTTAGGTGACGAGGAAAAAGACCCAGAAATCATGGCATTAAGACCAATGACTTGTCCTTTCCAATACACAATTTATAATGCAGAACAACACTCTTATAGAGAATTACCTATAAGATATGCTGAAACTTCTACTTTATATAGAAATGAAGCATCTGGAGAAATGCATGGATTAATTCGTATAAGACAATTTACTTTATCAGATGGACACATTGTTTGTAGACCAGATCAAGTTGAAGAAGAATTTAAGGGCTGTGTTGAATTAATAAATCATATAATGTCTACTTTAGGAATAGATGGAGATATATCATTTAGATTCTCTAAGTGGGATCCAAACAATACTGATAAATATATAAACAATCCAGAAGCTTGGGAAGAAACTCAAGTATTAATGAAAGGTATCTTAGATCACCTTGGAATTGATTATGTTGAAGCTGAAGGTGAAGCTGCATTCTATGGACCAAAGCTTGATATCCAATTTAAGAATGTTCATGGAAAAGAAGATACAATAATAACTATCCAAATTGACTTTGCTCTTGCAGAAAGATTTGATATGACTTATATAGACAAAGATGGTAACAAAAAACGTCCATATATAATTCATAGATCATCAATTGGATGTTATGAAAGAACTTTAGCTATGCTTATTGAAAAATATGCTGGTGCATTCCCAACTTGGCTTGCTCCAACTCAAGCAATAGTTCTTCCTATTTCTGATAAATATAATGACTATGCTGAATCAATAGTTAAAGACTTCAAAAATTCAGGAATAAGAATTTCTGCAGACTATAGAGCAGAAAAAATCGGTTATAAGATTAGAGAAGCTAGACTTGAAAGAATACCTTACATCCTAGTTGTTGGTGAAAAAGAAGCTGCTAACAATGAAGCTTCAGTAAGAAGCAGAAAGAACGGAGAAGAAGGTGCAATTTCAGTTTCTGAATTAAAGAACAGATTAATTCTTGAAATAGCTAATAAAGATAAATAATCAATGTATAATTTATAATATAGAATGTAGAATGGTGAAAAAAAATCCTCTGGTCGGATTTTTAGAAATTAAATGTTTTTAGAAGAGAATCCTGAAAAATTTTAAATTTTTCAGGATTCTCTTTATTTATAATGATTTTTTAGTTATGAACTTCTTTTATTCACTTAATATTCTTTCATTGCATATTTTTATTATATTTCCTATAAACTATCTCTCATATTTATATTTTTTATGAATCACTACTCCTTGTCTAATTCCCTTATAACTCTACATGGGTTACCAACCGCTAGTACATTATCTGGAATACTCTTAGTTACAACACTACCAGATCCAATAACTGAATTTTCTCCAATTCTTACACCTGGATTAATAGTACTTCCCCCTCCTATCCATACTCCATCACATATTTCTACTGGGTCCGCATATTCTAAATTTTCCATTCTCTCCTTAGGTGAAAGTGCATGATTAGCTGTAAATATATTTACATTAGGCCCAATCATAACATTTTTTCCTATAGTTACTCTGCCACAATCTAATATTGTACAATTGTAATTTGCAAATGAATTTTCTCCCCAATAGATATTGTAGCCATAAGCACATCTAAAAGGTTGCTCTATGAAGAACTCTTTCGGTGCATAACCAAATAATCCTCTAAGTAAGTCCATTCTCTTTTCAACCTCCTTTGGATGTAGTGAATTGTATTCAAACATAATTTCATTAGCATGTTGTCTATCATTAAACAATTCATCTCCTAAAGAAACATACCAATCTCCCCTTAGCATCTTTTCCTTTTCAGTCATAATATCCTCTCCCAACCATAAATATCATATTTATTTATATAAAATACATCTTATAATCATATTACTATTTTTAAACTGATAAATCACTTTATATAAAAATAAAAAAAGCCTTTACTAAAAGGCTTTTACTTATTTTCTTCAATAAGCTTTTTCATCTTATTTTGAAGTAACCATATTTTCTTTTGCTTTCTATTATAAGCAACCATCTTATCCTTATTATTAGCACTAGATTCTAATTGCTTCGTAGTTTTTTCTTCATACATCTTTAAAGCTTCATTAAGAATTTGAAGTTCCTCTTTATTAAACATAAATACACTCCTTACATCAATGTAAATTAGTTTACTAAGTCTTAATTATCATGTTCTATTATATTTTATAAAGAGTTTCTTTGCAATTATCCCTATTAATCTTTAAATAATGAACAACAGCAAATATTAAATTATTTATTTACAAGCCAAAATATACTCTACTTAATTTAAATCTTATGGATAATATCACAATCCATAATACAGATAAAAAGCTAACTAAACTTGTAAACTTTAATACAAAACTTTCATTTTTATTCTATAATTTATCCTTTTCTTAAATTAGGATAATGCTACATCTAAAATCATCATAATTACAAATCCTATAGAAAAAGCTATTGCACTAATATCCGAAAAATTATCTTCTGCTGCTTCTGGTATTAATTCCTCTACCACAACAAAAATCATAGCTCCTGCAGCAAATGAAAGAAGATATGGCATCATTGGAGTAATAACACTTGAAAATATTATTGTAAGTACTGCTGCTATTGGTTCTACTATTCCAGATAAAACCCCATAAATAAAAGATTTATTTTTACTTAATCCTTCACTTTTAAGCGGCATTGATATTATTGCCCCTTCTGGAAAGTTTTGAATTGCTATTCCTATAGAAAGAGCAAGTGCTGATGCAAGAGTTATCCCTCCCCCTTGATTCATAACTGTTGCAAAAACAATTCCTATTGCCATCCCCTCTGGAATATTATGAATTACTACTGACAGTACAAGTTTTGTAGTTTTACTTAATTTATATTTCTTTGTTCCTTCTTCATTTCTACTATCTACGTGCATATGTGGAATTATTTTATCCAAAGAATATAAAAATAAAATTCCTGCAAGTACTCCTACTGCTGCCGGAATAAACGATAATTTCCCCATGCCTTGAGACATATCTATAGAAGGTATAATTAATGACCATACAGCTGCTGCCATCATAACTCCTGATGCAAAACCAAGAAGTATTTTATTAACCATTTTATTCATTTCTTTTTTCATTGTATAAACACACGCCGCACCTAGAGACGTTCCTAAAAATGGTATTAATATACCAATTAAAATATTCATTTCCACTCCTCCTGTATAAATATTATTTTATCTATTAATTAACTAACTCATAATATCTTTCCTTAATGCTTTCTATCAAACTCTTTCTCCCATATCATTAAGCAATTATTTAATCTTCCAACCCATAATCTGTGGCTTGACTTTTTTATGTCTAATTTCAATTTGCTTTACTTCATCTATATAAGCTTGTTTATTTTACTTTCTAATATAATTATCATTATTTATAATTTATAGCTTGGTCATTATTTACCGCTTGGTCATTATTTTTGTTATTAGTTTCATTTTCTATCTTATCTTAAGAAACTAAATTCCATTTATTATTAAAATGCCCTTCTTTTTTCACCTATCACATTTCTACAAGCAACTATAAATAATATTTATATACCTAAAATACAAGTCATACTTTTAATGAACTCGCTATATAATTGATTACCTACTAATATTTATTATACCCAAGTATATTTTAACATATTTCCACTTAATATATTTTATTTAATTTGCATATTATTCTAAAAACTAAAACTAATAATTAAAAGCTACTATTTTCTAAAATCAATTTAAAATAGTAGCTTTTAACAAAAATATTATTACTTATTAAATCTTTAATTATTTATTATTAACCGTTAATTGAATCTAGTGCCTGTTCAAAATCTGCAATTATATCTCTTATATCCTCAACTCCAATTGAAACTCTCATTAAATCTGGTGTTACTCCACTTGCTATTTGTTCTTCCTTCGATAATTGACTATGTGTAGTGGTTGCTGGATGTAAAATACAGCTTCTAACATCTCCTAAAGTGACTACTAATGCTACTAAATTTAATGATTTTGTAAATTTCTTTGCTGCCTCTATATCTCCCTTTATTCCAAAAGTTAATAATCCACTTCCTCCACCATTTAAATACTTTTTTGCTCTATCGTATTGTGAGCTAGTTTCAAGATATGGATAGTTAACCCAATTTATTTTAGGATGTTTTTCTAACCATTTTGCTAACTCTAAAGCATTTTGTGAGTGTCTTTCCATTCTTAAATGAAGAGTTTCTAACCCTAAATTAGTTAAATAAGCATTAAATGGACTTTGACATGCCCCAATATCTCGTCCTAATGTAACTCTTAGCTTTGTTATATATGCTGCATTGCCAAATGATTCTACATATTTTAATCCATGATAACTTGGATCTGGTAATGTAAATTCTTCAAAATTTCCATTTGCCCAATCAAAGTTTCCTCCATCAACTACTATTCCTCCAATGCTTTGTGCATGTCCATCTGCATATTTTGTAGTTGAATGTACTACAATATTTGCTCCATGGTCAAATGGATTGCATAAGTATGGGGTTCCTACAGTATTATCCACTATAAATGGAATCTTTAATTCCTTTGCGACCTCTGAAAACTTCTCAAAATCTAATATATTTAGTCCTGGATTACCAATTGTCTCCCCATATATTGCTTTAGTATTTTCATTTGCACATGAAATAATTTCTTCTTTACTTGCTTCTGGGTCAACAAATGTTACCTCTATCCCCATTTTTTTAAGATTAACTGTAAATAAATTAACTGTTCCACCATATAAAGATGATGCTGATATTATATGATCCCCAACCTTACATATATTTAATATTGAATATAATACTGCAGCTTGCCCTGAGGATGCAGCTACTGCTCCAACTCCTCCTTGAAGTTTAGCAAACTTCTCTTCCAATGCACAAACTGTAGGATTAGATATTCTACTATATAAATGCCCCTCTGCTTCTAAGTTAAATAGATTTTCTAAGTTATCTGGATCATCATACTTATAAGTTGCACTTTGAAATATTGGTAATACCCTAGGTTCCCCAGCCTTTGGTATATATCCTCCTTGAATGCATATTGTTCCCTTTTTCCACTTTCCTACCATATTGAAATCCCCCTTTTAATATTATTGCTTATTGCTTTTTATAAAATAAAAAAAGTTACTTCAAAATAAGAAGCAACCTAAATATACTAAACTATTCACTAATACGATTAATGAAACACCTCATTTGCCAAGCATCAGCTTGCAGGATTTAGCACCACACTAATTTATAAATAATTTTATACTCAGTAGGTTGCTAGGCTTCACAGGGCCAGTCCCTCCACCATTCTTAATAAAGTCTTTTTTATTTAATTATAATATATTATACACTACATTTTCCAAATTTCAACCATTATTTGTATTTTTTATAATTCTAGTATTCGTGATTATATAGTCTACTTTAATATCATGTGCTTCACATTCTATTTTATCAACTACTTGTAAATCATATGCTAATGCTATCTTATTTTCTTTAGATTTTATCTCATTTAAATATCTATCGTAATATCCTCCACCATATCCTATTCTGTTACACTCATTATCAAAAACAACCCCAGGTACTACTATTAAATCTATATTTTCTTTTTCAATATAATCAGAATCATCTATTGGTTCTAAAATTCCCATTGAGTTTTTCTTTAACTCATCAAAAGAATTTAATTTTATTGCCTTCATAGATTTCTCATCTTTATATACTTTAGGAATAAAAACGTTCTTTCTATCTTCAAAAGCCTTTTCTATTATATTTATTGTATTTATTTCATTGCTAAAACTTATGTAAATAAATATATTACTAGCTTTTTTATATAGTTCTGTATTTATTAACTCATTAAATATCTTAGTATCCATTATCTCTTTTTTACTGTTATCTAGTGAATCTCTTATTTCTAAAATTTTATTTCTTAAAACTCTCTTTTCTTCTTTATTCATAATTCTCTCCTAAATATATTTTTAGCTACTTTGTTATATTTTGCGAATTAAACTTAATTACATTTATTAACTTTACGATTTTTATACTAAGTTCAGCTAGCTTCACTAAATATTCAATGCCTGCACAGCTATTTATCTTATGGAACATATCTAGTTTATCGTATCCCTTATATTAGCAATTTATATTTATTATGTCTCTTAATATAGATGCAGCTGCATTTGTTGTTCCTGATGCACCACCAATTACACTAATGTCCCCTAAAGTATCAGTCTTATAAAGCACACCTTTATTTTTACCATCTACAAAATATAAAGGATGACTTTTATCTATTATCTCAGGTTTTACGTATGCTTTTATTTTATTATTTTCTTTATATACTCGCCCTATTAACTTAATTTTATTATCTTTATTCTTTTCATTTATTATTAAGTGTTTACCTAACAAACTTATTCCTTCTATTTCAATATCATCAATGGTTAAGCAAGAATTCATAATAACATTGGCTAATATTAAAATTTTTGATGCAGTATCATATCCCTCTACATCTAACTTATAATTTGCTTCTGCTATTCCTAAACATATTGCTTTGTTCAATGCTCCACTATAATCAACTTCATTTTCATACATTTCAGTTAAAATATAATTACTTGTCCCGTTTAAAATCCCTTCAATAGATAATACTTCTGCTCCAGCTATATCAAATGTTCCAACATTTATAGATGGAAGTGCTCCACCAGTTGTACAGCCTATACCAAGCTTTACATTATTTTTATCGGCTAACCTTTTTAAGTTATTATATTGTAAAAGTATTGGCCCCTTATTCCCTGTTACTACATTAATAGAGTTTTTTAAGGCTAAACTTATATGAGTTAAACCAGGTTCACCTGTTTCTATATTAGTACTAGTCAATTCTACAAGTATATCTATATCTTTATTTTTTATTATTGTATTAATATTTATATCTTCCTTAAATTCAAAGTCTTCAATATTTAAATTGTAATTATTGTTTATAATTTCTTTTAAATTTATTCCTAAATTATTATAAATTCCACCATTACTTTTTATTATATATTTAACCTTTATATCAGTTCCTAGATTGTATAAATATTTCTTTTTATCATTTAATAGTTTTATTAAAGCCTTACTAACTCCACCAAAACCTATTATAGCTATTTCCATATTCTCTTCCCCCTTTATACTATTATAATATATTATTCGTTTTAGATAAAAAAATAGATATATACAAGTTTGCCTACTCCAAAGATTTACCTAGACATAATTAAACTTATACATATCTAACAAAAGATTTATTTTTAAACTAATTTATTAATATGTAAATATATTAATTTGATATTTCTGTGCTAAATATCCATTGTTTTTCCTTTATATCTCTTCCTTTAACAGTAACATTATTACCATTTACCTCAACATAAACGCCTTTAATATAATCAGTTTCTCTTTTGTAGCCTTTTTCTTCATTTGAATCTGGTATAATGGTGTAATGGACTGCACCTGTATTTACTATAGTAAAAGGTTTATTTAAAACTAAACTATTTTCATTTAAATTGCTATGAGTATGAGAGGCAAACATTATCACTTCCGGATATTGAGATAATATCTGTTTAATTTCTTCACTTTTATTAGTTCCAATCCATGAATTTTCTCCATAATCTAAGTGTTGGTGAAGAAATACAAATATCGGTTTTCCTTTTTTATAATTCTCAGCTAACTTTTCCTTAAACCATTCTAATTGTTCATCAGATATAGAGGCCGTTACTGAATTTATAGTTTCAGAATTGCCATCTTCAGACCCTAATGATATAAAATGATATACATTCACCCATTTATCATGATATACTTTTTCTTCTCCTGAGAATTTCAAATATTTATTTATAAAGCTTTGAACCTGCTCATTAGAATTTGTTTCAATATTATAATCAAAAAATTCATGGTTCCCTATATTTTTTATAATTATTTCTGGTAACAAATCCTTATTTTTATTTAAAGTGTTTTGCATTGAATTATATTGTTCATCTAAGCCCTGATCAACAGCATCACCATTTAATACCAATGCATCCATCTTAGGATTTATAGTGTATAAGTCATTAATAGCTTCTTGAAGGTGATTAATATTTTCATGAACATCTCCTAAAACAGCAAAAGAGAGGTCCGCATTAGATGACGATGTTACTGTTGCAGCATCAAACTTAAATTTAGACTCATTAATATATATGGCATATATTGCTCCTAAAAGAATTACTGTGATTGTAATAATAATTAATTTAAATCTTTTCATTTTAATCACCTCTTACTTTAAAGTTAAGTCTAAAATACTAATTAAATCTATTTTTTTCTAAAAACTTTATAATATTCATATGTACAATTTAAAATTTCAAACTCTAAATAAACATAACATTTGCATATTTAATTTAACATTTATTTCCTAAAATGTCTAATACCTAAATTAAATATATTTTTTAAAAGATTACGTATTTATTTAAATTTACTATGTTAATTTTTTTCTATAAATAAAAAAATCGTTAATTCTATTTATAAGAATTAACGATTTTATATTTTAATTAAAAACTATATACACTAAATATTAATCTATATCTAAGATGTTTTTAATTTCATTCTTGTATGCATCTGCTTTAGCCCCAAATATAGCTTGAATTCCGTTACCAACTTCAACTACACCAGCTGCACCTAAAGCTTTTAATTCATCTTTATTTACGTTAGCTTTATCTTTAACTTCAACTCTTAATCTAGTTATACAAGCATCAACGCTAACTATATTTTCTTCTCCACCTAAAGCTGCTAAAACTGCTGGAGCTTTTTCAACTATTTCATTGTTCTTTCCAGCTTTCTTGTTGCCAGACTTTTCATTTATATCAGCTTGAGGAATACCTGCTTTTTCTTGATAATCAGCTTTTGAATAAAGCTTAACTTCTTCTTCGCTTTCATCTCTACCTGGAGTCTTTAAGTTAAACTTCTTAATTAAGAATAAGAATAAGAAGTAGTAAACTACTGCATAAACTATACCAACTAAGATTAATCTTAACCAATGAGTAGGAACTCCTGCTCCTGCTGGTAATAATCCGAATAATGTAAAGTCTATTAATCCACCTGAGAATGTCATACCAATAAATACATTAAGTATATCCATTAACATGAATGATAAACCAGCTAATACACAGTGAACTCCATATAATACTGGTGCAACGAATAAGAATGTAAATTCGATTGGTTCAGTAATACCAGTAAGTAATGCTGTAACTGCAGCTGATGCTAATAATGAACCAACAGCTTTTTTCTTGCTTGGAGCTGCTGTCTTATACATAGCTAAAGCTGCTGCTGGAAGACCAAACATCATGAATGGGAATTTACCAGCCATAAATCTTGTAGTACCTGCAACTACTGTTGACATATCTGCTGTTGAAGCTCCAACTAAGCTACTCATGCTTGATAATTGAGCAAAGTAAGCTGTATTAGCTCCTGCAACTGTTTGCCATGCACCATCTACTAATATTTGTCCTTCAACGAATGAACCATACCAGAATGGTGTATAGAATACGTGGTGTAATCCAAATGGAATTAATGCTCTTTCAATAACTCCATAGAAGAATGTTCCGATAGCACCTGCATTTCTAACTAATTCTGAAAGCACTCCTATACCATTTTGAACTACTGGCCAAATAAATGCTAATAAAGCACCAACTATTGCCATAGCTAAAGAAGTTACTATTGGTACAAATCTTGATCCTGAGAAGAATCCAATAACTTGTGGTAATTGTATTGTATGATATTTATTGTGTAATATTGCTGTAACTATACCTGTGATGATACCACCAAACACTGACATATTTAATGTAAATATACCTAAGTTAGTAGTAACATAAGTACCATATTCACCAACTGCATCTGGAGTAACTACTCCTAATTGAGTTAATCCTAATGCTAACATTGAAGATATAACTTGGTTCATAACTATGAAACCAAATATTGAAGCTAATCCTGCAGTTCCCTTATCTTTTTTAGCAAGTCCAACCGCAACACCTACTGCAAATAGTAAAGGTAGGTTTCCAAATATAATATCCCCTACGTTTTTCATTATTGTTAATATTGCTGTAACTACAGGAATATTAACAAATGCTATTAATGGTTGATATACTGCTGGTGGATTAGATAATCCTGATATACCTAATAAAGCACCACCAACGCCTAGTAAAATCCCTGCAATTGGTAAAGCTGCTATTGGAAGCATGATAGCTTTACCGATTCTTTGTAATTGTTGTAGCATCTTATAATTCCTCCTTAATTTATATAATAAAATAAATTACTACAGTAGTATGTGTTACTTCCAACTTATTATTGCCATATATTTATTTAGTTATGAATAATTTTAAAAATAGTATAAAAAAAAATAAAAAAAGGACCAAAACCTTATAGATATAGCTATATCTATAATATTCCTAGTCCTTGCCTGCATAACCAGTAACACACTACGTATTTAATTATGTAATTATAATATCATATTTAAATTTAAATGTAAATGTTTTTTTAATTTTTTATCATTTTATTTTTTTCTATTAATTTGTTAATTATACTATTTAGTAACTTATATTGATTCAAATCTTTAGTTTGTCTATTCATAAAACCAACTCCTTGTTACTTTATTATTATAAATAATTTATAAATAAAACACTAACCTTATTATAAATTAAATTTTTTTCTTTTAGACAATTACACCTTGTAATCATTTACCAACTGTGAAATTCTTATATTTTCTTGTTCTTTCTATGATTTATAATTTTTAATTATATCAGCATGCTTACTTAATACTATATGCTCCATCCCCCACAATAATTCCAATTCTTATGTTATCTTATTAGTTATGATGTTTTAAAAAAAGTTTAAAATGGTTTTATACTTTATTATTAAATTAATTTTCTCCCATATGTTTAAATCTTCATAAACTTGGATATAAATTAAATGAGGTGATACTTTGGAAAATAACACTAAAAATGCAAGTTCTTTAAGAATAGATTTGTCAATTATTTTATTATTAACATCTTTTCTATTTTTCTTAATTTATTGTACTAGCTTATAATAAAATTTTATAAATACACAAGATAGTATGTAGATTTCAAAAATCTATTCATACTATTTTTTTATTCTACTTTTATATGTAAAATAAATAATAAAATCATCCTTATTATTAAAATTCAATAATATTTTACAAATTCTTAAATATTACTACTTCTTTAGAATTTTAACTGCAGTCATCTCTCTTAGTAATCCTATCAATACCTTAGTATTAATCCCTATTTTACTTATACAAATTTCAAAATGAATTTATTAACATTTTGTTAACATTCATAATTTTTACTGTATATTTATTAATTTTATATCATTATTAAATATTAATTATCAAATTTTTCTATGGATTTTATACGAATTTGATTGTATAATTATTAAAAAAATAATTGATTACAAATTTCGAAAGGATTCGATAAACATGGCTTTAATAGGAATATTAATAATAATTATAGGACTTGCATTAAAATTTAATACTATTGCTGTTGTAATTGTATCTGGATTAATAACTGGATTAGTTTCTGGTATGAGCTTTTCAGAAATCCTTACCACTTTAGGACAAACCTTTGTTCAAAAAAGAGAAATGTCTTTATTTTTACTGACTCTTCCTATTATAGGAATATGTGAAAGATATGGATTAAAAGAAAAAGCAACAATGCTTATAAAAAATGTAAAGGGCTTATCTACTGGGAAAATTATATCTGGATATTTATTTATTAGAGAAATATCTATTGCAATGGCTGTTAAACTTGGTGGACATCCTCAGTTTGTAAGACCTCTAATTAATCCAATGGCTCAAGGAGCTGCAATTTCAAAATATGGCGAATTAGATGAAGAAGATGAAGACTTAATAAAAGCTCACGCTGCTGCAGCTGATAACTATGGTAACTTCTTTGGACAAAATGTATTTTTAGCAAACTCAGGTGTTCTACTTATAGCTGGTACTCTAGAAACTTTAGGATATAATGTTGACACGTTACAAATTGCTAAAGCCTCAATTCCAATTGCTATAATAGCTTTCATTTTAGGAGTTATTCAAAACTATTATCTAGACAAAAAACTTGCTAAAAAATATAAAAATAGGTAGGTAAACTTTATGGATATTAATACTTTTTCAAATACATTATTGGAAATATTCTATATCATAGTAGGCTTATTCTTCCTACTTACTATGATGTTTACATTAAAAGATAAAAATCATAAAACTAAGTACGGTACTGCTCTTTTTTGGGGAATACTTGGAGTTATATTTATATTAGGTGAAGCACTTCCTTCAATTATAACTGGATTACTTATTGTTGTTATAGGTATATTAGCTGCATTTAATCAAATAAACATTGGAACAATCAAGCAATTAGATACAACTTTTGCAAACTTAAAAGCAAATGAAATAGGAATAAAAATATTTATTCCATCATTGATTATAGCCTTAGTTGCTTTAGTTATTGCCCAATTTACACCAATTTCAGGGGTAACTGCTATTGGTATTGCTGCAATGGTTGCTTTAATCTCAACATTCATAATAACAAAGGCTAAACCTAATGAATTTGTTGAAGATAGTAACAGAACATTTCAATCTGTAGGTGCTACTGCAATATTACCTCAACTTCTAGCTGCTCTTGGAACCTTATTTACTGCTGCTGGTGTTGGCGATATTATATCAAATATGATTTCAAGTGTTATTCCTGAAGGAAACATACTCCTTGGAATAAGTGCTTATTGTATAGGAATGGCTATATTTACAGCAATTATGGGAAATGCCTATGCAGCATTTTCAGTTATAACAGTTGGTATAGGAGTACCTTTTGTATTTGCTCAAGGTGGAAATCCTATAATTGCATCAACATTAGCTATGACTGCTGGTTTCTGCGGCACATTACTAACACCTATGGCTGCAAACTTTAATGTTTTGCCAGTAGCTTTATTAGAAACTAAAGATAAGAATGCTGTTATAAAAGCTCAAGCTGTATTTGCAATTGTATTACTTGCAATTCATATACCACTTATGTACTTCTTAGCATTTTAACTTTTAAAAGGAGGCTTTTTAAATGAAAATATTAATTACAGGGTTTGACCCATTTGGTGGAGAAAATATAAATCCAGCATTAGAAGCTGTAAAAAAATTACCTGATACCATTTTAGATAATGAAATAATAAAATTAGAAATTCCAACTGTATTTAGAAAATCTCTAGAAACAATTGAAGAAAATATAATAAAACATAATCCTGATGTTGTTATATCCGTTGGACAAGCTGGTGGAAGATTTGGAGTTACTCCTGAAAGAGTTGCAATTAATATAGATGATGCAAGAATAAAAGATAATGAAGATAATCAGCCAATTGATATATCTATTTTTGAAGACGGTGAAGCTGCTTACTTCTCAAACCTTCCTATAAAGTCAATGGTTAAAGAAATGGTGGACAATGGGATACCAGCTTCTGTATCTAATACAGCTGGAACTTTTGTATGCAATCATGTTATGTATGGGATATTATATTTAATTGATAAAAAGTATCCAAATATAAGAGGTGGATTTATACACGTTCCTTATATTCCAGCTCAAGTAACTACAAAGCCTAATATGCCATCCATGTCTATTGAAGATATATCTAAAGGATTAGAATTTAGTATCAAAGCTATCATAGAAAATTCATCAGATATAAAAACTGTAGGCGGAGCTATTTGCTAATGAGTAAAAAACTAAATATCTTCGTATATGGTAGTTTAAGAGAAGGCTTTTTTAACTATGATCTTTATTTAAAAGGAAAGATAAATTCTATAAGACCTGCTGAAATAAGCGGCTTTGAATTATATCATATGCCTTACAAGGGATATCCTGCCGTATTACCTGGAAAAAGCACTATAGTAGGTGAAGTTGTTGAGCTTATAAATTATGATTCAACACTTAAACCTATGGATGAGATGGAAGGCTTCTTAGGTGAAGGAAATCCAAATAATGAATACTCAAGAAAAGTTGTAAAAGTTAAATTAACTGATGATGAAAGCTTTGAAGATTGTTACTCTTATTTCTATAATAAGGATATAGATACAAAATTCCAAGATGAAGCTATTTATATTGAAAATGGTGATTGGAAGGAATACATGCTAAGTACTCAATAATCTATAAATAAAAAGTGCTGTTTATTATACTACTGTATTTGTCGTATTTGTTTCAAGTCGACATACGCATTAATAATCAGCACTTTTTATTACTATATATTATATCTTTCTAAAAAAAGTATATAAAGCACCAACTGAAGAAATCGCCCTAGCGTAGCTCGATATATTAAAAGAAAAATGGAATGACAAGTACTCAAGTGTAATTGATTCTTGGTATATAAATTTGGATAAATTATCAACATTCTTTGCTTTTAATAAACAAATACGAAAGATGATTTATACTACAAATAATTTAGAAGTAATAAATAGGCAGATAAGAAAATTTACAAAAACAAAAACCGTATTTTCAACGGACGATTCTTTAAGAAAATCATTATATTTGGTTACTGAAGTTATTATGCAAAAATGGACGTCGCCAATTTCTAATTGGGGGTTAATCTTGTCTCAATTTATAATAATGTTTGGATATAGATTAAATAATAATTAAATAATTTAAAGCTTGTACTTTTTCAAGCCTTAATTAAAATTAAACCGTTTTTGACTGAAACTAAAAGTATATAAAAACTTAGTATTATTATTTAAATAAAAAGATAAAAATATAACTGGAAATAAAACTTCCAGTTATATTAGTAAATTAAATTTATTATTTACACAAATTTTTAGATATTCTCAATTATTCTTATCAAGTTTCTTAAATGAAACTGAAAGCAACAACAAAGCACCGATTATTATTGCAATTGCCCATTGTAACTCTTTTATTTCTATTAACGCCAATGATGTAGCTAATATTAATAAAATAATGCTTGTAACTATTGCAAGTATATCTATCGTATTTTTTTCTCCTTTAACTCTCAATATAATTGTACAAATTTCGAGTACTATAACAGCACTCAATAGAATTATAAATAAACCATCTTTGATGTTCACATCTATCATATTTGATAAAATACCTAATATTAATGTATAAACGCCAATGAAATAATATGCGATATTTAACTTTTTAATCTCAACCGAATACCAATTCATTTTTGGCAATATAGCAATCCATATCCCTGAAAAAATCAATATAGAATTCATAATTTAAAACCCTTCCAAATTACTAATGTTGTTAAACATTAAATTACTGTTAAATATCCTAATCCACCACCAATAACAGTTTCCCCTAGAACTCCCCATCCAACAGGGGTAGTTCTTAATTCCAACATAATTCCATTTCCTGTTGCCTCACCAGCGATAACTGCTCCTGTTATACATAACCCTTAAAGGGTGCGTTTTAATTATTTAAATTCTTCATTCTTCCACTTTTTAATTGTAAATCCTTTAAAAACTCGTTGCATTCTTTTCTATTTTTAAATATGTATATCTGCTTGTCTTTTTCTTCTTGAAGAATATTGTAAAACTTATCTCTATGTTCCTTATTAAAATTCCATATCCACTTTAAAAATTCTAAATCAAATCTTTCAGGGCACCCATCTGCCATATCTGGACGAACTTTACCGTAACTAGATAAAACTCTTTTAATAACACCAAATAGACAAGTTATTCTTGAATAATCTAAATAGATTACAGTGTCACACATTCTTAATCTTTCCTTTATTGTTCTATCATAGTTGCCCTCTATTATCCATTTATCTTTTTTTAATTCTTCTTTAAGTAACGTATTAAACTCTTCCCTTGATATATTTACCCATCCTTCTTTCCAAAATATCTTATCAAGATGAACAACTGGTAAATTAATTTTCTTAGATAAGTTTCTAGCTAATGTAGATTTACCACTTCCCCCACATCCAATAATTATAACTTTATCCATATCTATTTATCTCCTGCGTATATTATAATATATTTATTTTGTATTCTCATTTTCTTCTATGCTGTTATCCATTACTTCTTTTAATTCCTCAACACTTCTAACATGATTGCCACAGTTATTTCCAAAATAAATTCCCTTCTTAATTGGTGCAATTAAATAACCAGCTACAACTCCTCCTAGAAAGCATGTTAAACATAATAATGTCTTTTCTTTATTTTTCATATAATTCCCCACCATCCTTTTATACACTAATATATTATTTTTCTATAATATATTTATATAATTATATCACGCAACTATACATTTTTATCCATATAATTTTGTGTTGTTAGCACTTTTATAATATAGCAAAAACTGATTTAACTATAAAAATTGAATGGAGCTGTCGCAAAAATACATTTAATATAAAATAGTTAGTATGCGCCAGCTCCACTTTATTTACTTCTTCTCAACAGGTATCCATATTTCACAAAAACAATTTGTATTATTCTCTTCTTTGTAAAATTCAAAATCAATATCATCTAACATGGTATATTCTGAACTTGGCAAAAATTCATTAAATATTCTATTCCACGTTTCACCTATACATTCTCCATTTTCACCTATACATTTAAAAACTCCCCACAATGTCGGTTCTACACTCCATACTGCAAATCCTTCTGGAATATTACCACCATCATATTTCATAGCAATTCCATAACCAAAATATTCACTTTCTTTAGATATAGGCTTACATACACCATAAATATCATGCTTTGATGTATTACTCTTTAATACATCAAACACTCCATTATTAGAACATTCATTCCAGAAATTAGGTATATCTTCGTTATCATCTTCTGAAATTGACTCAACTTTAAATTCTTTTACTTTTGCTAATAGTTTAAAACTTTCTTTTTTTACAATCTTATAATCCATTACTGTTCCACCTTCCAATGAAATTTTTATTACAAGGCGATTAAAAGATTTTAATTCCATTCCAGAACGTCTTGCTATATTAGGTGTAACCCCATGAAATCTCATAAATGCTTTTGAAAAACTCTCAGGTGAATCATACCCATACTTTAATGAAATATCTAAAACTTTAGCATCTGACATTGAAATTTCTTGTCCAGCCATAGATAATTTACGCTTTCTTAAATATTCGTTAGCTGTTATACCTGTAATCATGCTAAATAACCTATGAAAATGATAGTTTGACATATAAACATGTCTTGCTACGTCTTCATAATTAATATCTTCTAAAATATGACTTTCCATATAATCAATAGCTTTTTGAATACTTTGAATACAATCCATCTTTTTCTCACCTCTTATTTTCATTGTAAGGTATTGAAATTTATAATTCCTAGTTATGCTTGCTCGATTTTGTCCACCTAATATTTTTCATATAGAATACTATATCAACTAAAAATTTCTCTCATAATCTGTGATATCATAATTGGCTCATCTATTTATTCATTTCAGCAACAAAACTAATACTTTTTGCAGTCATTTCAACCCATGCTGGTCTAAAACCACTCTTCATTGCATTCCTAACAGATTTAATATTAGACCAAGCTGCACAATAGAAAGGAACTTTATCTCTTTTGATTACTTCTAGCGCCAATTTACTAGTCAACGCAGATGCAATTCCTTTCCTACGATAATCAGGTAATACATCTATACCAATTTGCCACATTGTATCGCAATCAGCAGAACATCCTGCTAACCCAACTAACTTATCTCCATCATAAGCTCCTACTCCTAGAATATCTAAGTGCTTATGCTTTTTGCATAAAGCATTGCTCCACTCTGCTGTATATAAGTTTTGAAAATCATTTTGATTTAAAATCTTCATTTCATAATCACATTTTACATTCTTAATTTCATTCATATCAGGTAAAAAATATTCTGCCATAAAACATATTTGCATTCCTCTTTTATATAGTTCATCATTAAGGACATACATATTAGGAGTTTCAAAACAATGTTCAATAGGAAATCTATTAATATAGCTTTCTACAATTTCAGCAATTTCCGAATCTACTGATGCCACAATATTATTTCCATAAGAAACTAAATTACAATAAAAAGGTAAATCCAAATATTTTCTAGCATCTTCATTTACAGATGATATAACAACTTTATTTTCACTTTTACAAAAATCCTCTGGTTCACAATTTTCATCTATAGCTGACTGTTGCATTGCTATAGCTAATAACTCTTTATTTGTCATTTTTGTTTTCTCCTTCAAAATATTGATTATATAGATACTTGTTCTTTATAGTAATTCTTTATTAATGAAGCATATTATTCTTCATTACATATCCATACTAATTTAAAATTATCTGAATTATAACATAATGAACCTTAACTTACAATAAAAGGAATATCCCTAAAATATGTTCTTCCTTAAAATACCATTTGCTAATTATTAAAAGAAAAAGTGCCTTCTATCAGGCACTTTTTAATATTCTATATTTTAACTTTAATTTATAGGAACACAAATTTCACATTTATGATTCTTCAGCATTTTATAAGCATATCTTTCAATTATAGGTCTTGAAATATCTATTTGATAACCTCGATTAAACAATACAGAAAATATTTCATTCCATGCTCTTTGGACTGCTTCTACTTTATGATCTATAGTACAAACAGCATATTTGCCCCCACTTGTTTTTCCCATTTTTATATGCTCATCATTTATTTTAATATCATCTAAAATTTCTAAACATGTATTATATCTGCACTTTTCCGATTTAGTTTCTTCAGGGTTGTCCTGTGTAATCCAAGAACTATGGCCTCGTCATCAAGTAAATTTTCATTTCTAGCAAAAGTTTTTATTTCCTCCATTACTTGCATATTATCTTCTCCATAAGGCCCAACTTGCCTTATATACGCAATACTATAAGATGGTAAAATTTCAAACTTCATTTCCATAAAATCACTTACCTCTCTAAAATATGACCGGTCTACAATCAATGTAACATACTTTAAAATGGAAATCAAAGCAACTTTTAAAATTGTTTTTATCCAATTCTCTTTTCTTCTAATTTCTTTGCTTTTTTATATGCATTACTAAGAAACTCTTGCATTGATAGATCCTCATATCCCCAATTCATAGGCTCTAAAGTAGTTGCGCCCTTATAACCACTTCCTTCTATTTCCCCCATAACTCTCTCCCAATTTATATTCCCATCAAACGGTAGCTGATGTTGACCTCTAACTCCTCCATTATCATGAAGATGCATTGCCATTAAACGTTTTCCATATTTACCTAACAAATCTCTTTCACTATAATAATTTTCATGATGGCAACTATCATAACAGAATCCTATTTTATTGGAATCAATAGAATCTAGTACACGAGTCACGTTATCAATATTCCTCAAGTTTTCCATAGCAACATTAATGTTAAGTTTCTCTGCCTTTTCCACTATTCTTTTAATTCTTTCCATTCCTAATTCATTAATTGGATATTTATCGTCAGGCAAGTGTACTACCATAGTTGGTATATCAAATTCTGCACAATCTTTAATGCATTGTAAATAACACTTAATTAGCCCTTCTCCATCCAAATTATCAAGTGAAAGCTTATTTTGTTCTTGCACAGGCGTATGAATATTTTCTATAATCAATCCTGCATTTCTAGCATACTGCACACCATCTCGATAATCAGCTCCACGTCCAAATCCATTACTCCACCATAGTAACACGCCATCAAAACCTGCTGCTTTTATTAGTTTGTATCTATCCTCAATTGGAACTTCATATCCAAACCAATCATATATACTTATCATCACTATTATCCCCCACTAACTCAAAATCTCAATATACATTGTTTATAAATACACTGTATACTTTTTTATTTTTATCTTATCATCCTCACCTTAATCTTGCAATAAATGGAATTTGCGTTTTTGATTTAATTCTAGTATGTTATAATTAATCTAAATAACATTGGAGATGATTTAATGGAAAATAAAATAGATAAACTATCTCAAATACTTAAGGAAAGTAATAATATAGTTTTCTTTGGAGGAGCTGGGGCGATCACTTATTCTAGGAACAAAGTCCTTATTTTCCCTAAATAAAAAGTGCCTAACATCTAGACACTTTTGATAAATGAACTATTAAATTTTCTCTCTTAATTTTTTTACTTCTTCTATACTTAACCCTGTTTTTCTTGCTATAGTTTCATCATCTAGAACATCAAGTAAATTTCTTGCTATCTCTAACTTTTCTTCTAATTTACCTTCTTCAATCTTTTCTCTATCTCTTTCTAAAAGAGTCATGAATTCCACCTCCATACTAATATCACTCTTTACTTCTATCACTTTTTTGTGTATTTTTTTAACGAGAGTTCCTTTAGCTTTTTCTGCTACATTATCGTCAGAGTGCTCTACATAATCTAAAAACTCAATAAGCTCCTCACTTAAATCTTTAATTATACCTCGTGTATTTAGTATTATTTTATTAGTATCATCTTCTAATTTAATACTATTATCTTCTTTACATACTGTTTCAAAGGTGTATCTATGTCTTCCTTTATTAAATAAATCAAAAGTACAAATAAAAATGATATAACTTTTTGAAAGCTTTCTATAATCGTCACCTTTACCTATTAAATCTAAATCAATATTACCTTGATAATATCTTAATCTTTTAGGAAGGTTCCTATGCTTTCCACGTTGCATTTCTACATTATATATAGTATCATTTTCATCTTTTACATATATATCTAATCTTATTCCTTTACTTTCTAAAAGTAAATCTATAGTCTTTTGATTTTCTGGCATTTCTATTCTTTCAATTTCTATATCAAGAAGCTTTTCTAAAAATTCTTTACAAATTTCTTTATCACTCATTACTTTCGCAAATAAGTAATCATCTTCTAAATTTAATTCTTTTAATGTTTTTATCATTTAATTTTTCCTTTATTTTTATTTTATCTTTTGTTTAATTTCTTACCTTTATTATATATAATTATTCATTATTTATCAATTCAACTTATTATACTACTTATTTCTTTTAATTTAATATCTTAACATAATACCGTCGCAAAATTGAAATTTATATAACTCATGATTTATTAACTAAATATTTAATCACATTTAGTCCATCGCTATTAAATCCTGCATATGCTCCCAAAAACTTAGGATATTTTATTGGTATTATTGTTATAAAAAACTGCCATACCGAATATACAAATAAAAACTTAACCATATTTTGATTAATATATTGGTAAGTATTATACTCAAGAAAATACCATATCATTAAAGATAGTAAAAGAGAGAAAAGAGGGCCACCTAGAGAAATAAGTGCATTTTTATATTTAGATAATGATTTTGCATTCCAATATATTACTCCATATGATGGATAAAAGCCATTTATATAAATTAAAAGTCTTCCTATTTTTAGTGGTTTCTTGTCAAAAATCCCCCCAAGTCTAATTTTAACTTTTTGTTTTGTAAAAATAATAGCAAAAATAGCATGACCAAATTCATGAAAATAAAGAATAAAGTAAGATAAAAATACTCCTATAAATAAGGATATTATAAACGCTAAATCTATTTTAATCCCCCCAATAAATTCTAATTTATTAATATCTATATCATTCACAGTATATCAAACATAACATTCTCTTACAATATATGGATTAAGCATTTTATGATTGCCTTATTATGATATAATAAATAAAAAATATGTGGAGATGATTTAATGGAAAATAAAATAGATAAACTATCTCAAATACTTAAGGAAAGTAATAATATAGTTTTCTTTGGAGGAGCTGGGGTGAGCACTGAATCAGGAATCCCAGATTTCAGAAGTTCTAACGGTCTTTTTAATGAAAAGCTTAATATAACTTTTACTCCTGAGCAATTAGTTTCTCATAGCTTTTATATCAGATATCCTGAAGAGTTTTTTAACTTTTATAAAGCAAAGCTAATTTATCCTGAAGCTAAACCTAATAAAGCTCATATTGCATTAGCTAAGCTTGAAGAAATGGGGAAATTAAAAGCAGTTATAACTCAAAATATAGATGGCCTTCATCAAGCTGCTGGAAGCAAGAATGTTTTTGAATTGCATGGATCTGTTTTAAGAAATTACTGTAGTAGTTGTAATGCATTTTATGATGAAAAATTTATATTAGAATCTACAGGTGTGCCTATTTGTACTAAATGTGGTGGAAGAGTTAAACCTGATGTGGTTTTATATGAAGAAGGCTTAGATGATAATGTAATTAGAGGTTCGATTAAAGCAATTTCTGAAGCAGATACTTTAATCATAGGTGGAACTTCTCTTGTTGTTTATCCTGCTGCTTGACTTATAGATTACTTTAGAGGTAAAAATCTTGTTTTAATTAATAAAACCTCTACTTCTGCTGACAGAAAAGCTAATTTAGTTATTAATGATTCTATTGGTGAGGTATTGAATAAAGTTATTAATAATATATTTTAAAATAATTCTATCGTAGAAATATATTTTGTTTAGAATTTTATTTATTCAATTTTAAGTAAGATTTATTGCCCTAGAACAGTTAATTTCTTATTATTCTAAAGGGGCTCGCGTTTCGCGAGCCCCTTTTAAAGCATTGATTTTCCTTGCTTATAGGAATTTTTTTAGTTCAAATATAAATTTTTATCTAATATATAAATATACATAAAGATGAATTTTTTTAGAAATTTTTAACCTGCAAAAGCAACATAAGATTAATATTTATTTTTTATACTTTTTATATAAATTTATATTTTACTGAATCATCTTAGGTGAGTATAAAAGTTATTTCCCTACAACTTCACAATTTAAATACTATCATTTGATATAATATGTCATTTTTTAACCTAAAGTAACTCTTTTTTCTTACAATGAATATACTAAATTATATTTAGCTTAAAAACACACTTAGAAGGGAGCTTATCTATGGCAAATATTATTACAAATCAGGCCACAATTAATTATAATAATACTACTTCAAGCAGTTATCCTGTTACAACTTATGTAGAACCATTATTAGCCGTAACTAAAAAAGCATATACTGTGCAAGATGGAGTAATTAAAGATACAGGAACCGTAGGAAAAGATCGTACAGTTATATATGACATTTTATTAGTAAATCATAGCTCAACTGATTTTACCAATCTAGTTATTCAAGATAAAGTAACGCTAGATGATGTATCATATGTAGATCAATCTTTTACTTATGATACTGAAAATTCAACTTATCCAAATGAAGCAACTGGAATCAACGAAATTAAAATAACAGTTCCATCTTTGGTAGCTGAATCAACACTTGAACTTCATTATGCATTAATTTTTAATAATGATATTCCAATTGGGACTCTTTTATCTAATAAAGCTCTAGTAAATTATGCAGAAGATCCAAGCCAAGCAGGTACAGAATCTAATCCAGTTGATATAACTTTATATTATACTGAGACTACTGTGACAGCAACCAAAACAGGCCCTGATTCAATTTTGTGTGGACAAACTTATTCTTATAATCTAGAATTTGAAAATACCGGTGATCAAGTTGCGACTGATGTAAGCATTGTTGATAATTTACCTGATAACTTTACTCCTGATTTATCTAAGATAGTTATTATAAATGATGGTACACAACTTACCACAGATCAATATAATGCTGAATATGACTCTAATACCCATACATTAACTATTTCAGAAAAAGATGAGTCAGGAACATTGACTACTAACCTTAGTATTAAACCTGGAAAGAAGTTAACTGCAACAATAACCGGAAGTCATAATTGCACAATTTAATTTAAAGGAGGTAGTATTTTGAAAGAAAAATCTATATTAACTAATCAAGCTTATATAAATTATAAAATTTATAATAAAAAAACATCTTCATATAAAGAATACAATATTCCTACTAATGATGTTAAAACAATAGTTTATCCCTTAAATATTAATCTTGATAGTTGTTACAAATGCTGCCTCCAAAACATATGCTGTTGCTGTCAATATTGTAACATCTATAAACTTTTTAATAATAATAATTTCCCTTTATATGATGTAAAAATAAAAATATTTATACCTCGTAATTCTAAGTATTTATATAATAGCTTTTGTATTGATAAAAAGAAAACCCTTATTTCAAATGAATTAACTTGTTTTATACCTTATATAAATCCTAATTCTAGTTTAAGATTTTCATTTATAACTTTGATGAAACAAAGCTTTATACCTCCTAAAGTAATCTCTTTCATCGAAGTAGATTTTCATTGCTTTGATCCTTGCGGCAATTATATCAAAAGAACAATTCATTCAGCTATTTTTACTTAAAGATATATAAATTTTAAATTACTTTCTAAAGTATCATAGTAAAAATTATATAAATTATTTGCATTTATAGGATGGTGTAACAATGAATTTAATAGTTTATGTTTTTAATGATGTAAATAAATCTGGTACATTCGAATCCACAGATATTGGATTATCAGGTATATATGTAACACTTAAATCTAGCGATGGAACTTGCATATCTCAACAAACTAATGAAACTGGATATACTACATTTAGCAACTTAGAATATGGAAACAAATATACAATTTATGAGACATGTGAAAATATAAGTGGTAATTACTCTGAAGATTATTTTAATTCTTTCATAGCTCAGCAACCTAAATTAACTAATGACATTTGGTATTCAACTACTTCTACTACCCCAAGAAAATTTATTTTTACCGCTAATTATAATGCAAGTATGACTGTATATTTTGGCCATAGCATATATAAAAAAGTCAGATGTCATTGCAAGGGATTTCTAGTAACTAACCCTAATAATACTACTTATTCTGAACTTATTGAATTAGATATTCATAATGGTAAAAATCAAGCAGTTGCAAAGTACCCTGAAAGATTGAATGCTTTAGGCTATAATATTAAAGAAAATATACTCTATTCAATGACTTCACCTTCTGCTACTATGCCTGCTACAGGATTATATAGAATAGATGGTGATTATAATATAAGTAAAATTAATACAATTATAAACAGTACTACTAATAACTCATGGGCACCAGTAAGTATGAGTATTGGGTCATTTGATAATAATGGAATATATTATATCGCATTTATTAACGCTCCTAGCATCTCATCTAGGTACTTTTATACAATTAATCTAAATCCAACAAGTCTAAATTATTTGTATATAAATTCAATGAAAATGCTCAATTTTGGTTCATCTTCTTATACTAATGGAAGTTATACAATAGCAGATTGGGTATTTAATAATACAACTAAAAAGTTATATTCTTATGTTGATAAAGATTTAAATTCTTATGCAGATATTGATAAAATTATAGAAATCGATGTAGACCTAGCAAATAATACACTAACTGGTAATTTATTAGAAACAGATATTACTGCAATAACAGATTATTCTTCTCAAGACTCTAGAACAATGGCAAAAATATATGGTTATGATACAGGCTTTATTTATTTATCTTCTGGCACAGGAAAAGTATATGAAGTAAATCTTAATGATACAGATATCAAAACTCTAGTTCTAATATCAACAATAACTCCTATTCCAACAAATGGAGATGGTGCAAATTGTTCCGAAGCAGAATGTTCATATGATTATGGAAATGCTCCAGAGACATCTGAATTAAATACAGCTTCCTATAAATCCTATGAGTCCAGTAATGGTCCAAAGCATGCTATCTCTAAAGATATTTACATCGGAAATATTGTGTACTCTGAACCAGATGCCATTATTGGAGCAACAGTTATTGATAATGATGGTATATCTTATCCTCTACCATATATAAATAACTCTTCAACTAAATATGCAATAGATGTAAAATGCTATAATAACACTCTTTACCCAGCCAAATTATACGCTTGGCTAGATTTTAATACTGATGGTATATTTAGCCTAAGTGAAGCCTCTGTATATGACGTACCTAGCAGTTCAACTCCACAAATAGTTTCTGTTGAATTTTCAAGGCCTACTGGATATTCTACTATCTATGACAACACATATATACGCTTACGCTTAACTACTGAAGAATTATCTCTTCCGAAAAATATACAAGGGGATGATGAAGATCCAAGATCATTAACTACTTACACCCCTGCCATTGACGGAGAAGTTGAGGACTATTTTTTAACAACAGCAGTTGTCCCTTATATTAATTTTAAGAAGTCTGCCGATAAAGAATCCGTTTTTCCTGGTGACTTATTAACCTATACTATCACACTAACCAATAATAGTAATACCTCTGCAGACAATGTTATATTTAAAGATGTTATATCCGATAAACTTGAATTTCAATCTGGCAGTTATATTAATGGTGAAGAAGAGCCTATATATTTTTCTGAAAATGAATTAACAAAAGGAATAAACATAGGTACCTTGAATCCATTAAATGGTACAGCTATTATTACAATTATTACAAAGGTTAAATAAATTAGATTTCCTACTTCAAATTCAAAAATATAATATCAGTTCTTAGTAAGATATTCTCTTTAATAATATAAGAGACTATAGTAAGTCAAATTATTTCCTGGTTTACTTACTATAGTCTCCTTAATTAAATTATTTAAATTTAGTGTAATTTCTTAATCATATGCTTTTCATTAATAATGAGATTTTATAAAAACTTAACTTCATATTCAATTATTATTTGTTTGAATACTTTTTATGAGTTAAAATAACTTCCTTTGCCATTCCTTTTAAAAGTTCTGTTGTCATTAATTGATCTTCTGCATGCATTAAAAGTAATGATATTTGCACTTTATCTCCTGATGCTTCTTGCATGATTAGAGAACTATGTGATTCATGTGCTTTTATTAATGAATCTTCAGCATCCATTACTAATTTATCTGCTTCTTCAAAGCATTCTTCTCTTGCAGCTCTCATAGCTTCAAATAAAGCTGATCTTGCTTCTCCTACATTACTAATTAATTGAAATGATACTAATTCTAAATTATCCATTTATTCCATCCTCCACTATTTATCTATTTTTGCACTTTTAATACTTTTGCTACTTTAGTTTCTACTGCTGATTTTTTTACAGCCTCTGCTACTGCTGCCCCAATACCTTTTTCAAATGCCTTTGGAAGAATTTTTTCTTCACTTAACTCTTCTATTGAAACAAAATTTGCTATAGCATAAGCAGCTGCAATTTTCATCTCTTCATTTATTTCTTTTGCCCTAACATCTAGTGCTCCCCTAAATATTCCTGGGAAAGCTAATACATTATTTATTTGATTTGAATAATCTGATCTTCCTGTCCCAACTATTCTTGCTCCAGCTTCTTTTGCCTCTTCTGGGAAAATCTCTGGAATAGGATTTGCCATAGCAAATACTATAGAATCTTTATTCATTTTTGATACCATGTCCTTAGTTAAAACATTTCCAACTGATACGCCAATAAATAAATCTGCTCCATTAATAACTTCACTTAACTTCCCTTTTTCATTATTAGGATTAGTCTTATCCGCTAATTCTTTTATTGATTCATTATGATAGTTCATGCCTCTATATATTGCTCCATCTTTGCCACAAACTATCAAATTTCTTATTCCTGATGATAATAATAATCTAGTAATAGCACTACCTGCTGACCCATCTCCATTAACAACAACTTTTAAATCCTCTAATTTTTTATTTACTATTTTTAATGAATTTATTAAAGCTGCTAAAACAACTATTGCTGTACCATGCTGATCATCATGAAATACTGGTATATCTAACTTCTCTTTTAGCCTTTTTTCTATTTCAAAGCATCTTGGTGCTGATATATCTTCAAGATTTACTCCACCTAAAGTAGGTGCTATTCTAACTATTGTTTCAACTATTTCATCTGTATCCTTTGTATCTAATACTAATGGAAAAGCATCTACATCAGCAAAGTTTTTAAATAATATACTTTTCCCTTCCATTACTGGTAATGCTGCTAAAGGTCCAATATCTCCTAAGCCTAAAACTGCAGTACCATCAGATACAACAGCTACTGTATTCCACTTTCTTGTGTACACATATGCAGCTTCTGGATCTTTATGTATTTCTCTACAAGGTTCTGCAACACCAGGAGTATATGCTAAGCTTAAATCTTTTTCATTTTCTATAGATACCCTTGAAGTTATTTCAAACTTACCTTTTGCTTGTTTATGATACTTTAAAGATTCCTCATATATATTCAAATATATCCCCCTTCTTTCTTTTAGCTAACACTAAACAACTTTAGTCCCATGAATTTCTTTAGCTCCAGTATATTCTAAGATATAATCTCTATTATCTTTATTAACACCCTTTCCAGGCATAATTATTATTCTATCTTTAGCATAGTCAACTAACTCTTTAAGCTTATCTTTACTAGCTAAAGCATTTTCACATCCACCCTTAGTTAATATTCTATCTACTCCAAGCTTTACTAAGTCATCAATTGCAGATTTTTTATCATCAATACTATCAAAGGCCATATGGAATGTTACTTTCATTGGCTTAGCCTCTTCTACCATTTTTTTAGTTAAGTCTAGGTCTATTGTATTTCCTTTTAAGGCTCCTATTACTACACCGTATGCACCTAAATCTTTACATACTTTAATATCTTGTATCATGATATCAGCTTCATCTTCAGAGTACTCGAAGTTTCCACCTCTTGGTCTTATAATAACCATTACTGGAATATTTAAATTTTCTACAGCCTTTTTAATTGTTCCAAAACTAGGTGTAGTTCCGTCTTCTAAAAGGTTATCACAAAGCTCTATTCTATTAGCTCCTAAAGCTTCAGCTCTAACAGCATCATTGTAATTTCCAACACAAGCTTCATATATATTCATAAATTTACTCCTTATATTAGTCAAATGTTATAGGCGATTTAATTCTTTTTAAATATGCATCTAACCACTCTTGACTTGCTACTTCATAAGTAGTTTTGCCATTTTCTTGTTTATTACACACATAAACTGTTGGCTCTAAATCTTCTGTAACTAATGAGAATGAGAAACCTTCAATATTTGTTGCAACTCCAAATTCTCCTTTATTATTTAATGCTACTACTGATAAGTCACCAGCCTTACCTCTTCTTCTTATAAGCTCTTTATCTAATTTTTCAACTGCCATATCAGCTGCTTCTTGAGGATGATGCCCTTCTTTCATTAATCTTACTATCTCATAAGATATACAGCCCTTCATTAAGTCTTCTCCAAGTCCTGTTGCAGTAGCACCTCCAACTTCACTATCTACATAGAAACCTGAACCAGATAATGGTGAATCCCCTACTCTTCCTTTTTTCTTCATAAATAGACCACTAGTTGATGTTCCTGCTACCATTTTTTTATTAGAATCAAGTGCTACCATTCCAACTGTATCATGTCCATCATATGGACTTAATCCCTCTTTTGCTATTTCTCTTCTTTTCTTTTCATAATGCAATTTTGCTCTATCTGTAAGCATATTAACTCTTTCGAAACCATTTTTATGAGCAAATGCTTCTGCACCTACCCCCTGTAAAAAGCAATTCACTTGCTCATTGCTTAATTTTCTTGCTATACTAATTGGATTCTTAAAATCTTTGATTCCAGCTATAGCACCAATTGAAAGGGAATCACCATCCATATAAGCTGCATCTAACTCAACTTCACACTCTTCATTTGGTAATCCGCCATACCCTACAGATTTATAAAAAGGGAAGTCTTCTACCATTTTTATTGCATTTTCTATTGCATCTCCTGCTGATTTTCCATTTATCAACAATTCTGCTGAACTAGTTATTCCTTCGACTGCCATTCTCCACGTTGCTATCATTGCATATTTCATAAGTCTCTCCTCCAATTCAATTAACTATGAAATTATTAAAAGCAATATCTATGCCAACATTTTATGTAACTGGTATTTTAGAGAATATTATAATTATCAATTGCCTTTTCATATAAGTGTATTGTAAAATGATACATATATCAATAATTTAACTTACTTTTAATACAGTAACTTAATATTTTTAATAATAATAATACAAATTAAATAAATCTTTTATACAAATAATAAACTTATCAGAAGGGATCATTTATGAAAAGAGTAGATTTAATTTATAATACTGTCAAAAAACTTGATAATGGTGATGGTATAACCACTTTAGATATAAGTAAATACCTTAATTTAGAACGTTCAAATGTAAGTAAAGATTTAAATATATTATTAAAGAAAGGAAAACTATTTAAAAATAATAGCCGTCCAGTAAAATATTTTTTTAATAACCCCAACGCTACTGATTTTTCTAAAAAATCTTCTATGGATAGGCTTAGTTATTTATATCCCTCACTTGCCCCTGCAATTAAATTAGCTAAAACTGCAATATTATACCCTCCAAATGGTATGAACTCCTTAATAATTGGAGATACAGGGGTTGGTAAATCCATGCTAGCAAAGCTTATGCATGAATATGCTAATTCTTTAGATGATACAAAAGATATGCCCTTTATCCATTTTAACTGTTCAGACTATTCAAGTAATACTCAATTACTAAGTGCTCAATTATTTGGAGTAAAAAAAGGTACATATACTGGCGCTAACGAAGATAGACCTGGATTAATAGAAGAAGCAAACGGAGGGATTTTATTCTTGGATGAAATTCATAATCTTCCAAATGAAGGCCAAGAAATGCTATTTGTCTTTATGGATACTGGATACTTCAAGAGATTAGGAGAAGTATCTAAAAGAATTAAATCTTCCGCTCGTATAATATGCGCTACTAATAAAGATATAAATTCATCATTATTAGATACATTTATAAGAAGAATTCCTATAAAGATAAATTTACCTGATTTAAATGAAAGACTTTTAGAAGAGCGATTGACTTTAATAGAATCTTTTATTAAAGAAGAAAGTATAAAGCTAGATAAACCTGTGCTTGTATCAAAAAACTCAATGTTATGTTTATTGTCATATGATTGTCCATATAATGTTGGACAATTAAAAAATGACATTATTCTTGCTGTTGCTAATGCTTATTCCGAGTATTTTATAAATAATAAAAAGCATATAAAAATTAATAGTCCAGATTTGCCTTTAGATATTAAGAGAGCTCTTAATAATCCTTTAGATCGAGAAAAACTACTTATTGAATCTCTTAATTCAGTAGATGGATACTTTATTTATGATAAAAATACCGAGATAACAAGTCATTCATTTTTAAAACAGAAACATATGATTTTATCAAGCTACAAAGATTTTATAAATAATATAGATAGTGCTATACATCATAAAGAAAATTGTACAAATTTAATTATTAATTATTTTACTAAATATATAGATTCAGTAATTGAAAATAAGGCTAATTATAATTTCAATTTTGAACAATCAGCATATAGTGAACTATTATCTAAACTATTAGAATTAGATGATAAGATAAATGAAAAACTTTCTAATAGTGATTTTAAAACTTTCTTTAACATCCATATTGATATGATTTATGATAGAATCGACCTTATGGATTACTCCACTTTGCCTTCATTGAATAAACTAAAATCTATTTACAAAGATTACTATCCATTAACTATGGAAATTAAATCTTTAATTGAAAAAACATATAATATAAATTTATCTGACTTAGAATTTATTTTCTTAATGACATTTACTATTTACTGCATTAATAAATTAGATACCTCTAAACTATAAATTGCGAATTAATTTTTAGATTTTCAAAATAAAAAGCACCTAATAAGATTTAATTATTCTTACTAGGTGCTATTAATTTGTCATATAATTTATTTAATTTTTAAATAAAACAAAATATTCCTTTTAGAACTAGTTACTTAGATATAATCCCTTTATTAGCTTACTAAGTTCACCATATCCTTAATGTTCAATATCTTACTTACTTCATTTTCTTGCATATCACATTCTTCAATGGCAACATCCTTAACATATCTTTCTGTATTTAAGGCTTTCTTAGCAATGTATGCGGCTTTTTCATATCCTAACACTGGTGCTAAAGCTGTTACAATTCCTATACTTCCGTTTACAAGTTCATTACATCTTATCTCATTAGCCTCGATTCCCTTAACACAATTTTCTATAAAAGTTTCTATGCCATTTGTTAAAATTATTATAGACTCATATATATTGTGCATAATTATTGGATAGAAGGCATTTAACTCCAATTGTCCACTTTGAGTTGCCATGGTTATTGTTAAATCATTTCCCATTATTTGAAATGCTATTTGCTTCATTACTTCTGGCATTACCGGATTAACCTTTCCAGGCATGATTGAAGAACCATTTTGTTTTGAAGGTAATTTTATTTCTCCAAAACCAGTTCTTGGTCCTGATGACATTAATATTAAATCACCAGAAATTTTGCTTAAATTAACAGCACAAACCTTTAACTGTGATGAAATCTCAGCATACTTATCAAGATTTTGAGTTCCATCAATTAAATCTTCTGATTGATTTATATCTTCTCCAAATAATTCTGCTAACACTTTTGTAACTTCTTTTATATACTCTTTATTAGCTGTTATACCTGTTCCTACAGCTGTTCCCCCTAAATTCACTGTTAATAATGAGTCCTTAATTTTTTCTAACCTCTTAGCATCTCTACCCATAGCTAGTGAAAATGCCTTAAACTCAGATCCTAAACTTATAGGAACTGCATCTTGCATTTCTGTTCTTCCCATTTTTATAATATCAATGAACGCCTTAGCCTTTTCATCTAATTCAGTTTCCAAAACTTTAATATTTCTTATACATCTAACCAATAATTCATATGCTGTTATACTAGCTGCAGTAGGAATTACATCATTTGTTGATTGTCCCATATTTACATGATCATTTGGATGAACTGGGTAATACTCACCCTTTTTATATCCTAATATTTCATTTGCTCTATTTGCTATTATTTCATTTATATTCATATTCATTGAAGTTCCAGCTCCACCTTGAATAGGATCTATAATAAATTGATCAAAATATTTTCCATCACATATCTCATCACAAGCTTTAATAATTACATTACTTAACTCTTTTTTTAATTCTCCAGTTTTCTCATTTGTGATTGCACATGCTTTTTTTACTATTGCTAAATTCTTTATAAATTCTTTATTTATATTTAATCCACTTATTCTAAAGTTTTCATATCCTCTTAAACTTTGAACTCCATAATAAGCATCCTTTTCAACATATTTTTCACCAATAGAGTCTCTTTCTTTTCTATAATTCATTTTAATACCTCCTAAGTAATAAATACTTTTAAACATTTTCTTACTATATTTAGAAAGCAATATATATGCCAAATATATAAATATTGATTTATAGTTACTTTTTATAAAATATTTATTCACTACAAGAAACTGTATTACTTTTTCTTTGGATATTCTAATATCATTTTATACACTAACCAAATTTTCCAGTCTATTTAACACACTAATTTATAACTTATTCCTCTTTTATACTCTAATTAACCTTATTTATAATTATAACAATAAAAAAAATCTTAGAATAATTTAAAATCATTCTAAGATTTTTATCATTATATTATTTTGCTAATTCATAAATTGCTCTTGCATATGCTTCTATACATTTCTTAAGTTGACTTACTTCTATATACTCATTTTTTTGATGAGCTAAATCAGGATCTCCTTCATTAAGAGGCCCGAAGGCTACTGTATTTGGCATTAATTTAGCATAAGTTCCTCCACCTGAGGCTAAAAGTTTAGCTTCTTTCTTAAATGTTTCCTCATAAGCTTTCTTTAAACATTTTATAAGACTATGATCTTTTGGAAAATGTAATGGATAATTATGATTTCCCATTACAAAATTTAATGTACTTAAATCTAATTTTTCTTCTACTTTTTTAACTATTTCCTTAAAATCAATAGTTACTGGATATCTTACATTAAATCTCATTCTTATCTCTTCAGAATCTCCATTAACAATACCTAAATTCATAGTTAATTTTCCTGATTCTTCATCTTCAAAATTAATTTCTAAATTTTCTCCATTATAGCCTCTTCCAATAAGATTATTAAAATCCTTTAAAAAGGTTGTAAAATCATCATTAAAGTTCAAAGTCTTATATAAATACTCCATCATCTTGCATACTGCATTGTCTCCTTCTTCTGGAGTGCTAGCATGAGCAGATTTTCCAAAAGCCTTTACTAATATTGAATTTTCATTTTCTAGAGTTTCAATATTATATGCCTTATTCAAATCTAAATTATTGAAATTATTTAAAAAGCTTCTATCTTTAAATGATACTTTAATTTCACAAATATCTGGGACTATGTTAGACTTTTTACCACCTTTAATATATTCAATTTTGTATTCTTCACTAGGACATACTTTATGAGTAAGCTCAAAAGTTAATATTCCTTTTTCTGAAGTAACTATTGGAAAGTATGCATCTGGTGTAAAACATAATATTGGTGGCTTTTCTCTTTCTAAGTAGTAATCTATATCCTCAGTTCCTGATTCCTCATTAGTTCCAAATATAATTCTAACATTCTTAGATAACTTAATATCTGAATCCTTCAACAGCTTTAATGCATATAATGAAGCAAATAGTGGCCCCTTATCATCTAATGCTCCTCTTGCATATAACTTTCCTTCCCTTATTACAGGATTAAAAGGATCTGTATTCCATCCATCTCCAACAGGAACTACATCGATATGTCCAAGTACACCTACATAATCTTTACTATCTTCATTTTTATATTCAGCATATCCAATGTAATTATCTAAGTTTGTAGTGTTAAAGCCATAACTTTTACATATATCTAATATACATTCTAATCCTGATTTTATGCCACTCCCAAAAGGAGCATCATCTTGTTTTTCAGTTTTAACTGTGTTTATTTTAAGTATTCTAAATAAATCATTAAAAAATTCATCTTCTAACTTTAGATTATTGAATAAATCCATACTTATTACCTCACTTTTATATTATAGTGAGAAATCAAAATCATCATCATCTTCTTCAGCTTCTTTTACTTCTAATTCATATTGCTTCTTATCCATCATCTTAATAAATGGATACCATATTCCCATAACAACAAACATATCAAATAATTGTAATAATGCACCTCTTATACTTCCAGTAATTAAGTATCCTTGAATTATTGGAGGAGTTGTCCAAGGTAAGTAAATTCCGTTTGGTTTTGGTACTATTCCAGTACTCATTGCAAAGTAATTTATGCAAATAAGAACTACTGGTGCTACTATTAATGGAATAAATGCAATTGGATTTAAAACCATAGGTAATCCAAACATAATTGGCTCATTAATATTGAATATACCTGGTACTGTTGATAACTTACCAATTTCCTTGTATTGCTTTGATCTAGCTCTTAATGCTAAGAATATACAAACAGCAAGTGTTGCTCCTATTCCTCCCATGTAAACTAAATCATAGAATTGTTCAGTTAAAATATGTGGTGGTTGAAGTCCTGCTTGAATTGCAGCCATATTTTCTTCTTGTAATTGTAACCAGAACGGTCTTACAACACCATTTAATGTTGAAGTTGCATTAACTCCTAAGAACCAGAATAAAGTAGATAGTACTGCTAATCCTATAGCTCCAAATATATTATTCCCAACTAAAGCTTGCGCTGGAGCTGCTATCATTGTATAAATCATATCGAATATTGAACCATATGAAGTTATTTGGAATAATGTACGAACTACTAGCATTAATGTAATAATAACGAATCCAGGGATAAGTGCTGAGAATGCTTTTGAAACTGCTTCTGGAACACTTGGAGGCATCTTAATTGAAATATTTTTCTTTACAAATATATTAAATATTTCTGTAACTACGATACCTACAAATATAGCAACTATAATACCTTTAGCTCCTACCCAGTTGCCCATTTCAATCATTCTTCCTACATAGTGAGAAGTTCCTTCTATTTCAATATACTTATCAAATGGCATTAATATAATGAAACTTGCTATACTTATTAAAGATACTGTAAACGCATCTATTCTATATCTCTTTGATAAGTTATATGCTATAGCACCTGCTATATAAACAGCCATAAAATCAAAAGTTACTCTTACTGGAGTTTTAATTAGTTGATAGAAACCTTCTCCAAAAAGTTTCACTTGTAAATCTTCCCATCCCGGTATAGGGAAATCTGCAATTATCATAAATACAGATCCTATTATTAAGAAAGTCATTATTGTTGCAAAAGAATCACGGACAGCTCTTAAATGTCTTTGTGCAGATATCTTTTGAGCTATAGGAATAACTTTTTCTTCTAACATTGCTTCAAACTTATTCATTTTATACCCTCTTTTCTTTATTAATCTTATTGATTAGCTTTTATCATTTTTATTGCTTGCTTTAATACCTTTTCACCATTCATTGTTCCATAATCAGCAGCGTTTATAACATCTACTGGAACTTTTTTTTCTTTACAAAGTCCTTCTATATCTTTTAGTAAAAATTTTACTTGTGGCCCTAAAAGAACACAATCTACTTGTTTTTCATTTAATGTTTCAAAAGATTTTGCAAAAGGAAGCGCTTCTATGTTAACATTTACATTATGCTTAGTAGCAACCTCTCTCATTTTTGTTACTAATAAGCTTGTTGACATTCCTGCGTCACAGAATAAAAATATGTTTTTCATAATAATTCCTCCTAAATAAATTTAATTTATTAATTGTACAATTATACTAAGCAAGTTTTATACCAACTTTTTAATAATTCTCTAATCTCTTTATTTTATTGATATTTTTCTAATATATTAGGGGTATAAATTTATAGTTCTTTTTAGTGTATCGTATATAAACACACTCATTTTATAATTTTTTCTTTAATTTATACTAGTGTATCATTTTTTAAATTTATATATACAATAACCATTATAAAAGAATACAATCAGAAGATTTATCTCAGGATATATATTATTAGCTTTTGTAATAAAAAAATATAGCCTTAATCATTCTTAAAATTTCCTGCTGCATTGCAAGTTAATCTATAGAACATATTAAAGGCTATATTCATAATTTATTATTTTATTTTTAAATTTATATCTCTGCCTTCACTTATGTAGTACATATCATTTTAGAACTTAGTATTATTTTACTTAATATTATATAATATGTCTACTTATCTTATACTAATTATTATATTGAATAATATTCTAACAAACTATATTTTTTATAATAATCTTATAATAAAGCATCTTGAGATAACTTTTTATATCTTTCATATCTTTCTTTAGCATCTTCTTCTGTTTTAGCAAATAATTCTTCTGCTATTTCAGGGAAAGCTTTTGCTAATGAAGCATATCTTACTTCTCCCATTAAGAACTCTTTAAGACTGCTATTTGGCTCTTTTGAATCTAAGCTAAATGCATTCTTTCCTGCAACCTTTAGGTCAGGATTGTATCTATATAAATGCCAATATCCAGATTCAACTGCTCTCTTTTCTTCATATGGAGTATTAGACATACCCATCTTTATTCCATGACTTATACAAGTTGAATAAGCTATTATTAATGAAGGTCCATTATAAGCTTCTGCTTCTGCAATTGCTTTAAGTGTTTGATTTAAGTTAGCACCCATACAAACTTGCGCTACATATACATAGCCATAAGTCATTGCCATTAATCCCAAGTCTTTCTTCTTTGTTCTCTTTCCTGTTGCAGCAAATTTTGCTACTGCTGCTTCTGGAGTTGATTTTGATGATTGACCACCTGTATTTGAATATATTTCTGTATCAAATACTAAAACATTAACATTTTCACCTGATGCTAAAACATGATCTAGACCACCATATCCAATATCGTAAGCCCATCCGTCTCCTCCAAATATCCATTGAGATCTATGAACAAAGAATTCTTTATCCTTTAAAATTTCCTTTGCAATTTCAGAATTTTCTTCTTCTAAAACTCTTGTTAAGTTTTCTGCTCTTTGTCTTGTTCCTTCTCCACTATCCTTATGATCTAACCAATCTTTTAATACAGCCTTTGTATTTTCAGGCATATCACTTTCTAATGCAATCTTAATATTATCTGCAACTCTTTCTCTAATTGTTTTAACACCTAAATACATTCCTAAACCATATTCTGCATTGTCTTCAAATAAAGAGTTTGCCCAAGCAGGACCATGACCATCATAATTCGGTCTATAAGCAGTTGCTGCTCCTGATGCTGCCCAAATTGATGAACAACCTGTAGCATTAGCAATCATCATTCTATCTCCAAATAATTGAGTAACAAGTTTAGCATAAGCTGTTTCTCCACAACCTGCACATGCTCCTGAGAATTCAAGTAATGGTTGCTCAAATTGACTTCCCTTAACAGTAGTTTTACTCATAGGATTTGTCTTTTGAGTAACTTCTTCAACAGCATAATTCCAAGCTTCTATTTGATCACTTTGTGTATCCATAGGTTTCATAACCAATGCTTTTCCTGGTGCAGGACAAATTTGAGCACAGTTTCCACATCCAGTACAATCTAAAGGAGTTATTCCTATTGTATATAAATATTCCTTATCTCCCTTAATTCCATTAGCCTTTAAGCTCTTATAGCTGCTTGGTGCATTTTTAACTTCTTGAGGTGTAGCTAAAAATGGTCTTATAACAGCATGTGGACATACAAATGAACATTGGTTACATTGAATACAATTTTCTGGAATCCACTCTGGAACATTAACTGCAATTCCTCTCTTTTCAAAGGCAGTTGTACCAGCCATAAATGTACCATCTTCTGCTCCATATTCTATAAATTTAGATACAGGCAAGTGATTTCCTTCTAATTTGTTTATTGGAATACATATTTCCTCAACAAACTTAGGAACATCCATCTTTTCTTCTAATTTATCATCTTCAGCATTTTTCCATTCTTCAGGTGGATTTATCTTAACTAAAGACTCTATACCTTTATCTATAGCTTCGTAGTTCATGTTTACTACTTTTTCGCCTTTTTTACCATAAGATGTAACAACTGCTTGCTTTAAATATTTAACAGCATCTTCTAGTGGAATTATATTAGCTAGCTTAAAGAAAGCTGATTGCATTATCATATTAATTCTTCCACCAAGACCTATTTGTTGTGCTATTTTTATGGCATTAATAATATAAAAATCTATATTATTTTCTACTATATATCTCTTCATGCTTGCAGGAAGTTTTTCATTTAATTCTTCCTCAGTCCATATTGTATTTAAAACAAAGGTACCATTTTTTCTAAGTCCTTTTAATAAATTGTAATTATACACATAAGATTGATTATGGCATGCTACAAAGTCTGCTTGATCTATCTCATAATGTGATCTTATTGGAGTTTTACCAAATCTTAAGTGTGATACAGTTATTCCTCCTGACTTTTTAGAGTCATAAGCAAAATATCCTTGTGCATACATATTTGTATGGTCACCAATTATCTTAATTGCACTCTTATTTGCACTTACTGTTCCATCTGATCCTAGTCCCCAGAACTTACATGCTGTTGTTCCTTCTTCTGCAACATCAATTTCTTCTTTTGGTGAAATTGATAAATTAGTAACATCATCTTCTATACCAATAGTAAACCTGTTCTTTGGTTTATCTTGACTTAAATTTTCAAATATTGCTGCTATATGTGATGGATATGGATCCTTTGATCCAAGACCAAACCTTCCTCCATATACCTTAGGTGGATTATCCATTTCACTTACTGCTCTAACAACATCTAAATATAATGGTTCTCCAATTGATCCTGGCTCTTTTGTTCTATCTAAAACAGCTATTTTCTTAACAGTCTCTGGTATAACTTTTAATAACTTTTCTATTGAAAATGGTCTATAAAGTCTTACTTTTACAAGCCCAACCCTTTCTCCCTTTTTCCTTAAGTAATCTATAGCTTCTTCTGCAACTTCCATTACAGAACCCATAGCTACAAGTATTCTATCAGCTTGTGGATCTCCATAATAATCAAAGCAATGATATTCTCTTCCTGTAAGCTCTGTAATTTTTGCCATATATCCTTCAACAACTTCTGGAATATCATCATAGTATTTATTTAATGATTCACTTAATTGGAAATATGTATCTGGATTTTGTGATGTTCCTCTTACAACTGGATGATCAGGATTTAATGAATTTTTTCTAAAATCATTAATTGCATCATAATCAACTAGCTTAGCTAATTCTTCATATTCTAAAACTTCTATTTTTTGAATTTCATGAGATATTCTAAATCCATCAAAGAAATTAATAAATGGCATTCTAGCTTTAATTGCAGTTAAGTGTGCAACTGGTGCTAAATCCATAACTTCTTGTACTGATCCTTCAGATAACATAGCAAAACCTGTTTGTCTCGCAGCCATAACATCTTGATGGTCACCAAATATACTTAATGATGATGTAGCTATTGCTCTAGCTGCAACATGTATAACTGCTGGAAGTCTCTCACCCACCATCTTATACATATTAGGAACCATTAATAATAAACCTTGAGATGCTGTAAATGTAGTAGTTAAAGCACCAGCTTGAAGTGACCCGTGTACTGCTCCAGCTGCTCCAGCTTCTGATTGCATTTCCACTATATTAACTGGTTTTCCAAAAATATTTTTTCTTCCTTGTGCTACCCATTCATCCATATGTTCTGCCATAGGTGAAGATGGAGTAATTGGGAAAATTGCACTTACTTCTGTAAAAGCATAGGAAACATATGCAGCAGCAGTATTCCCATCCATTGTTTTTGTTTTTCTCATATCTTTATTAATCCTCCTTATGATTTAAAAATAACTACATTTATAAATTAACTTATAATAATTTAAGTATTTGCATAGACCTTGTCTATTATTCAATATTAAATACATGTATTTAAAATACTATACCAAAATCTTCTTAAATTTAAAAGATAATTATTATTTCTAGATAATTATTAAACTAAATTTCTTTACTTAATCTATAAAAAAATATATGAACTAAATACTTATACCACACTATCTATTTCACTATGATATAAAAATAAGGTAAATCATTTCTATCATGACTTACCTTACTTTTAATATTTATATACTTTTCAATATTTATATACTTTTTAATCTATACTACTATATTTGAATAATTCTCCTACTTTACCACTTTAACTGCTTTTTCATTTCAATCACAAGTATATGTGATTTTTTATCAGCTTTTATTAAAATATCTTCTTCTATTATTTCAAGTGCATCTCTTTCATTTAATTCTACATTATTAATTGTAGAATTTCCTTCTATTTGAACTAAATAAGCCTGTCTATTAGATTCAACTTGAAAATCTATTTCTTTTCCCTTATCTAGTTCTACTACATAAAAATTTGCATCTTGATTAATTTTAATAGCAGCATCTCCATCTTTGCTTGAAACTATATTAAGCCGACCTAAATTACTTTTTCCAATGTTTCTATGGTCCAATTTTCTTAACATAGCAATTGCTCTATATTTTCTCCATTATTTTTTATTTTAGATATTCTATTTGATTAATAAATCTACCTTCTGATCTAAAATTTGAATTCCCATATATTTACAATAAATTTTATCTAGAGCTAATATTTAAAACTTTTTTATATTCTATCATGCTGTAAAAATACTTATAAGAAAGATTTTTTAGTTCAAGATTTATTTCTAATTTATATTTATTCATTTCTTCAATTGTTCTTTTTAATATTTCTATTCCTACATAATCAATATCCTTATTTCTAAAATATGCTAATGTTATATGCGGAGTTAATGGATAGTCTAATTTTTTTACTTCTTCAAATTTATTATATAAGTATATCAGTCTATTATAATTATCATCATCAATAGGTTCTAGGCCTAATACTATGCTAGTATTTACAAGATTAAAAACATAACTTTTCTTCATTTTAATAGCTTCTTGTTGATTTATATTAGAAAGTCTATGAAAAATATTATTCATTTTATTTCTATTTTTAATAATAGTATCCTCTATAACTTTATAATTACTATTATTATTTAGATCATGTAAAGTCATATGTAAAGTAGCAATAGGCAACCTTTCTGATAAATACTTATTGCAATTACTATATAGAATATCTTGTAACATTGATATAAGTTTTTTTTCATTTTCACTTAATTCAAACACTACAGTATCACCATAAAAATCTTTTATGCTTCCATCAAAATTCACTTTATCTGCTACCCCTGAATTAACTACAAGTTCTTGCAAATTATCTAGAATAGATATTTTCTCAAAAGAATATATTCTATTTTTAAATTCTATAAAACTTTCCATACAATCAATTCCTTTCTCATTAATTTCCAACACTTTCAAATCTCTTTAATCCATAATTCCAAAATAGATAACTTGTGAGAGAAGTAATTATACAAATCATTATATATATTATTTCATTTTCTATTTTATGTAAATATTGCAATCAACCAATTTTTTTTACTGTTCTTTGTATTCATATATATATAATCCAAATATATATATTGTAAAACCTCATATTTCACCACTCCAATATTGTAAAGTTAAGACGCTATTAAGGTTTAATCAACAAACATCATTACCTAAAAATATTTAGATTCAACAAATATTCTCGTTCTACTAAATAAATCTAATATTTAGATTTTATATAAAAAAAGTAGGAGATAATTCTCCTACTTTACCACTTTAACTGCTTTTTCATTTCAATCACAAGTATATGTGATTTTTTATCGGCCTTGATTAAAATATCTTCTTCTATTATTTCAAGTGCATCTCTTTCATTTAATTCTACATTATTAATTGTAGAATTTCCTTCTATTTGAACTAAATAAGCCTGTCTATTGTGACCAACTTGAAAATCTATTTCTTTTCCCTTATCTAGTTCTACTACATAAAAATTTGCATCTTGATTAATTTTAATAGCAGCATCTCCATCTTTGCTTGAAACTATATTAAGCCATTTATTTTTTCTATCGTCCCAATTGAATCTATAATCCCCATATGCTGGCTTATATCCTTTTTTATCTGGAATAACCCATATTTGTAACAACCTAGCAGTACTATCCCCTAAATTATATTCACTATGATATACTCCCGTTCCTGCACTCATGTATTGAACATGACCTCTAGAGATAGTATTTTTATTTCCCATTGTATCTCCATGAGTTAATTCTCCCTCAACTACATAAGATACTCGTTTAAGTAAAAGCAATTATCTCTCATTTACTCTGTTTTTCTTAGTTTTTCATTTTTTCTATATATGCCATTTTTACTTATTGATGATTTTCTTAAAAGAATATTCTTCTTCTACTAATTTTAGACACGACTAACAGACCTTTATATTGTGCATTTTTTTATAAAAAAAGATGTAAAGGTCTATTATTAATTCTTATTGATTAATAATGTACGCTTTACATCTTTTCATTTTTATAGGTGTTCAAGACACTCGTTTGCCGAGTAATGTTGAATTTACTTCTCTAAAATTACTGTTCCTCATAACACCTTGGAATAATGCGATTTATTCTATCTCTCCGAGTCTATGCTCTAAGTATCTTATTCTATCTGCATTACATTATTAATTATATTGTATTTTTCTATACTAATCAATTCTTTCTATTAAATTTTTTTCATCTTATAGTTTCATTATCATATATAGTATTATATATATATTTAATATTTAGCATTAGTGTATATTTTTTTATCTCTCAGCTATTGATTATACTTACTTTCTATTAAATTACTTCAATACCATTTCAATACTTTTTCAATACTATTAACCAAATAACTCTTGAATTTCTTCTTCTGTAACAGTCCACTTTTTCTTTTCACCTATATATTCTGAAATAAACATCTCCTTATTACATTTATTAAAATCAAAGGCTCTAAGTAGTTCTTTTCTATTATAACCTGTCCCAGTTTTTAACATTCCATACAATACCCTTAAAAATTTACAAGCAATAGCCACAAGCATTTCTTTATTAGAATTAGGATTTCTTCTATTATAGGACTTATAATAACAATATACTTTTCTCCAATCTTCATTTCTACCCACTAAATTCATTGCTATATGATATAATGCTTTTCTCCCTAACTTATTCCCTGCCTTAGTAATTTTAGGTTTTGTAATTTCATTTTTACCATAACTCTCGCTTTTTATTCCTAATCCCATATATGATTGTAGCGATCTTGCGTCATCAAAGTTCTCTATAGCTCCTATCTCTGCTAGAAGTGTGCTTAAATCACCAATTCCAAGACCCTTAATTTCAGTAATTTCATCATATATATCTATAGTTTCTTTCATAAGCTTATCTATAGATTTATTAATATTCTTTAACTGCTCTTCTAACATTTCATTTTGCATTAAATAAATTTTTAATTCTTCCCTATCCCCCATATTAATTTCTATAGTGTCCTCATATAACTCTTTACATAACTTTAAATATTCATTAACTGTTCTATATGATACTCTTTTATTTCTTTCATCTCTTCTTAAAATTTCTTTAACTTCTTCTATATCTTTATCTATAATATCTCTTGGAGAAGGAAATTCTCTAAGTATAGCTAATCCAGTTCTACAGCATATATCCTTAAAGTTCATTAAATATATTGGATTATTTACATCTAGCCAAGCTCTTAATCTATTTTTATTTTGAGTATTAGTCTTAGTGTAATCTTCTTTACATCTTGTTAATCTCTTTAGTGAAGCATAATTTTTATTTTTTTCTTTTATTTCAAAATAGTCATCATCTTTTACTACTAATCCAATACAATGAGAATCTATAGAGTCATTTTTTCCTTTTTGAGAATATTTAGCTTCTCTTTTTAATTTAACAAGCCTATTCTTTACCATAACCACATCATAATTTCTTTTGCTAAAAAAATTGTGAAAATTTTGCCAATAATGACCTGTTGATTCTATACCTAATATAAATTCTTCTCGATTTATATTCTCTTCTTTTTCGTAATATTCTAATATATCTAACAACTTATAGAAACCATATATATTATTCTTAATTTTAATTCTTTTTCTTATTTCTTCTTTGCTATTTTCTATTAAAAAAGCAACCCAATTTTCTTCCTTTCCTATATCTATTCCTACAAAAAATTTCTTATCATTTCTATTCATAAAAACACTCTCCTTAATATTACTCGCTATATAAAACCTGTATTATAAAGTTAGTATTAAAAGTATTATTTCAATACTTTTTCAATACTTTTCTTTCAATACCAAGATTTTCTCAAAAAAATTAATTAGAATAATAGCATAAAGTTTTTATTAAATCTCTATTAATCTTCTAAATCCTTCTATTTTTTGCCTAAATTTAGGTAAATATAACTCTTGAATTCTTATATATCTATATTAAAAAGATTCCTTAATACAAAGCATCTAAAAATTTGTTAGTTTTCATTAAATACCAAATAAGATAAAAGTCCCTAAAGGACTTTTTAATTAAGTTTGTTTTTTTGTGGCACAAGCCTATCACACTCCAAGTTTACTTATCAAAAACCATAAAAACTTTTTATCAGCAGATCCAGTAGGTATGCAGCTAAAAACTTTTTATATACCTTCGGTTTTTTGACAAGCACTTTCCATGTGTAGTCTTTGGCTCAACAAAAAAACAACAACGCCGAGGTGCTAACCGAGAGTTTTAAAACAAAATGAAAGGATTTGATTATATGAAAGATTTTAAAATTTTCTTATCAGCTACTGATAAAAAGATAGCTGATAAATCAAGACTTAGAATTGACCTATTGGGAGATATGAAAATTAAAAATGTTAATGAGTTGAAAGATTTTAATATTGTCTATTATTCAAAAGGACATAATGATTTTGTTTCAATAAAAGGTCAAAAGATACCTCGTAAGGTTAGATATATACAAGTTTTTAAAAAGTAATTAATGAGTGTCCCCTGGGGACACCACAATATAAATACATAATCAATAAAAAATATTTTAAAGAAAGAAGGAATTAACTATGAAAAAAATATCAATTATGAACATAAAGGGAGGAGTTGCTAAAACTACTTCAACTGCTAATCTAGGAGCTTGTTTAAGTCAAAAAGGATATAAAGTTTTACTAATAGATTTAGACCCTCAATCAAACTTAACAAAATTATTTAAAACATATAGTATGGAAGATTTACAAATATCAAATGTTTTACTTGATAAAAGTTTAGATATACATAAAGTAATTAAAAAAACTGATTTTGAAAATATAGATATAATACCTGCAAACATAAATTTAATTTTTACAGAAAGAAATATCCTTGTTGATAATACTAGAAGTCAACAAAATAGATTGTCTAAGGCTCTATCAAAAGTTAATGAAAAATATGACTACTGTTTAATAGATTGTCCTCCAAGTTTAAATATAATTACTGTCAATGCTCTATGTGCTTCTGATGAAATATTTGTACCTATTAAAATTGATAAATTTGCTTTAGATGGTCTTGAATATTTACTTGAACGTATTGAAGAAATAAAAGATGAATTTAATCCTAACCTTAATTTCAAAGGTTGTTTTATAACAATGGATAGTGCTACTACCGTAAACAAACTTATAAAACAAGAACTTAAAAATCTATTAGGTGACAAACTATTTAATACTACTATTAAGCAAAATGTAAAAGTAATAGAAAGTACCTTTGAAGAATGTCCGGTAGTATTTAGTAATAAAAAAGCTAGGGCTAGTATTAACTATAAAGAACTTTGTAAAGAAGTCTTTTAAAAAGTAAATATGGTGTCCCCCGGGGACACCACCTAATACATAATAAATCTAATATGATATTTTAACAAAAAAATTAAGAAAGTAGGTTTTTAATATGAGTAAGAAATTTTCAATAAGCGAAGGAATGTTAAACGGAATAAGCAAGAATATAGAAAAATCTAATACACTTGAAGCTAAAAATAATTTTAAGGTTGAATACATAGATATAAAAGATATTAAAAGAAATGAAAAAAACTTCTATGAAATAGTAAATGTAGATGAATTAGCCGAGGATATTAAAATGAATGGATTAAATCATAACTTAGTAGTTAGAAAACTTGAAAATGGTACATATGAACTTATTAGTGGTGAAAGAAGATATACTGCTCTTAATAAATTAGTTCAAGAAGGTAATAACCTATTCGCTCTTGTTCCTTGTAAGGTTATTAAAGCTAATGACATTGACGCAGAAATAATCTTAATACAAGCTAATGCACAAACTAGAGAATTAAGTGATTTAGAAAAGCTTGAACAAGTAAGAAGACTTAAAGAATTATATACTACTAAAAAAGCTAATGGTGAAAATATTCCTGGAAGAATTAGAAATCTAATTGCTAATGACTTAAATTTATCAGCAACACAAGTTAGTAGATATGAAAGTATTAATAATAATCTTATTCCAGAATTAAAAGAAATACTTGAAAATGGTAACTTAACTATTGCTAATGCTAGTGAATTTTCTACTTTAAGCGAAGATAATCAAAAAGTAATCTTAGATATTATAAATAATAAGGTTGAACTTAATAAAAAAGAAGCTATTGACTTAAAAAATAGACTAAAACAAATTGAAGAAGAAAAAGAAATAGAATTTAAAAATAAACAAGCTATCATCGAAGAAAATGCTAGACTTAAAGCTAAAGTTAATGAAAATAATGTTAAAAATGAAGAAGAAATTAAACAAATTGAAGGTCAACTAAGAATTGAAGTAAAACAAGAACTTAATAACAAATATGGTTGCATTATTGAAGAAGTTAAAAATCAAGTAAAAGCTAGTAATGAAGAAAAAGAACGTTATAAAAAAGAACTTGAAGAATTAAAAACTAAGACTAAAGCAAAAGATGAAAATTCAGAAGTTCTTAAAGAAAACTACAAATTAATATCTGAATTAAGAAGTATATCTAGTGGATTAATAGCAATATCAAAACAATATAAAAAAATGAACGCTAATAATATAAATATATCTTCTGATATATTAGAAGAACTTAAAAAAGCTATGATGGCTACATCTATTTTAGATAATATTTCTAATAAATTAAATTAAATAATAACGGTGTCCCCCGGGGGACGCCTTATATAAATAAATTTGAAAGGAGTTTTTTATGCTAAAAGATGATAAACTAATAAAATTAAATAATACTGCAACTTTAAACAATTTAACTGATACTCACATTATTGAATTAAGTGAAGCTTGTAATAAAGAACTTATTAAAACTCAAAAGAAATATTTTGAAGTTTATAAAAGTAATATTTCTATAAAATCTGAAAAGATTTCTAAATAAATAATAATAGGAGATGCAAGTTAATGTTTTATAACACTAAAAAAGAAAATCTTATTTGTCAAAAAGTAATAAAATTAATGGAAAAGAATAATGTTACAAATAAAAATTTAGTCCACATTATAAATAAAAATTCTACTAAAGAAGTTAAATCAATCTGCACTATAACATTAGATAGAATAAATGAAATAGTTCAAGGAAGTACACCTTCATTAATTGAATGTACTCTTATAGGGCAAGCTCTTGGAAAAGATTTAAGCTATTTCCATTATAAATCTTTAAATTTTAATTAATTGGTGTCCCCTGGGGACACCTTAATATAACTTAATATGAAATTATTACGAATTAAATTGGAGGTAAAAAATGAGAGAAATTAAATTTAGAGTTAGAAATTTTGAGACAAATAAATTTGAGGATTTAAGTAATATTATTATAACTATTGATGGAACTGGATTAGAGATATATAAAAATGATGGCATGGTAATTGATAACTATGAAATAAATCAATATACAAACATAAATGATATTAATGGAATTGAGTTATATGAGGGCGATATTGTTAAGTGTAGAGAATGCAATATAACTTGTAAAATAATTTTTTCAGAAGGTGCAATGTATATGCTTGAATGGAATGATAATAAATGGGGCAATAATGAAAAACATTATTATGGTTTAAGAGCATTTACATTAGAGAAAGTAGGAGATATATACAATAATTCGGATTTATTATTTTAATACGCAATTCAAAACTATTAGAAGTCTGAAATTATTGCGAAAGAAGGTAGAGAGAATATGAAGGAACAATTATTTGAGGTTATTGTGGGTAATGATAAAGTTAAAATTATATGTAGGCAAATAAATGGATTATTTCAAGATATAAATACTAATTGTGTCTACGGTAGTTCTGTTGTTAGTTACAAGGAAATAAAGTAGCGAACAATTCAATAATATAGTTCATGGTATAAATATACTACGAATTAAAGAAAGGAAGAGTATAAATGAAAATAAGATTATGTTATAGAGTAGAAAAGGAAGCGGGATGGGGAGAGGATGAATATGGAAATCCAACAGAGGTTTATAGTTGTGTTACATTAGATTGGAAAACCTATAACGTTCCAAAAGAAGAATACAAAGAGTTGGTTAAAGTAGGGAAGGAATTGACTGCAAAAAGTTTTGATATAAATAAAGAATTAATTACCCCAGTTACATTAAATGAATATTTGGATAACACAGAAAAAATTGAAGATCTGTTGAATTAAATCAAAGTTGTGATATAACTTTACAAGTAATACCGGTTTTAATTATAAATGATATTTAAAGGAGAGATGGATATGAAAAAAATATTATTTTTTAGTTTATTATTAATATGTTTATTATTAAATGGTTGTGATAATACAGTAACTAATGACAATAGTCCTATAAATATACCTATAACCCAAGAATATATTGAAAATACGAAACCATCAGAGTATTATATTGAACCAGTTGATAATTCTACTAAAGAATTATTTGATACTTCATGGGAAATTGAAAAAGCAACTATTATCTTAGGTGATGAACAAATTGAGGTAGAAGTTGAAAATTGGGGAAATTATGATAACTCTATTGTTAAAATAAGAAGTAAAGATGGTAATGTTTATATAACTGATATTAAAAATGTTTTATTAATAGGAAAGTAATTAATGTGTACTTATCTACTTTTTCCTCCTTGCACTATTCCCATCACCCACTTATTAGGTTTCAATAAAATTAGATATTCTTTACTATAAGCATGTACCCGATGGAGTGCTTCCTATTAAGTAAGAAGTCCTTTTTATGGACTTCTTTTTTTATTTGTTTTTTTGAAGCACCAGCCTATCATATATCCATTAAAGTTATAAAGCCATTCCCTAAAAATTTTTGTCAGCCATGATCCTTTGGCATAGCAGCCAAAATTTTTTATTTCATTTTCCTTTACAACTCATTCCTATATGTAGTTCTTGGCTTGTCAAAAAAACAACAACACGAAAGGAATGGTGCTATTTATGAAAGCAAAAATAATTATGACAAAAGGAGTTAATTCTTTAATTGAAAATGGAATTTTTAGTGATAAAGATTTACTTTCAGCTTTAATACAGTTTACTTCTAATGATTGGGGGATTTTATCTGATGAAGATAAGAAATTACAAGATGAGTTATTATTAATTCCTAACTCTGAATATAATGAGAGATTTATGGGCGTATATATGATACATAACATTAAAATTTGGTTCTTTAGAGAATATGATTACTCTATTGATACTTTCCTAACTACTATATTACTTCCCGAAGAATATTAAAATCGTTGTCCCCCGAGGACATCTTAATAATTATATCTCTTGAAATCCATACTCTATTTAAACTATAATAAGAAAGACAAGTATAATTTATACTTGTCTTAAAAAATCATTTTTTCAACTTTGGTTTTTTAGGGATATTTACTCCAAACACTTATTCGTAGTTGGAATTAGTGTTTTTCATTGATATTTTTATCTTTAATTCCTTCTAAGGTGTCCCCAGGGGACACCTTTTTTATGTGCTAATTCAATATTATTTTTTCTTTTTACATTTTTAGCAAATAGAATAATATATAAAAGAACTTCTTCTTAACTTAGTCCTTGCACATCTAACATCTCTTTTTAATTCCTCTATCACAATATGACATTTAGGACATATGTATCTATCTATTACTGTTTCTGACTCTTTATCATATTTATATGGTGGTATCATAATTTTTTGGATCCACTTCCCTCCTTCTATATATAATTATAAATTATCATATTTAATTTGTTAAATATCTATTAATTTCCCCTTCGCTCGTTTTACAATTTTCGCATTTTTCATTTCACTTTTACTATAAACCAAAGCAATTATATAAAGCTAGTTTTCTAGCTTTATTCACTCGCTCTCCCCCTAAGTGGAAAATTTAAAATAAAAAATTTAACTCCACTTAAAAGGAAGAACAATAATATTATTCTCACAGAAACTCTGCTATATCGGTCAAACTCGCTTAGGTCTAGTTTTATCAAGTATACTACCATGTAACTCCCAATATACCCCTAGGAGCAAATATCAAACTCCTCTAGTACAGGCACTCCACTTCTAATACTTCTTATAAAAGGTTGTCTAAGATTTTAGCCTTACCCATCTAACGGAGATATTATCGGTGGTGAGCCGATTAGTTTTTTATAGTGTTATTCCTTTAACCACTTACCTTGTACGGTTTTTTCCATTATAAAAGATCTCCACTTGAGTAACCTCATTATTTGTTAAAGAAAAAAATAAGCCGTTTATAACAAACGTCTTATTTTTTCTTTAATATTAATATATATTCTTTACTTATCGATTTAACTGACTTATTATCTTTTAATTTTGAAACCTTATTAGGGATTCTCTTCCCTAATATTTTCCTACTAAATTCGTAAATTAATTCAAGATTATATAAATTCGCGAGTTCTTTTATTATTTGATTAAATCTAATTTCATTATTATACACTCTTCTATTTCCTACTGTTAAAACCATATATCCATTTATATTCAATACTCTAGCCATTTGCTCAATTATCTTGTTAAAATCCATTATAAATGAAGCTACCTTTCTAGCCTTTTCTTTTTCTCCACTTTCAATAAGCGTAATATAAATATAGTTAAGAGTTTCACTATGCTTTAAAATATTACTATCAACAATTATATTTTCCGAATATCTTTTCCCACCTAAACTAGACGAGTCTATTCTACTATCTATATCAATCATAAAATTATCAACTTCATCCGATATATCTTCTTTATCAATCCATCTTAATGGTAATACTGAAAACTGTCCATAAGTAACAGTAGTTTGATTATCTCCATACGGCGGAGATGTTATAATTAAATCTATAGAATTATCTCTAAATTTATTTTGTATTACCTCTATTGAATCTCCTAAAAACACCTTTCTTTTCTTATCATATTCATATAGGTTAGTATTACTATATTTTAAGTTTTTATTTATGCTAACATACTTGCGTAATCTATCAATATTTTCATCAACTATTTTTTTATAATTTTTAATAACATCAAATTGAAAATTATCAATTTCCTCTTTTGATTTCATATGAAGTTTAAACGTAGAATTTTTAGAGTTATTGCATATTCTACTAATTTCCGCTAAACATATCCAAAAAAAACATCTAACTTCTCTGTCATCAATCACCTTTATTCCAGCTGAAATCTCACTTAAATATTTTGCAATATCTTGTCTATACCATTTATCTCTATTCTTAAATTTTTTAATTTCAATTTTTTTTTGTTTTGCATCTAAATATTTATATATATCCTCTTTATATTTATCTAATGCTTCCACTATAGAAGGATTTATTTTAAAGTTACACAATAAATATGACAAAGGATTTATATCAATCCCATAAACATTTAACCCATTTATCATGCCTTCAACAAGCACTGTTCCTGATCCCATAAATGGGTCTAATAAATTTTCTATATTCGGATTTAATCTTAATATAGAACTCAATATTTCTGATTGCATCATCGGTACCATTGTAGCCGGATATGTAAATATCCCATGAATATGTTCCTTTTTTGCTTCCCTAAAATCCCAATAATCTGGATTATCATAAACTAACTTTTCAAAACATTCTACCAAACTACTATCATTTATATCCAACTCTATCCCTCCCTATGTTAATAATATATTATTTCTTTCCACTTGTCCAAGACTTTTAATTTATATATACTTATATTATAAAATATTCTATATATGATAAAATATTCTACAATACTACAAAAATATATGAAGGAGTGTGTTTTATGAATAAAGTTCCAGTTAAACTTGCTCACGAAAAAACTGAAGAAATCTTAGGTATGGTTGGTAGTCCAACTATAGTTATATCTGAAATTATTAAAAATTCAATAGATTCAAATGCTTCAACAATCGATATACTCATCGATACTAAAGATTCTTGCATAACTATTAAAGATAATGGTGATGGCTTTTATGAAGAAGATATTATTAATTTAGGCAATGCAGGATACTCAACAAAAAAATCATCACCTGATAATATCCAAAGGAATAACGGAGATTTTTACGCCGGCAATAAAGGTCTAGGAATTTTATCTGCTTTTTCATTATCTGACTTAGTCAAAATTGAAACAACTAATAAAAAACAATCATTTTTTATTAGTTGGGAAAAAGCTAAAGGTGAACTTACATATACTAAAGCACCTAAAACCACTCAATGTGGTACAACCTTTTTAATAAAAAATATAAAAAAAGAAGATATAAAAGTTTTAACAGATAAAGATGAAATTGCTAAACTAAGACATGTAACTCTATCTCATTTCACTAATACTAATCCAATAAATATTAATTTATTTATTGATAATAAAAAAAATAATGATATTTTATGTTGTAACATAGATGATTTGGATACTCTATTTATTTACAAAGTTGATTTTTCTTTCAAATCTAAAGAAAATATTTTAGAATTTTCTTTTAAAAGAGCCAATCCTCCATTCAAAAAAGGTATTAAAGAAATAAAAACTAATGAACTATATAAAAAGTTAACTATTCCTTTAAATAATACTATTAATTTAGAGAAATTGCTTAATGAAAATTTTAATTTAACCAAATCAATATTTGCCCAAAAAACTTCATTTAATTATTTAGATGCTAATCTAGAAGATTTCTATGGTAGCTTTTTTATAAAAAAAGATAAGGTTCCTAAAGAGTTAAAAACAAAATACAATGACTTTCTTTACGGGGTACGTATTTTTGTAAACAACTTTGCAATGTATTCATACTTAGATCCTGAAAATGATTGGCTTAGTTTGAGTCGTCTTAGTCAAACTAATAAGTTTACTACTTTAATGCTTCATAATGTATTAGGATATATTAATTTTAATAAACTTAATGAACGTACCTCTGCCTTAAAAATAACAAATGAAAGAGCTAACTTCTATGAAGATGCATCATTCAAAAAGTTAATTGAAATAGTTAAATTTATTATAGTTAATATAATTTTTGCAGTAGATGTTGCATATAGAAACAACTATGTACAATATCCTGAAAATCTAATTAATGCCTCTGATTCATCTAAAGATAATGAATCTACTTCTGATTCATCTAAAGATAATGAATCTACTTCTGATTCATCTAAAGATAATGAATCTACTTCTGATTCATCTAAAGATAATGAGTCTACTTCTGATTCATCTAAAGATAATGAATCTACTTCTGATTCATCTAAAGATAATGAGTCTACTTCTGATTCATCTAAAGATAATGAGTCTACTTCTGATTCATCTAAAGATAATGAGTCTACTTCTGATTCATCTAAAGATAATGAATCTACTTCTGATTCATCTAAAGATAATGAATCTACTTCTGATTCATCTAAAGATAATGAGTCTACTTCTGATTCATCTAAAGATAATGAATCTACTTCTGATTCATCTGAAACTCAAATAAAAATGAAAAAAAATAACACTAAATTTTTTAATAAATCAACTATATTAAAATCTGATATTCCACTTTTTATTGAACATAATGAATTAATTGAGCAACTCAAAAAATTGAATTATTCAGATTTTTATTTGCTATATAATATAGCTTTTCGTTCTATATTAGAAGATATATCCAAAAGATATCTTGCCGCATTACAAATAAATCTTTGTGGAGATTTCTCGTTAAATATAAAAAATATGTGTGATAGCATGTTAGAAATACTTAAAAGCAAAAATAAATTAAGTAAAGAAGATAAAAATAAAATAGAATTACTATTTGGAGGATTTAATGCATTAAAAAATTATCTTGAAGTAACTAGTTCTGAGTTTCATAATAATAATACTCCTGGTATTCGTTCAAATCAACTTAACTCAATTACTCACACTCCAAGGTGGACAGACATAAAAAATGCTGAATACATAGCCAATAATATTATTATACCTCTCTATGTTCTTTCAGAAAAAATTATAACCTCGCTTAATCAATAAACTTTTTTATTAAAGCTAAATCTTTAAATAGATTTAGCTTTTCTTGTTTAATATAGATTTTATGACTTTAATATTTCTACTTCATAATATTTAACTTAACAATACTTTATCAAGGCATAAATCATACTTTATGGAGTTCTGAACTATACAAGTATTACTAATTTCTTTTATTTAAATTGTATTCATACTTTAATGTTATCCCTCTATTATTAACGAACTCTTTAATTTATTTCTGTATTCCTTTAATCTTTCATATTCTTTTATTGAAGTTTCATATGCCACTTTATATTCTTCTATTGTTTCCTTGTAACACTTATTTGCAATTACTCTATCATATTCTTTCCTAGCTTTAATCATATTGTTATAAGCATATTTAGTTTTTAATGAATATTCTTCATAGATCGTTGGCTCATATTTATATAATAAATTTTCTATCTTATTCATTTGATTTTCTATTGTAAATGTTCTTTTCTTATCATTACAAACTATTGTAGTTCCATTTAATAAATCTAGTAACTTACTAACTTCTTTTGTAAAATAATAAACTTCTTCTTTTTTAAAGCTTTTTGTTAACTCTCCCACCAATTTTCACTCCTATATAAAAACAAAATCTAGGCTCATTTTTTAAGCCTAGATTTATTAATATTCCTGAATATACCAGGTAATTAAACTTATATAATTCTTATTTAAACTTAGTATTTTCAATACTTCTACTCTAATTCATTTTCTTTATATTTTTCTATTTTTTTATCTTTTTCAGATACAATTTCTTTATGTTCAAACTCTAAATGATTGTCCTTTAAATATGCTTCTACTAATTCATGCAGATAAAAATTATCTCCTATTTTTTCATCAATAAACTCTATTAAATCTACACTTGTTCCTTTATCAATTATAAATTCCTCATTATATTTAATATTTTCATTAAGTGAGAATGTAAATTCTATAGCTTTATTTACTGCACCATTCTCAACCTCCTTCTTAAACTTTTCCATAGTTTCTACTAATGTTAGCTTTTCGCCTTCAATAAATCCTGGAACTTCTGAATACTTTACTTCTACAGTTTTATCCTTAGTATTTTCTATTTCTATACAAGTCATGTTTTCTTGCTCAAACTCTATTGCTTTATCTATTGCATTGTTTAATAATCCATAATCATTATCCATATAATTCTCATATACTTTATCTAATATCTCTAAATCATCTATATTATTTTCAATAGATACCATAGCTCTTATAAAGTCGCCATAATTTTCTTTCATTAAATATTCAATCTTTTCCTTTATTTGATTTAACTCTACTATTCTTTCTGCTTCTACTATTTCTTTATCTGTTAATTTCCAAGCATCATTTTCTCTTACTTGTCCTACTTCATTATTCATAACTTCTTGCTCCTTTATCTCATATAATTTTTTATCATATTCTCTCTCTCCTCTCTTCTCTAAACTATTTTCACTCTCTAATAATAAAGATACTTCTTTATTATTTATTAGAGTTTCTTCTATAACTTCAATGTACTCCTTAACAGTTTCTCTAACTTCATTTACTAACTTTTCTTTATCCTTCAGTTCTACACCTTCAGTCCAAGCTTTTATATATCTAAATGAATACTCTGATGTATCCAATCCGAAATAGCTGCATACTACATATGCGTCCATTTCAGCTTGGAACTCTTTTTCATTTGTAGTATAGTTGTCTCTCGTTTCCATAGTATGAAGCTTCGCATGGGTTAACTCATGAATTAACGTTTTAACATTTTGTAATTTAGTATTTCTAGGATTTAAAGCTACTTCTTTTGTTGCTGGATAACTTACACCTTTTACTGCACCTAATTCATCTTTAGGCTCTATAATTTTAACTCCTATTTTCTTTGCTATATTCTCCATAGCTTTATACATTAACTCATAATTTTTAACTTCTCCATCAAGCCATCTACCAGGAAATATTTTAGGTAAATCTTCTGCTTTTGCATTAGTTTGTGTTACTTCAAAAACATATCCTTGATTAAATATTAATTTCCCTTTTCTAACTTCAATATCTCCTTGCTCTATTAACTTCTTTTCTTCTTTTGATGCATCTTTTAACTTAACTTCTTCTCCTTTTTCGTTAATAAAGTAATCACTTAATCTGTTTGGAACTAAAATTTTAATTCCTTTCTCACCTTTATTAACTGTAAAACCTTTTTCTTTCCAAAAAGCATATGAGCCTACGGCTAATGCTCCACGAAATTGTTCTTGAATTAATGAAGCATTCCTTAGCGAATAGTTATAAAACTTACTCATGTAGTTTAAAAATTCTTTTAAGCTTTCCGGAGTAGTAAAACTATTCTCTATTCCTATATTTGCTTTTTCTATAAGTTCATTAATTCCCTTTTCTTTTTCTTCTTGTGATTTTCTTTTGTATGTTTTTGCCATTCATTTTTTTCTCCTTTCCTAAAAATTTGTATAATAAAACGCCAGGCGTTTTACCTGGCGTTTACTATTCAATATTTTCATTCACAATCTTTGTTTTCAAATCATACTCAACAATCATAGTTTCGTGATCTTCATCTTTTAATTCTAATTTTATTGAAGTAACATAATCTTTTGAAGCTTTTACTATAACTTCTTTTTTCTCAACACTATTGTATACTTTTAATTCAGTATCACTTATTACTTCTCTTACTACTCCCAAATTACTAAACATCTTTTACCTCCAAGCCTTTCTTTTTCTATAATTCAAATTCATTATATCGTTCGTTTTCATACTCTCTGTTTCTTTCTGCTTTTTCATATTCTCTTTGATTTATATATTTTTCAAAGTCATTTTTCATTGCTTTTTTTAATCTATTCATTGTTCCAGCATTAATACTTATATTATATTTATTACTATTTACAAAACTATTTTTCGATTGTTCTTTAATATTTTTAAATACCTTTTCTTGCAAAAATTGCTCTAAAATATCTTCATTTTTTTCGCTTGACCTATTAATCTTTTCCCTATCAGTTCTAAAGTTTTCTTTAGAACTTCTTTTTTCTTTATCTCCTTTTTTGAACTCCCGATTTTCACTCTCCCCTTTTCTCTCTTTCAAACCATTAACTTTTTTTCTATCAATTTTAAAGTCTTCTTTAAAATTTTCTTCATCAAGCTCTTTAACCTTTTCTTTTTTACTTTTAAATTTTTCTTCTTCTTCCTTTACGTAATCTCTAAGTTCTTTTAAAATTGAATTCCCCATTCTTTTTAATAATTCTTTTTCCTTATTCTTCTTATAATCATTATACCTCCCTTTCTCTTTTCCTTCTTGTCCTTCTCCATAAACTCTTTTAAGTTCTATTTCTTCTAAAGTTAATATTTTCATTAACTCTTTATAATCTTCTTTATGATATGTTTCAATATAATGCTTACTTATTGCATCTATTAAAGGTTTTACATTATTTATTTTGTTATATCCATACTGCCAATATCTTTTATTATCCGGTAATTTTTTTAATAATTCTAAAGTCTTTTCTTTTAAAAATTTATCATCAGATGACATAAAATTTTCTCTATCTTTTATTATATTTTCTCTTATAATTTCATTAATTTTCTGATACTCTTTTTCTCTATGTCTTAATTCATTTATAAAATTACTTTTCATTTTACTTAGTTCTGATTTAGTACGTTTTCCTCTTTTCCTAGGATTATCAGTTAATTCAACTGTTGCAATATGAACGTGAATATTATCTGTATTATAATGAAAACTCGCACTCCAAATAGCAGTATCCATATTACCTTTGTCAAGATTATTATTCATACATCTTCTTACTGCTCCCCTTATTTTTTCTTCATCAAGTGTATGAGTTTTTTCATCATAATATCCATTCTCTACTAACCATTCATTATCAAAACTGAATACATCTTGCCACATTAAACTACCATTTCTTTGTGCTAATCTAAATTTATTTTTCAAATTACTTTTTTCTTTTTCTGTCAAATAATCTTTATCGGAAGTAAAAAGACTTCCTAACTTTTCCGGATTATCCATATAATCATTATAAAGAGAAAATTCATCAAACTTATAGGCTCTTGTAGCTTCATCTCTATCTATATAATCAATATATGATGAAAAAACTCTATCATTTGCTTGTACAAATCTTGAAACAAAAACTACTGCTGGACTACTCATTTATCTTATTCTCTTTCATTATTTTATTTCTATGTAGTCTTTTCTTTACTTCTTCTTTTGCTATTTTTAAAGCTGGACTTTCAATAGCAAATTCTGTTGTTAATCCAGTTGTTGTTACTATATCACTAATACCTGATTTCACTAAATATCCATTGAACATTTCTATTAATATTTGAACATTTTTATCTGTTTCTCTTGAACTTACTTTAAATTTATCTACATCATCTTTTAATACTTTTCCTATTTCTTTCGCCATAAGTTTTGCAGTATCTTCTGTTTTAATTCTTGAGCGTTTCTCATGTTCTGATACTACCATTTCTAATGCTAAACTTACTGATGATAAATTATTTTCTTTTTTTATCTTCATTAAATATTCATGAGTTTCCTTACTTACACAATATCCCTTTCTCAATTTATTCACTTTCAAAAACCTCCTCATAACTTATACAATTTTCTTTCATAAATGTACTTATTACTTTTGTATTTAAATCTATTATCTTAGATAATTTATTCATCATCATTGCTTCTCTATCTTGAACCTTTTTTATTTCATCATCTAATGAAATAAGTAATAATTGTTCTCTTAAAAACTCTTCTCTACTTACCCCACTCTTTTTAGCTTTTTCATCAATTAATGCTACAACATTTGTTGGAACTTTTCGTATTAATATATCCATACTTCCCCCTCCTAACATTCATTTTTTAAGTTGCTATCGCAATAAGCTTTTAAAAAGCTTAACCAAATACCAAAAAAGAATGACTTAATTTTAGAAGAAAGTAATAATCTAAATCTTAAATTTCAATATATTAAAATACTAATTTAAAACTTAATATATCACTTTCTAAAATTAAGTCAGAGCATAAGGAGAAACTGTTAGCAAATCTTTGCTAACCTAGGCAAAGCCTAGGGTTTCTCTGATAACACCAAAATATTGTTTTACATAACTTTCACATAACTTTTTGCATAACTTTTACATAACCTTTTTTCTCTATTTACCTGTACTTATTATATAGATGGTCTGGTAAACTTTTTATAATATCATTCATCTTTTTATTAGCTAATTCTAGCTTTTCTTTTGCTTCATTTATATTTTTTTCTATCTCTTTTATAGAGCTTTCTAATGAATAGATACTGTTGTTATGACTATCTATTTTTTGATTAGCTTCTGCTTTTTCTTTATCTGTTAAATATTCTTTCTTACCTTCTAAGGTATTAATTTCTTCTTTTGTATTATCTATTGTTACTCTCTTTTCTTCAATTTCTTCTTCATATTTTACAATAGCATCTTCTATATTTTTTATATCAACTTCTATATTTTCTATCATATATTCTTCTTTATTTCTCTTATCTAACTCATTGTTTTTTTTGCAAATTCTTTCATCTATATATACTCTTGTTTCTCCATTTTCTTTAGCATTTTTCTCTTTAATATCCATTGCAATAGCACTCCACTTTTTAGGTGTTGTAATAAAAATAACTATATTATTTTCATCTACTGTCATAAATTCTATTGGCAATTTCTTGTTTGTATTTTCTCTTGTTATTGCTTCAAACTCAAAATCATTTCCAAAGTTTATATTAGTTTTATTCACTCCCAATTTAACTTCTAACAGATTTTTTTCTTCATTAATTTGTTCTTCTTTTATAAATACTTCTGAATTTTTTAATGCTATTTTTTTATTTAATTCTGTTGTAGTTAACCTATTATTTGTTTCAAAAAATGCTCCTGAAGAAAGAAAAAAAATATATCCTGTTGCAATAAAAATTACTAACAGAATATATTTATATGACCTTTTATAATTTATTTTACTTCTTATTTTTTCAGCTTTACTTTGAATTTCTTCTAGCTTTTTATTTATTTTTTTATCAAAACTCATCTATATTCACCTCATTTAATTAACTACTCTTCTTACTTTTCCATTAAAAGTTTGTTGCCAATATGGTAAGTTTATATCAGCAATTTCTACTCCATTTGTAGGCCCATCATGTATGAACTTTCCATCTCCAAGATACACACCTACATGACCATCAATAGTATAGGTATCAAAAAATATTATATCTCCCCTTTGCATATCTTTAGGGTCTATCTTTTGTCCCATATTAACTAATGAAAATGTAACTACACTTGATCTATCGCCAAGTTGAATACCAGCACTTGCATACATATAATGAACAAAAGAACTACAATCAAATCTACCGGCATCTACATCAGCTTGTGTTCTCCCGCCTCCCCATACATAAGGTGATTTTCCTACCCACTTCATACCAGCTTCTATTGCTTTTTCTATTGTTTCATTATCTACTGGAGTTCCACTCCCGGTTAATCCACCATCTCTAAATTCCATAGCATATTTGAAAACTTTATTGGGATAATTATGTTGTGCGTTATCAAGGTCTACGCTCATTCCATAGCTTGGACCTCCATTATAACAGGCAAATATTCTGCGTAATATTTCTCTAAACTCAACATCATTTTCATTACTATTCCAATTAATTAAATTCATATTTTCATTATTGTTATAATCTAATTTATTTACATATCCTTTACTGTATAAAACATAATTAGCATAATATCTAAGTATATATGCACCGGCTACTATCTGAACTCTTGGCTCTTTCAAATAAATATTCCACATTTCATCAGCACTTGAAAATTCATATCCTAGCTTTTTATATTCTGCTCCAAGTCCTCCATTAAGATGACTTGCCCATAAATCTAATCCACTAAAATCTATTTTCTGTATTTGCATTATTCCATGTGCTCCTGCATAACTAGCATTAGGATTAAAATTACTTTCTTGTTTTGATACCGCAGCCAAAATCCAATTAGGAATATTAAATATTTCACTTGCTTCATTATAATACTGTATATATTCCCTTGGAACTTCTCCATTTAAATCAGATATATTGCCTTGACTACTATTAACTCCAACTACAAAAAGTAATATTGCTCCACCCATTAATATTACTAATCCAAAGGTAGAACTTAATAAAGCTATTAATCCTTTTATTAATAGCTCCATAATCTTTTTATATTTTTTAGCTTGTCTATATTTTTTACCTATATTGAGTTGTTGCATAATTTCCAACTCTCCATTCATTATTTTCTTTTACAAAAAGTAATGTAACTATATTATGTTCCTGGTTTATAATTTCTTTATTTCTATCAAGAATATTTGACCTTACTTCATACTCCCAAGTTAAAGAATTATCTTCATTAACTTTACTCTCTATAGGATTTACCTCATAAACTTCTCTAGCAAAAAAGTCTTTAAATAATATCGGTTGTTTACTTTCAACAAAAGTACCAATGAGAAATCCTTTCATACTTTCAGTAGCATATTCAGTAGCTTTCTTCACATTACTTTCGTGTCCGTTATCTAAGTCATAACTATGAATTAACGGTATAAAACTTAATCCAATTTCTTTTGTTTTTTCTATTTCTTCATTAGAAGCTTCAATGCTATTTTCTTCTAGCTTTTCATTCTCTACTTCATCTTTAGGTAAATTTTCATCTAATCCATTCTTGTTTTCACCTTCATTTTTATTAGCTTCATCTTCTACATAAGTAGTATCTTCTTTATAAAAATCATCTGATTTATTTTTATTTATAATAAAAACTCCACTTACTAATGTAAGTGAAGCAATTAAAACTAATATAATTTTTTTCTTCATACTACATACCACCTTTAAAGATTAATTTTTCTTCTTCTGATAGTTGCACTTGCATTGAAACATTTGATAATCCATCAATAGCTAAAATACATCTTCCCTTTCCAAACTTAGGAATACTATCTATTTCACTTTCACTTAAAATACCTTTAAATACTTTTCCTAAAAGTTCTTTATCAGCAGTATCTTGTTTCATAATAAATTTATATTGTGTCATTGTAAATATCTTTTTAATTCTTTCTAATGCTTGATGGTTCTTTGCATTTTCAGGAACGTAGTCATTTATTGTATGATTAGCTAACATTACTCCACCAAAGAATTTTCTTAACTCTCTAATAGCAGTTTCAACTATTTCAATTGCATCTATATTATTTACATTTATAAAGTTATGTGCTTCATCTAATACTAAAAGGAACTTCTTAACTTCATCTTCTGATTTATTTCCATTCTCATAATCATATTTTTCTTTTCTTCCTACAACTAATGCTTGTCCCCATATAGAACTTAAAGCAGTAAATAATTGTGTTGTAAAAATTCTTTTATCCATTTGCTTTAAATTAGTACAATTATAAGATACAAATTGTACTTTCGTTATATCATCTATAGTTGAATGAGCATTAAATAAATCTCCATAATTTAAAATCAGTTTAGAAATTAATAGCTCTATACTTTCTAATCTTCCTAACCTACTAGGTGTTAACTCTTTTACCTTTCCATTTTCAAAATACAATTGCTTTCTAACATACTTTAAGAAATCATCTAGTATAGGATATTGACTTGCTTTATATTGAGTTGCTTTCCTTTTCTCAATTCCAAATTCCTCATAAAACTCACATATTAATATTTCAAACTCTGATATTTCATCTTCAGAACAAGTAGGCTTTAAAGTTCTATATAAATTATTTAATCTCGCTAAATTACTAGCAAAGCATTTATCTTCTAATATCATTCCTGTTCTTTCATCTGCAATTGTTGGATATATGTGTAATGGATTTACAATATCACCAGTACCATCTAAAAATATTTCTTTTCCACCTAAAAATTCTACTAATGCACTAAATTCATTAGCAACATCAATACTTCTTACATAATTACCAGAAATAATATTATTTACAATTATCTTTTTCATTAATGATGATTTACCTGAACCTGGTTTCCCCATTAACAAACAACTATAAGATATTCTTTTATTGGTATTATGAAATAAATCAAATATAACACTACCACCAGTTGTAGTTGTTCCAATAAAAAGCCCCCTTGGGTCGTTTATAGATGTATAATGAAATGGAAGTCCAGCACCTAAACTTAATGCAGGTATTGGCTTCCATTTTCTCTTATTATCATATTCTCTTTGAACTGCATAACTTGTAAATAATGATTGATATTCATAGTTTTGTTCATTTAATAATACAATAGCTTTAAATAATTTCCCTTCTTCAATTTTCTTTCTTACTTTATCTATAGTTTCTTCTAATTCTGTTCTAGTTGGAGCCGATACATAGACTCTAACAGTTATAAGTTTTATGACTTCTCCCCTTTGCATAACTTCCTCAGCTAAAAGCTCCAATATTCTATATTCCTTTTCAGCCTTCTTTCTATCACTATGCTTTACAGCTTCATTATATCTTGAATTTTGTTCATCTAAAGCTTTATCTATTTTTCTTATTATTAATTCTTTAGCTTCGGTTGCTATATCAATAGTTGCAATAGTATTTTCTATATTAACAATACTGTTAAGCCAAAACTGATCTACTTCTGTTGGGAAAGCATATACATATAAACAAGCTTCATATCCATCACCTTTTATTATCTTATTTTCATCAAATTTAACTCCACCCTGTGGTTGAATTTCACTTAATAAATATGGATTATATCCACTATTGATTTCTGCTATCTTCATAATCTACCTCCATAATAGTAAGGTGTCCCCTGGGGACACCTTACTATTTTAATATTTATTATTTTTTTCTATTTATAACTTATCACTTCTACCTAATCCAGTTCTAGTTGTTGCTATCATCTCTTTAATATTAACTTTTTTATCTGCTACAAAAATTATCTTCTTACACCTTCTACATTTTAACATTATATTCCCATTTTCATCTTTACATTTTTTAACCTTGCTAAATACACAGGTACATTTATCTTTTTTATTGATTGTTATATCCATACTTTTCTCCTTTTTGTTATAATATTTTTAAATACTATTTAATGAGGTGAATCTATTGATTAATAAATTTAACGAACTTGAAGAATTAAAAGATTTAATAACTTACTATTATAATTTCCCTTGGTTATCTAAAAAAATTTATTTCTTTTTTAATACTAATAAAGTTCATAAGCATCTATTTAAATATTTCTTCACTACTGCTGAAATGCATAATTTAAAAGAGATTAAGGAGTTACTGAATTGGATTGATTCATCTAAATACTTTATTGTAGAAAATATTAATAAAGAAATATGTTTTAGATTAATAAACAAAGATTACTCTTTACTAGCTCAAATTGCTATATCAAAAAATTCTTTTATCAAAGAATTACCTATAAATTCATTTATTCTTGAATTACACTATTTAATTTCACTAAAACAAGGTAAGCATATTGGTTCTAATTTTTTAATTGATTTAATAAAGCTTCAAAAACGCTTAAATATTCCTTTAATACTTTATTGCTCTTATCCGTTAATTAATTATTATAAAAAGTTTGGGTTTAAAGTAATTAGTAAAAATACATTTAATGAATATTTATTAGTGTATGGACTATAATTCCATACATTAATAAAATTTTATTAATCAACTTTAGAGTTCATATTATTTAGCTTTTTAAGTATTTTAATCTTCTTTTCAATATCTATTTCAAATACTTGTAGTTCCCTATTGCTTGATAATGCTAGTTCTTTATTATTAATCATTTCTTTATCATCTTTAGCAAATATCATTAAAAAGAATTCTCTATTAGTTCTTTTATCCTCAATAGTTTTTAATTGCCTCATTCTATGCTCCAAAAAGCTCATTTGATTAGTATTGTTACATTGTGCTATTTTCTTCATTAAATATTTTTGTTGTCTGCTAGTATCTGCTGGATAGTTCATAGCTATTATTTTCATATCTTCTGTATAACTTTGTAGTAAGTTAGTAAAGGATAAAATATAAGTGTGATACTCCACATCATTCATACTTTTTATATCTATACTTTCAATTTGTAATATATCTAAATAACCTGTTTGAGTCTTAAAGTATCCATATTCAGATAAAGAAATAATAGGTAGATTATCTTTTGTTTCTTTAAAAACCTTTTTATCTTCTGCTATAAGACTTTTCTTTTCCTCTTTTTCTTTCTGTTTTTTAAGTTTCTCCTTTTGCTTTTCTTCTTTTTTCAATTCCTTCTGTTCTTTTTTATTTGCTCTTTTAACTTTACTCTTATTAAAAGTTTCTCTTAAACTCACTTTCAACATTCCTTTCCCATATAAAAAGGTGTCCCCGGGGGACACCTTTAATATTCATTTATTAACAATCTTATTCTAATCTTCTTCATAATTTTCAATTCTACTAAATGTACTCTTTTCTTTCTTGAAAGTTAATATTATACTATCATATACTTTTTTCCCTTTATTATCTGGTGAATCTAATACTAATATAGTTGTTGTTATTAATACAAATATAATGAAAGGTATTTGTAATGGTGGATATACTACTACTCTTAATCCGAAAGAAATTAAAAAAGCTAATATGATTACACCAAAATCAATAAAGGTTATTGGAAATCTATTAGTTGACATTTTTACATCAAGTTCTGTTGGGATAATAAACTTCATTATAAATTCCTCCTTATTCTATCAGCTACAATTTTATCTTTTATCTCTTGCTCTTTTATTCCTACATATCTTCGTAAATCTTTCGCAGTATTGTTACCTATCTTATAACTTGTCCTCATGTTATTAGCTAATTCACTATTCTTAATATTATTAACTTTAGAATTCATTAATCCCCCTAATAAATCTTTAACATTTCTTGTTTCTTTCGGGTCAATGTAATTCGGCTTGTCATATACTCTTCTTCTTGCACTTAAATCAATACCTGATCCAAACTCTCCATTAGTATGAGTATTACTGTTACCATTAAAGTTAGGTGTTGACGTTTCCCCATAAGTCCATTCTCTATTTTCTCCTTTTGCTAATCTATTATAGCTAGTAACTCCATTACCTTTACCACTTAACGGTTCAACCTTATCCATAGTAAAGTTGTCTCCTTGAATAAAATTATTTCCTAACTCTATACTTCCTACACCACCATTAAGTTCGGAAATGTTTCTATTATAAATACCACTTCTCGAATCAGTTCTATCTTCATTTAATCCTGGAATATCTCTATTTATTCCATTTATCTTTTTACCTTCTTTTCCAAAGTCTTTATTAGAAATTCCACTCTTATTATTTCCTATCTCATTATCTAAGGTTGGAATATCTCTATCTAAATCTTCTAAACTCTTAGTTTCCTTTCCTAATGATGTATTAGCAATGTCATCACTCCCCAAATTACTACTTGTTATATTATCATCTAAATTAGGAATATCTTTATTATATAAATCTGACATATTACCATCTACATCATTATTTAAACTTTCATCATCTATGCTACTATATAAGTCTGAACTATCATCTTCCATAATACCATCATTTGGTGGCATATCATTAGGAGGAGTATTATCTATAGAACTAAATAAATCATCATCTATATCAGAATTTCCATCACTTAATTCTTTCATATTGCCATCACCTAATAAAGATTGTTGTAATGGATTAAAGACATCATTATTCATTTCATCTTCTAAATCAGGAATTACTCCATCTCTAAAACCTTTAACCCCTGCTCCTAATCCACTTTTTGCAATATCACCAACTTTATCTAATCCACGACCAACCTTTCCTAGTATATCCATAGCACTATTTATTCCCATTAGTGTTCTAACACCACTTGAAAGCCCTGCATCTACACCAAATATCTTTTCTAATAGATTAGGACCATCTATTACGAAAAGTCCTGCTCCAAAATTAATCATTACTCCAGCAAATCCAGTAACTCTATTTTGCATCCATGCAGTACCTAATATATATAATTCTAGTGTTAATCCTACAGATATTATAGCTATATATAAAGATAATATGTGCATTAGTATTTGTTTAGTTTTTTGCCCACTACCTATATCTGCAAATACTACTCCCATTATAAATACTTTACCAAAGGCTAGTTCTATCATTAATTTTACAACCTTAACCATTGTAAATATTAATACTAATGCAGTTATAAGTAAGGTTGTAATAATCTGAAAAAAGTTTATATCCCAACGATAGTATTCACTATCGATTTTAAACCATCCATTTATTCTAGTTAACTCATATCCTTCCCCTTTTGTGCTAGGTATTAACTTATTTTCAAATACTTTTTTATTTTTCACCTTACTTCTATTTATTTCTTCTGTTGGGTCTATCTTTGTTATATTACTTTTATCAATATTGTTTCTTGGTTCTAAATCTCTACTTTCAAAATTATTTTGGTCAAATAAATACACATCAGTAACATTACTAGATATTATTTCAGTTGCCAATGTTCCATCATCTGCCGTAAATAGTTTAAAACCTTCTTTAGTCATATCTCCTAAAGATTTCATGGCAGTAGGTAAAAAGAATACTATTAATAATGCTATAACAATATTGCTAGGTATCTTACTTACATCAAACTTCTTTCTATTCATCATAAGCTGATATGATATATAAAGTAATGCTATTGCTAAAAAAGCTATTGCTATAGGCTTAATTTTATCTATTATTTCTGAAACAACTGCACTATCAAAGAAGTTCAAAAACTTCATTATATTATCTAATACCCCTTGAGCAGAATTAACTAAAATTTCTAATAATTTTATTAATCCCCACCCTAAAAACCTTACGAGAAAATAAAAAATATTACTAGGAGTTAACATATCTGAAAACTCTAGTAATATTCTTATAGCTTCTGCTTCTCCCATATTATATTTTTCCTCCTATCTACTTGTTCATAATATTATTTACTTTCTTTAAAACATCATCTCCAAATTTACCTTCTTCCCTCAAATTTTTTATATACTCTTTCATATCATCTGCACTTTCAATTTCTTCAATTACTTCTATTTCTGCATCTGATAAAATAGGATTTAGTTGTTTTACTATTTCTGATTTTTTACTCTTCTTTAAATTATTTTTACTCTTTTCTTTCGTAACTTCTTTCTTTTCTTTAGCTTTTTCAGCTTCAAGTGCTTTTTTTGCTTGTTCTCTTTGATAATCTCTCAAAGCATTCTCTTCTATAATTTGTTGCATTTTATTTTTTATTAAATCAACCATTTCATCTTCAAAATCAACTTTTAACTCTTCAAGAGATACAGTATTAAATGAATTTTTAATATAAATATTTCTCATAGATGAATTTTTAGAAAATACATCACTTAAATACTCATATTGAAATTTCATACCCATTTCTTCCGTATTTAAAATAGGATATGATACTATTTTATTCCCCTTTAAATCTTGCCTGTGCATAGGCTTTATTACTACATTTTCCCCTAGTTTCAATCTCATTAAATCATCATATCTTATAACTGGAACTGTTTCTAAACTTTCAGTTATATTTTTATCTAAAGAAAGAACTGATCCTTGTCTTGAATTAGTAACTATTGTTTTTTCTCCAGTCATTTTAGAAATTTCTTCTGTAGTATCTACATCTGTACTCATTATATAAACTGTATTAGCACAATTGTCTACAAGAGTTTTATAATTTTCTCCATACATCTCTTTAAGTTGTGCAAATGACTGAACTATTGGAACAAACTTTAATCCCCTACCTAAACATACAGTTAATGTTTCTGCGAAATTTTCAACAGGACACATATTACCAGCTTCATCAAGAATAAATACTACTTCCCTATCAGTTGAACCACTTTCGCTTAATGAAGCCTTTCTTGATAACATATAAGTTATTTGAGCTATGCAAGTAGTTGATAGTATATGATTAGATTTATCAAAGTCTGGTACTATTAAGAATAAGGCTATAGGTTTACTATTTGCCTTATCACAAACTGTATACTCCATTTCATATGTACCTGGTGTTCCCCATATAACTCTTGCGTAGTTAATTTCTATTTTATCTGTTAAGTCTTGTCCTTTAACTCCTGTTGCAGTCACTCCATCTCTTATAAGTTCTTCTGAAAATTTATCATCTTTATAAAGAAGTATATCTCTTGTTCCAAATAATTGTACTTCTCCATCTTTCCTATCATTATTACTTATACTATCTTCTGTATTCTTATTTTCATCTTTATCCTTTGGTCTATCTGCATCCATAATTATTACATTAACTTTTTTAGTATCATTCTTATAAAAACCTATTTCTTCAAGTTTTAAGTCATTAAAACTTGTTAATTTAGCAACTCTTTCACCTAAATAAACTTGCAATTTCATAGATGCAGTAACAAATACACTTGCTCTTGTTTTACTTTTTGCAAACTTAACCGTATTGTATTGTCTTTTTGCTATAGACTCTTTAGGTAAATTATCAAAATAAATATCTATTCCTGTACCTTCTTCAAGCTCTTTTCCACCTAATTCTCCTAACATATTAGCAACAGAAAAAAGATTTACCTTCATCTCCTCCCTATCCCAATGTTCAAGTTCTTCTTTAGTCATTCCTTCTCTTTCTTTATTAGTCTTTATACATCTTTCACATAAAGCTAATATAAGGGCATTAACTAAATTCATTGATAAATCTTCCCATGTACTATCATTACTTTTAGTATTATGATACATTGCAAAGGTAAAAGTTCTACATCTTAATTCTGCTTCTGCAAAATCTCCTTCTCTCCAAGCTTCTTTGATAATTTCTAATGGATTATATCCAATGGAATTATTCATCTCTAAAAAATCAATTACTTTAACTTCATACCCTTCTTTTTCAAGTAATTCCTTACTCATTCCACACAACTCCCCTTTAGGATCGTTGATAACTAATGACGACTTTTCTTCTGCTCTTGAATATATATCAATAGTAATTAATACAAACCCTTGCCCCTTACCACTTCTAGTTGTACCTATAACTATAGTATGAGTTGAACTTATATCTATATAAATTTTATCTCCAAATCTCGATATAGGTACTCCACCTTTTCCTTTAAACTTCTTTCCCTTTTCAGGAATTTCATGATATTCACTTTGAATTTCCTTTAATGTTGATAACCTTCCACTTCCCTTTTGTCCATTCTCTAAATTCTCAAAACTAGCTTTAATAGTTATTCTTAATTTTATATAGAATACTATTAAAATCAGAAAAACTATTAAATATATAAGCCAAAATTCATATTTAGGTAATAAGAATTTATACATTGGATATTTACTATTTACATTATCAAATTTAAAAAATATAAAATCTATTAATCTTATCAAAATATTTGTTATAATAAAAATAAATATAAATAATCCTATCCCGATAATATTTAAGGCTTTTGGATTTGCTAATATCCTGAGCCTTTTTAAAATTCTAATACTCTTATCATTATCATTTAATTCTCTTATTTTTTCTTCTGCTCTACTTATCTTGATATTATTAGTTATCTTCTTTTTTAATTTATTAAACAAGAGAAAACCTCCTTAATAATTAAAATAAAAAAGTTTGAGGTATCTTTTAAAAATACCTCAAACTTATTCTAAAAATTAATTAAACTTTGAATATATTCTCCTATTGGAAAACAACATAAAGCTAATATTAATCCGCCTAATGCCCAAACTAAATCTTCTTTAACTTCATCTCTCTTTGCCTTAGACCACATCATCTTATATCCAGCACACATCAAACGAAATATAAAAACTCCCCCTGCTGCTAATTGAAATGCTTGAGTTAATGTTTTTAATATGCTTAAAAATACATCCATTTTTTATTTCCTCCTACTTTCCTATAAATTCAAAAATACTATCTAAATTATTTTCTACATACTCATTTAAACGTTCTAAATACCACCCTTTAAAGTTTTCATCTTTAATTTCCATTATTTGCTTAACTTGTTTCTCTTTTTTCTTTATTTGTGCTTCTATTTTCTCTACTGCCATATGCCTTCCTCCTTTCAAAAAAAAGAACTTCTCGGCATAGCCTGTCAGAAGCTCTTTACTTAAAAATATATATTTAAAAGGTGTCCCCCGTGGACATCTTTACTTTAATGACTTTAAATTTGCTACTATCTCAGCTTTTAATGTTCCTTTAACTCTTCCTTGTACATTCATTACTTCTTCTGATAATACTTCAAAATTATCTAAAATATAATCTATATCAATTTGTTCTTTATTACATTCTTTCATAATAATTTTGCTTATTATATTTGCACATTCATTCTTAAAATATGGATCAGCATTATTTTTATCTGAAACTATAGCTTCTGATAATTCAAAACTTTTAAATTCTGCTTTATCAAATTCCTTCTCTCCTATTAACTTTCTTATTTCTTTAATCTCATTGTTAACTTCTACTTTTGTAAATTTTTTACTCATGTTTTCCCTCACTTTATTGTTAATTAGTTTATACTCTTCTTTTAAACAAAACTTTTATCTCACACTTTCATCACCTTCTTTAACTAAAAAAGAACTTCTCGGCACAGCCTGTCAGAAGTTCTTTTCTTAAATATCTATATTAAAAAGATGCCCCCGGGGACACCTTCCTAATTTTGCAAATCTTTATGAATTAAATCATCAATAGTTACTTCAAATCCTTTAGCTAAACTATCAACTATTTTTATAGTAGGATTAGTAGTTATTCTATCTTCTATTGCTTTAATACTCCTTGTACTAATATTATATTTACTAGCTAAAGCTCTAAATGTATACCCATTCTTTTTTCTTAAATACTTTACATTTTTAGCTAACATTTCTAAACCTTCTTTTTTTATTTATATTTTTAATGTTAAAATTATTTTGTGTCAAACTCGACACTATATAAAAATTATGGAGGTGTTCTTATGAAAAAGCTTATACTTACATTTTCTAAAGCTAAGTTTGAGCTACAAAAGATTGTTCTAGGTATTTTCTACTTTGGAATTTTTCTTAGCCCTTTCGTAGCTTTACATGGTGAATTCAACCTAAAGCACTTTATTGTATGGTTATCAACCGCAATAATATTAACTATACACTATAAAAGCTTATATGGTAATCACACCAAATGGCATGAATTTGTAAATTCTTAAATTGATACTATTAAATTTAGGAGAGTTTAATACTCTCCTTCACCTCCATAAAATTTAAGCTATTTTATTATTTTCTCTCCACTTTTTATATTTAATCTGTAGCTTTACTAACCCAATACTAATTAAAGAATTATCAGAATTAAATAAGTTAATACATGTATCTAATTGTTCTTTATCAGTTAAAGCTCTGCTATATTCCATTACAACTTCATGATACTCCTCAAAGCTATCTCCATATAACTTAATCCCTTCTTCATATATCTCTTTCCAAAAACGATATTGTATAATTATACTAATTAAAGATTTTATTAGCCATATAATTAAACAACAAATACCTAAATATAGTACCTTCTTATTATTAGTTAAGTCATAATATATACAATAATTAAATATAACCATACATACAAAAATGCACCCTATAAACTCTATAATTGAAAGTCTAATGCTTTGAGTATTCATAAACTCTAATGATATTTTCATTAAATATATTGGAAAACTCAAAACTGATAATAACAATATTAATTTAACTACTCCTATTCCATTAGAAATATAAAATTCATTCGCTATTCTTCCTACATCTCCAATAAGGCTAAATATAATTAATCCTATTTCACTAATAATTAACAATAATTTCGCTAGTACATAAAGCTTATTCTTTATTTCTAAATTCTCATAAACATTTATATTGTATTTACTATTCATCTTTTATCATTCCTTCCATAATTAAAAGGTGTCCCCCGGGGACACCTTACTCTTTCATTCCATATACTAATTCATCTATAGTTATATCTAATGCCTTTGATAATTTTGATACAGTATCAATTGTAGGATTTTTATATTTTCCCTTCTCAATATTAATTATTGTAGAATTAGCTACTCCACTAATTCTTTCTAGTTCCCTTATTCCTAATTTCTTTTTATCCCTTATATTTTTCAAATTTTCACTTAACATTTTTCCTCCTTGAAATAATAATTCCTTTGACATAATGCTAATATATATTATCAAAGGAGTGATTTTTTTGTTCGATTTTAATCTTTTAAAAAACTTTACATTTAAAATTTCCGAAAAAATTAATATTAATTTTTCTAAAACTATAAATAATACAACAATTGTAAATAATCCTTCTTACACTAATAATTCTATTTTACAAACAGACTCTTCAATTAATTTAAAACATATAAAATTTAAAAAGACTTCCTTTTTAATATTTAACATAATATCCTTTTTGACATTATTCATAAATATTTATTTTTTTTATAAACCTCTATATAAACAAGAAACTTTTCATGCTATTTTAATTATAAAATTAAAAACAAATGTTTTATTCCATATATCAATATTTATTTGGGCAGTAATATTATTGAAAGTAAATTCTTTTTTATTTAATAAAAAAAAATTTTCTAAATCAATTTTTCCACTTGCTTATTTAGCATATTTTCTTACATTTATTCTATCTAGTGAATTAATAGCCTACTTACTTAATGCTTTATATAAGCCTTTTTTATAAATTAAAATAAAGTTTACAAATAATAAAATTACTTCTTTTATCCCTAAAATATATACAGTATTTTGTTGAAATAAAAAATATATTATTCCAATGAAAAATATATAACTTAGATTTTCAATAATAAAATATTTATATAGAGTAGTCTTATCTAAGTTTAAATCATCACCACTAAACAAATTATGTATATTATAAATAACTAAAAAAATTAATGAACTAATAAAAATAAGCTCTATACCCATGCGAAAAATATTTATTATTCTAATATTAATGTCTATATATTCTCTTTCAATAATTGTTGTTAAAATTATAAGATTTAGTAAAATTACTATATCATATTTAGATAACAATATTTTCAAAATTCTCCCTCCATATTAAATGTGTCCCCCGGGGACACATAAGTTTCTACCGCACTACACATTAACTTACTCGCTTTGCTCCGTTACTTAATATTTCGTTTGGTCTGATATTATTTTATTCTAAATTAGGATTAAAATTAGTAAAAATACTATCTTTAGGAATATATATTATAGTTTCTTCTTTTTCTGAATCTTCATATTTCATCAAATCAAATAATGATAAATTTTCTTCCCATTCCTTATTGAAATATAGTTTTAAGAAATCACTTACAACTCCATTTGTTCTTTTCCTCTCTTTAATTAATTTAGTTTCTTTATATACAATCTTCGGGATACCATCATATTCAATCAATTCTACATCTTTAGCTAAAACTTTCTCTAACTTATATCTATTATCTGTTTTAGTATAAAAATAGTAATATTCTTCATCATTGATACTACCTCCAACACCACCTGTCCCAATAAAAAAAGAGCCATTTATTTCTCCATTAACATTACTTTTTATATTTAAATTCACTATTTCTTTTTCAGTTTCTATCACATTCTCTTTAATATTGCTTTCATAATTTACATCCAAGGAAATTACTATTCCTATAATAAATACAACAATCATATACAGAATGCTACTAATAAAAGCTAAAACTCCACACTCACTTTTAATCAGCTTTACTCTTTCTCCTTTTTCAATAAAAATTAATATTCCTATAAATATTATTATGATAGTGAGTATCCCTGAATAAATACCTATTCTAATTATATTCTCCATAAAGCCATTCCTCCTAAATTAAAAGGTGTCCCCCGTGAACCGCCCCCTGTCAAGTAGACAGGGTAAATAATATAAAATTATGCTGCTAAGGTGTGGCTTCTATATTCAATAGGAGCCATACCTTTTAGTTTTTTTTGCAATCTTTTTGTATTATAAAATTTTATATATTCATCAATAGCTTGTTCAAGTTCTTCAAAGGTTGAAAACTTTCTTAGATAGTACATTTCTGATTTTAAAGTACCCCAAAAAGCCTCCATAGGCCCATTATCAATACATCTACCTACCCTAGACATACTTTGCACTGCATTAATTTTATTTAGTTTCATCTTGAATGTTTTACATGTATATTGGAATCCGCGATCACTATGGAATAGTGGCGTTGCGGTCGGATTCGCTTCAATAGCTTTGTCTAAGGTATCAAAAACTAATTTATTATTGTTAGACTTACCTAATACATACGAAATAATACTATTATCTCCGAGATCTAGTATTGCACTTAAATAAGCTTTGCTTCCGTTAGTCATCTTAAATTCAGTAACATCTGTTAGCCATTTTTCATTTGGATTATCAGCTACAAACTTTCTATTTAATATATTTTCAGCTGTAATTTGTGGAGTACTTTGAATATATCTTTTCTTTCTTCTCCTAATAACAGCAGTAAGTTTTACAGATTTCATAAGCCTGTATATACGCTTATGATTATAGGTTGAATTTAGTATTCTATTTATATTTAACGTTATACGGCGATAGCCATAAATCCCTTTAACTTCTGAGTATAATTTAATAATTTCATCTAAAATAACTTTATTTTCTTTATCTCTTTCAGTTGCGGAACGATTTAACCACTTATAATAGGAAGCACGCCCAACTTTAGCACATTTACATAGTTCAGATATTGAATACCCTAATTCATGTAATTCTCTAATTGCAATATACTTATTTGTGGATGAAATAGTGTATTTATCTACCTCCTTTCTATCTCTTCTAATTTTTTTAAGAAATCATTCTCCATTTTTAAACGTCTATTTTCTGCTTCTAAAAGCTTTAATTGTGCAGAGAATTTTTCTGATTCACTTAATTCTTCAAAGGATTTATTTTTACCGCGTCTGTCGACTAGCGCGTTATATCCATCCTTATTGTATTTTTTTACCCAAGTATAAACTTGTTGATATGAAACATTAAATTTATTAGCAGTTAAATTATAATCGTGAGCGTTAGCAATACAAAATGACACTATTTCAATTCTTTCTTCATAAGTTGTTTTTCTTCCATTAGTCATAAGTTTATCTCCTTTTGTTGAATGAGATTTAAATATCTTATGACCATTATACTTCTTAATCCATTGCTGGAGAATACCAATAGCACTTATCTTATACTTAATACAAATATCATCTAATGATCCTTTACCATCAAGATAATCAATAACGGCTTGAGTTTTAAGTTGAGCAGAATAGGATGTATTATATCCTTTGTTTAATAAACCTTCTTTCCCAAAGGTTTTATATTTACGGACCCAAGCTGAAATAGCACTTTTGTAGATATTTAGTTCATTACTTATTTCAGATAAACTTTTTATATCTCTTAAATAATCTTCAACAGCTTGGACTTTTATTTCGGTTGATACTTTTGATTTTCTTGACATAAAAAAATCCTCCCATTATAGAACAGTTTTATTATTTTAACTGTCTACTATAATGGGAGCATATCACTGGGGACACTTTTCTAATTATTTTATTGCAAAAAAATAAAAGCTAGTTTGTAGCTTTTTTATATCTTAACATTATTACACCAGCTAGAGTAACTATTAAAGCAATTCCTAAAACTACTGTTGTGTCTGTTCCACCTGTGTATGGTAAACTTTCAACTGGTATTCTCTTATTTTTAAGTTCTGCTTTAACTATTTGTCCATCTTTAGTTATTTCAAATGTTGATGTTTCTGTAGTTAATTCATAGCCTTCAGGAGCTATTGTTTCAGATATTACATATTTTCCGTATTCTAATTCAAATTTATTTCCTTCTGCTGATGAAACAAATTCTATAACTTGACCTTTGTTAAAGCCTTCTACACATTCAATTTTAATGTGTGCACCTTCAATAACTTCTCCTGTAGATACATCAGTCTTTTCAAATTCAAGAATTCCTTCTATTCTCTTATTCTTTAATTCTGCTTTAATTACTTCATTTTCTAATATTTCAAAATAACCAACTTCTTCATTAAGAACAAAACCTTCTGGTGCAATAGTTTCTTTAAACTCATATCTACCTATTGGAAGTTTAAATCTTGTTTCTTCCTTAGTTGATACAAATTCAAAATCTATATGCTTATTTTGTTCATCTAATCCTTTAATATGAATTGTTGCACCTTCAATTAAATCTCCAGTTGTAACATCAGTTTTAGAGAAATCTATTTCTCCTTCTTTAACCTTATTTTCAACTGTCATTTCTACTTTTTGATTATCTTCATAGATAACAAAATCTAAAGACACATCTTGATTAATTTTATAATGTTCTGGAGCTTTAACTTCCACCCAGTAGTAATTTCCTGCTTCTAAGTTTTCTACTACTATTTCTCCTTTTTTATCAGTAGTATAAATACCAACTAACTTTTCACCATTCCAAAGCTCAAAATCTGCTCCTTCAAGTAGTCTTCCTGTTTCTGCATCAACTTTAACTAATTTTACTGATCCTCTAATCTTTTTATTAGTTACTTGAAGCTCTACTGTTTTACCTTCTTCTGTTATTTCAAACTTAATAGGCTTTTTATTCTCTACATAGTTCCAAAGCCCTTCTACTTCTTCAGCTTCGTATTTTCCATGTTCTAAATCATTTAAGTTGATTTCACCGTTTCCATCTGTAAGTTCAAGCCACTCTTGACCTTTCATGAATCCATCAGTACAAGTTACTTTGAATTTTATCCCTTCAAGTGGCTCTCGTGTTTCTTCATCAATTTTAACTATTTTTAAGTTACCTTTGATTCTACTATTTCCAACTTCTATAGTATGAACTTTTCCTAAAAGCTCTATTTCTTCATAGTTAGTATTTCTATCTATTGTAAAGTCTATAGGTTCAATAGGATTAAATCCTTCTTTTGGTTCAGTTTCTACTAGCGAATAATCTCCTGCTGATAATACTTGTGGAAATACTATTTCACCATTCTTACTAGTAGTAAATATAGTTTTCTTTATTGGAACTATACCAAAGAACTCTGTAAACTCTATATCTTCACCAGTTGCTTTATTTACTACCTTAAACTTAGTTCCTTTAATAGCTTCCTTAGTTTCACTATCAGCATCGTATTTTACTACTCTAAGCTTCATTTGTACTGGTTCATTTTTTATATGAACTACTTCTACTTTTCCATGCTCTGAAATAGTTATAGGATACTTATTAGTATTTACCCAATAGTCATTTCCTACTGATTTTTCTATAGCATAATATTCACCTTTTCTAAGGTCTTTTGTAAATGCAAAACCGTCTGTATCTGTAGTTACATTATCAACTATAGTACCTGGAGCAATACCAAACACATCTTCAGCTACGATATCAAAATTAGCTCCACTAACTGGCTTTTCTGCATTTTGAGCATCTATTTTAACTATTTGAATTTTTCCTTTTATAACATCATTAGTAATGTCATAAGTATAAACTTTACCATCTTCTCTAATTGAAACTTTCCACTCTTTATCAGATAATAAATAATTACCATTTGTTTTAAGTTCTCTTAAGATATAATCACCATAATTTAATGGACCACTTATATCATGACCATTTTTATCAGTTATAAGCTCTTCAACTAATGTATTACTTTCATCAAAAATACCAAACTTAAAGCCTTCTAGTTTTAATCCAGCTATTTCACTATCTTCTTTATTAATTTCTATTTGACCTTTGATAATTCTATTTTGATGAGTTAATTCAATAGTTTGTAAATGTTGATTTATTGTAACAAAATACTCTTGTCCATTAAGAACATATTTATGTGGAGCTTTTGTTTCTTTTACTATATACTCTTTAAAAGGAAGTAATTTACTTATACCACTTCCGTCAACTCCTGTTACTAGCTTATCAACTACTTGACTTGTTTCTTTATCTATAACATCAAATTCTGCACCTTGAAGTCTTTCTCCTGTTTCTTCATCAACTTTAATTACTTTTATTCTTCCTTTGATTATTTCATTTGTGTAGTCTACTCTTTGAGTATCTCCACCATTAACAACTACTTTCTTGATCTCAGGATTCAAAACATGGCTTGGAAGTGTTTCAAGTTCTTTAACCCAATACTCACCTGCAATAACATTATCAAATACTAACTTACCATCTACTCCTGTTATTGCTTCAGCAACTTTATTAGTTGCTCCAGCGTCTGAATATAAACCAAATTTAATTCCTGATAATACATTACCTAAATCATCTGTTTTAAATAACTCTATTTTACCAGTACCATTAAATTTAACTCTTAAATTTTCTCTTTCTCCTACTGGATCTTCCCAAAACTTAACTAAATCCTGTATTCCACCAGAACCGTCATATTTAAGTGCTGCTGGTTTTTTTAAGCTAGAGTTTATTACTATTCTCTTTTCTCCATTATATCCTTTTGTTGCTCTAACTTTAAAACTTTCTCCAATCTTAAAAGTATTCTTTGCATTTCCATTTAAATCAACTGACCAAGCATTACTATCACTTGGAAATGTAAATGTACCATTTGAACCATTTGTCTTTATTTCTTGTGTTTCTTGGTATCCACCTTTTTGTTCAGCAGTTAAATTATTTGGAGTTATCTCAAAATAAGTTCTAGGTAGTGTTGCATTATCTCCATTATTTATTAGCTCTTGTAAATAACCATTCATTGGACTAATATTTCTTCCTAATTGTCCTGTTACAACCCATAATGCAACCTGAGTATAATACTGAGCATGCTCATTACTTATACCATACTTACCTTGTAAATTTCCAGTATTAACTGGATAACCATAATATAAAACAGATTTTACACTATTATTATCATATGGGTTTCCACTTGGATACTGACTTCCAGTAGGAAATTGTAAGTTTCTATTCATACAATATGCTATGTCACCATCTATTGTTATTGGTGGTGCAATAACTGGATAACCAAATGATGTTACAAGTGATATACCTAATCCACTATTTCCTATAGCACGGTCTTCTATAATGCCACCATCTAAATATTTCTGATACAACTCATTATATTCATCTGTTGACATTCCATTTACTGTTACCTTATTAGTTAGTTCTTCTGCTTTAACTTTCATATTCCCCATTGGTAATATATTAAAAGATAACAAACAAGCTAATGCTAAACTCAATCTTTTACTTAAACTCCTCCTCCTTTCTTTCCTTTGTAAATTTCCTTTACTTTTCTTTATGAGTCCACTAAAAAATCTCATAAAATTCCTCCTTTATTTTAATTTGTGCCTATTTAAAAGCACTAAAAAAGAGACTTAGTATATTTTTCTACTAAATCTCTTTCTTGCTACTTTTAACTATTCCCACGGTGCATATATTTCCATTTTGCAAAAACCCCCTAAATCTGTAACTATTATAGCAAAACTTCCATATTCAAATCCATTAAACAATACTTGTTGATCACCTGAATTTCCTCTTTCTGAACTCCACATTTGTGATGTATCTCTTTTTGACCATCCATCTGTTACTAATGATGGGTCATATTTAAGTCCTAAGCTTTGTCCATATGCAATCAACCTTTGTTGTACTTCTGCTACAGTTGGATAATTTGGCTTTGGAGCTTCAACTGGTGGTTGTGGTGCTGGTGTAGGCGTTGATGGCTTTGGTTGAGTTGTTCCTTGAGTAGAATTTGAATTACTACTTCCATTCCCACTTGTACTTGAAGAAGTATTATTATTCGTACTTGTAGTAGTACCCGTATTACTATTTGAATTATTACTTGTACTATTATTCGTACTTTCACTTGATGTATTAGTAACTACTTCTTGTTTATTCTCTTCTTTTTTAACTTCTTCTTTGCTAGTTTCTTCTTTACTTTCAGCTTTAGCAACTTCTTCTATTTTAGTATTTGTATCTTTTTCTAAACTTTCTATCTCTGTTGTTGCTTTCGCATATTCTTTATTTTCTATTAACTTTGCTATGTCCTCTATCTTATTCTCTAGTATTTTCTTATCTTCTTCTGATAATTTTGATATATCTATTTTCTTTAAATTCTCTAATTTTTCTCTAGCTTCTGTTTCTTCTTTACTAGATTCTTCTTTATTTACTGCTACTACTTTATTATCTTCAGCTTTATTTTCTACATTAGATTTATTATATAATAATACACTTCCTCCTATTGCAATAACTAATGCTCCTGCAACTATTCCAGCTATTTTCATATTCCTTTTATTCTTTAATATCTCTTTTAATTTTTCAAAATTCATCTAATACTCCTCCTAAATTAGTGTCCCCCGGGGACACTTTTATTTTTTAGAATATATTATTCATTTTAACATATTTTAGCTTTATATGTCTAATTTCAACTGTTCTTTTCCATATCCCTTTATATTATTTATTCTCCATTCTTCAATATCATTACTATTTATATTAAAATACCATTTAGGATTGAAAAAAGGAACTTTCTCAAATCTTCCTGGATATATTTCTTCTTCTTTATAATAAGCAACTTTTATAAAGCCAGTATCTATCATTTTTCTTCTTTGATAACTATTTACTTTAAACTTATTTTCAAACCTACTTGGATGTATTCCATAAGCTTTATGCTTGAACTTATTATAAATATCCAAATAGGTTATACCACTTTGTAGTAATTTATCTTTTATCATTAAACTACTTTGAGAAGTACTAATATCATCTATTCCAATTTCTAAGCCCAAATATATAATTTCATCTTTTGAAATATTTTCTTCTTTACTTAGTTCTATATATGTTTGTTCATTTATGTATTCTAAAAAGCGTTCTTCTCCACTCTTCATATTTTTACTCCTTTGTATCCCCCGGGGACACCTTTTATTTATTGGGGGATTTCTCCCCCTATTGGAAAACTTATATGACCTAAAATTAATCTTTGCATTTATAACACATTATCCTGTAATCCCTAATCCTTAGTCCTATAATTTTTAAACTAATTTTAATTCTTCTTCACCTTCATTTTCAATTTTATCTGAAATGTCAAATTTATTACCATCTTCTTTTCCTTGATTATAGGCTTTGAAATGTCTATTGAATTTTTCATTTACTGATATTCTTCCAAATCCACTTGAAAACTTAGTATAACTATCTACTACAACTTGATCCTTTTGAAGAACTAATCCCCATTCTTTATTTTCTTTTATTTGACTTTTAAATCTTTCTTCTAATCCAAATATAAAACCAAGTGCATAATCATTTTTTATCCCATCAAAATGTTTCCTTCTCTTATCTTGTTTCATTTTTTTAACAAGTTTATTTCCTTCTAAGTTTATCCACTTAACTGCATATTCAAACATTATATTAGCAATTAGCACATCTTCTTCTTTGCCATAAAAACATACTC